>CAYPPU010000043.1:1820-17968 GCA_964412695.1 uncultured Alteromonadaceae bacterium | reverse complement strand
CCTGCTGATGATCTTCCTGAGACAGGAACGTCATGGTCATGCCTTCGGTCTGGCCGTAGCCCTGAATCATGGTGCAGGGGAATGCCTTTAAAGCCGCCTCGACCACCGTGCGCGGCATGGGGCCACCGCCGTATTGGAAATTGCGCAGACTGCTCAGGTCGTAGTTTTCAAAACCGTCCACCGCCATCATCCAGTTGATCATGGTGGTGATGCCCAAAAAGGCTGAGACTTTCTCTCGCTGAATCACCTCAAGGGCCAACTGGGCATCGAAGTTAATCAATACCACCGGGCAACCGTGGGCCATGTAGTTCATGGCTAGGGCCACAGGAATGTGAAACATTTGGCCGGTGAGCATGTAAACGTCAGTAGGGACCACCCGCTCGGCCACGGTCTGGTTGAGCATGCCCATAAAGATAGAGTGGTGGGTATGTAAAGCACCTTTAGATTTGCCAGTGGTACCACCGGTGTACAAAATCAATACTGGATCATGGGCTTCAACGTCATCAGCCCACACCGGCTCTTCCGCGCTTGAGGCCGCCAACAAGCGCTCATAACGACAGTCGTCGGCGTCGGAGAAATCAAACCAGTGCGCCACGGATACTTGCTCGCGCAAACTGGCCGCGGTGTCGGTGTACTCCCAAGAACTGATTACCACATCGGGCTCGCCGTCTTCGATTAAGCGCCGCAGTTCGGGCTCGCTTAATCGCCAGTTCAACGGCAGCGCAATTAAGCCGCAGCGCGCCGCGGCATAAAAGATTTCCATGTACTGAATACAGTTGCGCGACAAGATTGCAACCCGCGCCCCTTTTTCCAGACCCAAATCGCCGCGCAGGGCATTGGCCAGTCGTCGTACACGTTCATCCAACTCGCCAAAATTCATGCGACGGTCGTTGGGCACGTCGATCAGCGCCTCACGCTCGGGCGAGATGAAGGCGGTTTTAGCCGGGATGCGTCCGATATTCACGCTAACTCCTCAGTAAGCGCTATCTAAGGCGACATGACGCTTGGCGATGCGCCACTCACCCGCCTCTTGGCGCACGGTATCGTGATAGAGACCGGTTGTTAGTAGTTTGGTCTCGCCGTTTTCGGTAGCGAACAAGGTCAGGTTTGAAATGACGTCCACACTGTCGCCGTTGGGCGTGAACATGGCGTTGGAGACGACGTGACGGCGCACGTCATTTTGCGAGTCCATGGCGTCCTTGTAGACGCCCATCATCACGTCTCTACCACCAAAAGGACCGGCCACGTCACCATCACCGATCTTAAAACTGATGCAGGCATCCTCACACAAACACGACTCCAAGAGAGCAAGGTCCCGCTGGTCGTAGGCGTACGAGGCGCGCGCAAATAATTCGGTAATCGCAAATTTGTCGTCAGCTGAAAGCATCGGATGTTCTCCTTGGTATTGTTATCGTAGTTAAGGGTCTCGCCCTCAACGTGTACCTCGTTTATGCGCCAACAGGAAAGCCCCAACCCGGGCACATCGCCTAAACACCGCAGACCACATCCTCTGCAGAATCACTCCAAGCCATTTCCGCGGCGGGCAGCGCAGCTATGTTGGGTCCACAGCCCCAAATGTAGGCTGTCGGCGCGCCCTACATGGCGCTAAATGGCGCTAGTCAAACTGTTCTGGCCAGACAGCTGCCTGGCCAGAGCCGATCGCGCCAACGCGCGTTTTACCGCGGTCTCTAGCGCAGCCTGGGCAGAACCTTCTCGGCAATGTAATTCATGCGGCGATTGCCCGCTTCAACGCTTTCACCCGGGAACTGCGCCCAGAAGTGGATATCCGAAATCATCGGATAGGCCTCCATCATGGCGCTCAACTTTTCCACGGCGGTATCGGCATCCCACAAATCATACAAACCCTGCTCGATAGCGGTGCGACCGTCGGGGAATAATGGTGTTTGATCCGGCGGCCCAAACGCACCCCAACGGATGTATTCGTTGGACTGATACAACACGTGTTCTGCTACGCGCTCGGCCTCGGCCTCGGGGTCTTCGGCGATGATGGCCCAGCAGCCTAGGATGATATTGCCGTCCTCGGGTTTCTTACCGTTGTTTTTAAGCGCCTCAACATAGACGTCCATGCCAATACCGCCGGTACAGAGGAAGCCGTCGGCGATGCGCGCTGCGCGATCAATGGCGGGCGGCGCCATGCCACCCAAGAAGATCTTCGGTGCGGTTTTGGGCGCCGGGGTTATTTTCAAGTCACCCACATTAAAACGCTTGCCTTCAAAGTTGACCGGCTGGCCCGACCAACCGCGACGGATAACCTCAATACCCTCCTCTACCAAGCTGGGGCGATGAGATATTTTTCGACCGAACTGATCAAACTCGAGCTGGCGGTAGCCAATGCCCACCCCCAGATCAAAGCGCCCACCGGTAAGCAGTGATAGCGTTGCCGCGTCCTCAGCCATGCGAATGGGATCGGCAATGGGTAAAAGCATGAGGTTAGTGCCAAGTCGCATGGTTTTTGTGCGAGCACCAATTGCCGCGTGAATAACCAATGGCGAGGGGGTGTAGCCGTCGTCACAAAAATGATGCTCTGTAAGCCAGCAGGAGTTAAAACCCATGCCCTCGGCATTAGCAATTTGATCAATACGCTCGCTGTAGAACTGCTCGAAATCGATGCGCCAGGGCTCGGGGTTTCGAAAGTCGTACCACAGACCAAAGTTGACGTCGTTCGCCATGGTTATGCTCCCCATACAGAGCCGGTGAATTCCACCAGCGTTCGTAAATAATCCGGCCGCTCTTCAATAAACGGCGCATGGCCACTATCAGGGAACTCCACGCCCTGCGCACGGGGATGGTTTTCGGCCACCCAGCGCGATATCTCCGGTGCAACAAATCCATCTTGACCACAGATATACGACAACACCGGCATATCCAGCGCCAATAATGTTTCGCGTTGATCCAGGTGCGCCAACTCACCCAACGTGGACGAGGCGCGCGCGGCCGAGGCAATAAAGGTCTCGCCCATCCAGGTCAACATAGCGTCTGAGATGGGCTTAGCGCACACAGCGTGTGCAAGACCCGCCAAAAACGTGACGCGATCGTCATCCATAGCCGCCACGACACCCGCCACGTCCTCAGCGGTACCGCCCAGCGGCAGATCGGGCTTTTGGGTATAGATGGGACTGGCACCCGCCGTCAGCACCAGCGCGTTGCAGCGATCGCCCAACAAGGAAGCTGCCTGGGTGGCGACGGCGCCGCCCAGTGACCAGCCGTTCACGATAACTGACTTGAGACCCAGCGACTCGACCACTTTGACCACATCGCCCGCGATGGCCCCGATAGAAAGATCGGCGAAATCATGATCGGAGCGGCCACAACCGCGGTGGTCGATGTTGACCAGCCGTAAGCCGCTATCGAGCAAGGGCTTAATGATCCCGTCCCAACAGCGGCCACTCATGCCCCAGCCATGGATTAACACCAGGGCCTTATCGCCGGTACCGAGGTCTTCGTAATAAACGGCTTTATCGCCGTCGACTGCCAATTTGGCCATGGTTTATGCCTCTTTTTTTGTGACGCAGAAAAGCAGCATCTGCTTTAGATTTTGAAAAAAGTCGTCGATGTCGACGGCATCGGCTGCGACGACCCACTGGTAGATGGTGCCGAACATCGTTGAACAATACGCCGTCGCAAACTGCGCCGGATCAGTCTTCTCACTGACGGAGCCATCCTCGAGGCCCTGTTCAATCCAACGCTGTACATCGCGGCGATAAATGACATGGTGGCGGGCGAGACTGGCGCGAATTTCGGATTCGTCGCCCAGCGACTCGTACCACAAAATGTACATCGCTCGCAGGTAGCTCGACTCGGTTTTGAAAATATCGCGCTGCCCGTCCACGGCTGCCTCTAAGGCATCCAAGCCGCGCTTTCCATTGGTGTAACTGCCAATATGGGCTTTCCAGAGCTCATCGAACTTGTCGAACAACTCCATCCAAAGGCCGTCTTTTGAGCCAAAGCGATAACTGGCCAAGCCACGGCTGTAGCCCGCCACTTCACCGATGTCCTTGAGCGTGGTCTTAGCCGTGCCACGTTCGTTAATAAGTTGAACCGCCGCGTCGAACATACGCTTGTCCGACAGCGCACTGCGCTCTGCCTGTTTGTTGGTGCGTGCTGTTTGTTTTTCTGTGGTCGCCATACGCGCCCCCTCTTCGCCACGCTATGTTGGCGTATCGGTCTTATCCACTTGGGGCACAAGCTGCCCCGTTTCCAAATGCTTTCTCAATGCCACCTTATCCATTTTGCCGACACTGGTCTTGGGTATCGCCCCTTGAAAAGCCCAATATTCGGGCACCCAAAAACGCGCCACCCGGCTCTGCAGATGCGCACGAAGCTCGGCGGGCTCAACCGCCGCCCCAGGCTTCACCACCACAATAGCCAAGGGCCGCTCCTGCCAGCGCTCATCGGCAATGGCGATGACCGCAACCTCGTCCACCGCGGCGTGACTCAGAATGGCATCCTCTAGATCAACCGACGAAATCCACTCGCCACCGGATTTGATCACGTCTTTGGCGCGGTCCGTGAGTTGCACGTAGCCCTGAGCATCGATATGCCCGACGTCGCCGGTTTTAAGCCAACCATCTTCCGTAAAAGCATCGCTTTCAATGTCGAGGTAACGCCCGGTCACCCACGCTCCCCGAAGCTGCAATTCACCGACACTCGTGCCATCAGCGGGGACTATCTGGCCCTGATCATCGATGGCGCGCACCTCGATACCGGGTACCGGGCGACCACTCTTGATGCGATAGGCCGTGTCAGACTTGCCGCGTAAATCTTTGGGCGGGTGGGAGAGCACGCACATGGGACTGGTTTCGGTCATGCCCCAACCTTGAATCACCGGCACACCCCAGCGTTCACGGACCGATTCGATCATTGAGGACGGCACCGCCGAGCCCCCGCACACAATGGCGCGAAAACAACTGCCATCCAGATCCTCGCCAGCTCGAAGCAAATCACCCAGAAGCGTCGGCACCAGCGCGGTCAGAGTCGGACGGGTATCGGTAATCAGTCGCTGCAAGTGGGGCAGCTGCAAATGCGGACCCGGCATGATCATGTCGGCACCGGACATCCAGCCACTATAGGGGAAGCCCCACGCATTGGCGTGGAACATCGAGGGCAGCATAAGAATGGTGTCGCGCTCGCAGACGCCAAAGCTGTCCACCGAGCGAGAGGCCAAGGCGTGCAGATAGGTGGTTTTCTGGCTGTAAACCACCCCTTTGGGATTGCCCGTGGTACCACTGGTGTAACAAATCCCCGCGGCTTGTTCCTCGGGCGAATCCGACCAATCAAATTCGATGCTGGCGGCTGCCAGTAGTGGCTCAATGTCGATCACACGAGGATCATGGGCCAGCAGGCCTTGGGGCGCCGTCACCAAAATCTTTTCCACCTGGGGTATATGGTCCAACACTGGCAAAAACTGTTCTTCAAGACGACCATCAACGACCACAAAACGATTATTAGCGTGGTTGACGATAAAACTGATTTGCTCAGCTGCAAGACGGCAGTTCAAGGTGTGCATAACCCCACCCATACTGGGCACGGCCAAGTAAACACTGAGATTGAAGCTACTGTTCCACAAAAACGTACCCACGCGCTCACCCGACTGCAGACCCAGAGTGTTAAGCACATTCGCCAGCTGGCCGGCGCGAGCAGTGATGTCGGCATAGCTAGACCAGCGCAAGGTCTCACCGTCGTAATCCGCTACGCGGCTAGTGGGAAAGTGCCGCGCACCAAACTGGAACAGTGTGTTCACACCCAAGGGCGTGTGCATCATCGTACTCAGCATGGGGTTACCAATCCCCCTGGGCGGCGTGCTGCGCTTCTAGCAGCAGCGCTGGCACATCGTGGGCCAGTGATGCCGCGTAGGGCGTGTCCACCTTGCCCTGCACGTACAGGCAATACGCCCCCTCGACAATTGCCGCCAAGCGCCAAGCGGCCAGGGCAATGTAATAGCCCATGTGCTCAACCGAGCGCCCTGTGAGCGAGGCCCAATGATTGGCCAAGGCCTGCCGATCAATCACACCGGCTTGCCGCGTGATGGCCTGCAAATGGGCAAAGCCCGGCGGCTCGGGTACACGCTTGGGTCCCCAAAATAACAGTGCCAACGCGACATCCATAGCCGGCTCGCCCACGGTAGCCAGTTCCCAATCAATGATCGCCATAATCTCCGGGCTGTGCTTACTGGCCAGGGTATTGTCCAAGTGATAATCGCCGTGGGTCAGAGCGGCACCCTCAGACGGCGGAATGTGGCTTTTCAACCAATCGCCCAACTCAAATAGTTGCGGTAACTCGCGCTCGGATTGCTCGGCGCGCACCGCCATCCAACGATCAACTTGGCGCTCAATAAAATTATCCGGCTTACCCAAGCCGTCAAGAGATGCGTCGGGCCAGCTTATCTCGTGCAGTTTTGCCAGCTGGGCCACAAGATCCAAGCCGAGCGCATTGGTCGCCGCGACCGGGTCGCTATAGCCCTCAGGTAACCTCTGGGTGATAGATACACCGTCGATAAATTCCTGCACCAAGAAAGGCCGCTCAATCACGCTGAGATCATTGCAAAAGCCGTATAGCTCAGCCGACTTTACCCGCCCGGCCACTGCCTTGAGCACCTTGGCTTCACGTTCGATACCCCGACCGGAATTGGGCGAGATCGCCTCATTGGGCGTGGTCCTGACCACACACTGCTGCTCATCAGCTCGAAAATGCCAGCTTAAATTGGAATTACCGCCGCTTAACGCGCCCACGAAACGCGGATTTGACCAGCCAAGCTGATCTGATAGCCAACCGCAGACCCGTGTTTGCAGATCGCTCACTAGCCCACCACACCAAAGCTGGTCAGCAACCCACCATCGACAGGAATAGTGGCACCGGTCATATAACGGCTCTGGCTCACCCAGTACACAACAGACGCAATTTCGTGCTCCTGTCCCAAACGCCCAATGGGGATTTTTTCTTTCATGTTATCCATGGCGGCATCGCTTAGCCCCGAGGTCATCTCGGTTAACACCAAGCCAGGCACGACTAAATTGACGGTGATGCCCTTGCGCGCTAACTCGATCGACAAGGCCTTAGTCATGCCTGACAAGCCAGCTTTCGAGGAGGCATAGGCTACATCGCCGGGGAATCCACGGAAGCCCACTACCGCACCGATATTGATAATGCTGGCACCGTGGCCCAAATGGGGTGTGGCCGCACGAATCACGTTCAGCGCACCACTTAAGTTGACGTCGAGAACCTCTTGCCAGTGCTCTTCACTCAAGCGCGTGACTTTCCCGCCTCGGTGGACGCCAGCGTTATTGACTACCACGTCTAGGCGGCCGAAACGCTCCACTACCTGTTCCACGGCGGCACGCGCCGAGGCCGAGTCGCTGACGTCGGCCCGGATTGCCATGGCGCCCTCACCCAACTCTTGTGCCAAGGTTTCCGCGGCCTCACCCCGCGCCACAATGGCTACGCGACAGCCTTTTTGGTGCGCCTCACGGGCAATGGCTGCGCCAATACCCCGGGACGCCCCGGTCACGAACCAGACGGAAGAATCACTCATATCGCGTTGTCTCTCGAATTACGGTAGCCACAACCAACCCTGTTATTGGACGCTATTCACGTTGCTTGTTTGCGTAAAGCAAGTTTAAACTAAAGACTCAGTTTGACAAGTCTAGAACCCATTGGGGCCCCGTATTTCCTATCTCTGCGCCGCTAGTTTAGATGGCCTAGCGTAGACAAGATCGCCCCCACAGACAGGAGAGAACACCGTGGTATGGTCATTTGAAACAGATCCCGATTTCCAAAAATCCCTAGATTGGATCGATGAATTCACCCGGGAGGAGATCGAGCCCCTAGACTTGGTATTTCGCGAGCCCGGCGACCCCTGGGACCCCAAGTCACCCGCCGCCAAAGCTATGGCGCCGCTGCGTGCCATCGTGAAAGAGAAACAGTTGTGGGCCTGCCATTTGGAACCCGAACTGGGGGGACAGGGCTACGGCCAAGTGGCCCTGGGCCTGATGAATGAAATATTGGGTCGCAGCCGTTTCGGACCCAGCGTCTTTGGCTGCCAGGCACCCGATTCAGGCAATGCCGAAATTCTGGCCAAATTCGGGACGCCCGAGCAAAAAGAGAAATACCTGAAACCGCTGCTCAATGCCGAGATCGCCTCTTGTTACTCCATGACCGAGCCCCAAGCCGGCGCTGACCCCGGCGAATTCTTGTGCACGGCCACCCGCGATGGTGACGAGTGGGTCATTAACGGGGAAAAATGGTTTGCCTCCCACGCACGCTTTTCCGCATTTTTACTGGTCATGGTCGTGACCAATACTGACGTCCCTATTCACGAGGGCGCCTCTATCTTTTTAGTGGAGCAAGACACACCGGGAATGGAAATTCTGCGCAACTCCGCTGTCGGTCCCTATTCCGAGCGCGGCGATGGCGTACATGCCTACATTCGCTTCACCGATTGCCGTGTACCCGCGCACAACTTGTTGGGTGAAGAGGGCCAAGGTTTCCACGTGGCTCAGACCCGCTTGGGTGGGGGACGAGTTCACCATGCCATGCGCACGGTGGGGGTGATTCGCAATGCCCTGGATATGATGTGCGAGCGCGCTCTGAGTCGTCGTACCAAGGGCGAACTGCTAGCCGACAAGCAGATGACCCAAGAAAAAATTGCTGATTGCTACACCATGATGATGCAGTACCGTCTACACGTGCTGTACACCGCTTGGCTCATTGATAAGCACAAGTCTTATAACCGCGAGGTACGCAAAGAAATTGCCGCCATCAAAGCTGCGACACCCAAGGTGCTGATTGAGATTGTGCAGCGCGCGCTGCATCTCCACGGTAGTTTAGGCGCTTCAGACGAAACACCGCTGGTGACTATGTGGGCTAACATTCCCGAGCTGGGTGTGGTTGACGGCCCGACCGAGGTGCACAAAATTGCGGTGGCCAAGGCCGTACTGCGGAACTACGAAGCCCACGATGCGCTGTTCCCGTCCTACCACACCACCACCCAGCGGGAGAAAGCCCTGGCGAAGTATGGACATTATTTAGAGACCTAATCGCCAGACGCCTAATGGTTAGATGCCGAGTCGTTGTTAAACGCCTGAGTCCGGCCAGGCCCGTAACCCTGGCGTCTTTAGGTTAAAACGAGTGGCCTGGCGGTCACTGGGAGGCCTCGCACCGCAGCGTACGACCAGCACCGCAGGGGACGACCAGCAGCGCAGCGCATGAAAAGTGTCGGTCGTCGCTGGAGGCTGGCCTCAAATTCGCACCGTAGCGGGTTAATATTTCAACTGGTAAGCACAACGCGGAGCACAATAATGAGACCAATACGCCCTATCGCTCTTTTCGCCAGTACGCTAACTGTCCTATCGAGCCCACTGGCGAGCCACGCCAACGACGACACCGCCGCCTTGTATGAGGCGCGCTGCGCCAGTTGCCACAGTGCTAGCTTGCGCGGCAGCGCGCACGGTGCAGCATTGGCCGGCAAGGTTTTTATCGATAAATGGCAAGGGCAGTCGGCTCAAGACCTACTGAGCCTCTCCCAAAGCCAAATGCCGCCGGGCGAGGCCACCACTCTAAGTGGAGAAGAGCACACGGCACTGGTGCGCTTTATTGTTGAATACAACCGTGAAGAGTTAGCGGGCACTCCCCTACTAGCCAGTCTAGATACCCTGAGCGCCGCGCCTGCCGAAAAAGACGCCGTGGAGTTTTCGGGTGCCGAGACCATCATGGATTTGGCACGATCGGCTGGTCGCTACAACCCGCGCCCTATTACCGAACTGAGCCCCGTATCTGAGGCCGTGCTGCAGTCGCCGCCCGATGGCGACTGGCTTAACTGGCGCCGAACTTTAGATGGCCATGGCCACAGTCCGCTGACAAGCATCAACCGCGACAACGTCGGCAATCTAACATTGAGCTGGTCGATGGGGATGCACGCAGGCAGCAATCAGGGAACGCCGCTGGTGCATGACGGTATTTTGTTTCTCACCCACGCCAATAACATGATTCAAGCAATCGATGGCGCCGACGGCACGCTGCTGTGGGAATACCAGTACGACTTTCCCAAAGGCGCACGCTTACTGGGTGGCCCTACCCGCAATATTGCGATCTACGAGGACAAGCTATTCCTGGCCACCTATGACGCGGCCGTTGTGGCTATCGATGCCAAAACTGGGCAGCAACTATGGCGCAGCGTAAAAGCCGACTATCGGGAAGCATTCACCCACAGTGCCGGGCCCATCATCGCCAACGGTGTTGTCGTGAGTGGGATTAACGGCTGTGAGCTGTTCACCCAAGATGGCTGCTTCATTACCGGCCATGACCCTGACAGCGGCGAAGAGCTCTGGCGTACATCAACACTCGCCGCACCAGGCACCCCCGAGTACGCCACTTGGGGTGACGTCGCCCCAGATCAACGCGGCGGTGGTGATATGTGGATAGCCGGCTCTTATGACCCCGACTTGGATCTGGTGATCATGGGCACTTCTCAGGCCAAACCTTGGGCAGCGGCCAGTCGCGGCATGTCGGTGGAGGACGCAGCGCTCTACACCAACTCGACACTGGCCATTAAACCCAAGACCGGCGAGCTGGTCTGGCACTTTCAGCACATTCCAGGTGAGACCATCGATATGGAGGTCGGTTTTGAACGGGTGCTGGCTGATATCAATGGCGAGAAGGTCGTGCTGACCATGGGCAAGGACGGCATCCTATGGAAACTTGATCGTGAAACCGGTCAGTACAAAGCGCTACTGGATACCCTTGATCAAACCATTTTCAACGTCGATGCCGCCACCGGTCGGTTGACGTATCGATTGGATATTGCCAACGCCAAGATTGGCGATACGTTTAGCAGCTGCCCGGGTATTTACGGCGGCCACAACTGGCAGTCCATGAGCTATGACGCCAACAACACCACGTTGTTCGTGCCGGTGCATCAGCTGTGCTCGGATATGACACCCCGTGAAGTCGATCTGGGTCCTGGTGGTGGCGGCTATGGTGCTGACGTGGCCACCTACCCCAAACCGGGCAAGGAAGACGCCGCCGGGAAATTACTCGCCATTGACGCCAAGACGATGGCGATTCGTTGGGAGAAGGAGCAGGCCGCGTTGTTTATGAGTGGTGCGCTCTCCACTGACAGTGGTCTTGTATTCATTGGCGATTTGGATCGTCGCTTCCAAGCCATTGATACCCAGAATGGCGAGACGCTGTGGTCGACACGCCTGCCGGCTCCCAGTCATGGCTACCCCATTACCTACGAGGCCAAAGGCCGACAGTTCGTGGCTGTACAGAGTGGTATTGGTGTCTTTCGTGCACTCACCGCTGTGATCTTCCCCGATATTTATCAACCGCCGGGCGGGCAAGGTCTCTTTGTATTCGAGTTAGCAACGGGATCGGAATAAACCATCCATCAAAAAAGGCGCCGAAAGGCGCCTTTTCATTTGGGGTGGCGAGACTGTTACATACCCGACTTACCCGCTTCACGAACGAGCGACTGGTACTCAGAGAAGTTGGGATCACCCGGAGTCGAGCCCGTGGTGACGCCAGCATCAACGGTAAGCGTATGACCGCTGGTATAACCCGACTCGTCGCTGGCTAACCAGAGTGCCGCATTGGCCACATCGTCGGCCAAACCGGCGCGACCACGCAGTGGCGAGTGTTCTGCCAACAACGCCAACGTCTGTTCAATGTCGGTGTGATCACCGGTCATGACTGAGGCCACCATGGGCGTGGCCATGCTGGCCGCCGCAATACAGTTCACACGCACACCGCAAGAGCCTACCTCGGCAGCAAGGTTCTTGGTAAGACCTACCACCGCGTGCTTAGCTGCGGCATAAGCATGGGGGCCCAAACCGCCCATCACCCCGGCGGTGCTGGACATGCTGATAATGGATCCGGAACCCGCCTTCTTCATGTGCTTGGAGGCGTGCTTCATGCCGTAAAACACGCCGTTCAACAAAATATCCAGACTGAACTTCCACTCATCGGCCGGCGTCGTTTCTAGCGGGCCCACCGCGCCCACAATACCCGCGTTATTGAACATCACGTCGATGCGACCAAAGTTATCCACGGCGGCGTTAACCAGCGCCTCAACATCAGCTTCAGAGGTCACATCACAGCGCAAGCCAATGGCCTGGCCATCGAGGGACGCCACAAATTCCTGCAATAAATCTTCCTGAATATCACCCAGCACCACCTTGGCACCGTGATCAACAAACTTGCGTGCGCTGGCAGCACCAATACCGCTGGCTCCACCGGTAATCACCGCCACTCTGCCTTCAAGTCGCTTGTCCATACTGCTCTCCTTATTTTTCCTGTGGGGTGTTTTTCTACTGTTTGTGTTGACGCCCACTTTGGCGCGTCGCTATCAATTACGTAGAAGACTACGCCAACGTCTCTTGGGCCTCAATCTGCCGATGCCGTTCGCAGATATTAAACTCAGTGGCCGGTCTCACCCACATTTCCACTGATGGGGAGACGCCTTCCATCCGCGAGCCAATACTGCCGGCCAACACCGCGAGTTTTTCATACGAGGACCGTGCCACCTAGCGCGTGGCTACACACCTCTGCCAATCCCCTATGAAATGACATCCTCAGCCGGCGCGCTAAACACCAGCGCCAGCAGTCAAAAAAATGGCCTGCACAAGGCAGGCCATTTTTTGATACCACTTTGCCCTCAACGATTACTCGCCAAAGTTGTACATGGCTTCAAAACCGTAAGTGCGCGGCGGTCGTACAGCCGAATACGACCACAGACCGGCCACGTCATAGCCGTGGGTGTAACCGTCTTCATCGGTCAAGTTACGGCCGAAGACACTGAACTTCCAGTTGTTAACCTCAAAATTGACTGAGGCATCAAGCAAGTTCTGCGCATCGTTTTGCAACTCGGGCGCATTGGTTACGTTAACCCAGTGCTCGCCCAGGTAGTGATAAGCACCACGCACCCAAGCACGGCCCGAGGCCATCTCCCACTCATAGGTGAGATCCACGGTACCGGTGACATCGGGTGCCCGGCGGAACTCCAAACCGCTCAAATCCACCGACTCCCCGGTGAAGGCGTCGGTGTATTGGAAGTCATCGTACTCGGTATCGAGGAAGCCAATGTTGGCGCGCAGGGTGAGGCCTTCACCCAGTACCGCCTGGGTTTCCAGCTCGACACCCCAAATAGTGGCCTCGGAGGCATTGGTCACAACGGTCTTCTGACCGGTGCTACCGTCGTCACCCTCAGCGGGCAACTGCAGCTCTTCCTGTTTCTCGTCGTACAGCATGTAGAACACCGAACCGTTAAAGCGGAAGCGGTTGTCATCCGACTGGTACTTAAAGCCCACTTCGTAGTTATCAACTGTCTCGGGGTCATAAGGCTCTACAGCCTCGATGTAACTACCCACACGGCCGTTAAAACCGCCGGCGCGATAGCCCGATGAATAGGTTGCATAGGCCATGAGTCCGTCATTGAACTGATAGCGGAGGCTCGCTCGAGGTGTGAACTCGTTCCACGATTCGCTGGCGGTGGCAATGACCGCACCGTATTGGTCGGTGTCTTTGTCATCTTTGGTGTAGCGGCCACCAAAGTTCAAAGTGAGCTTGTCAGACAGCTGCCAATCTACGTCAGCGAAGATTGCCTGTGATTCGCTCTCCTGGCGCGTGCGCTGCAAGATGTCCAGAATGGCACCGGGCACCACGAAACCGACCCAGCTGCGCAAAGGAATTTCATACTCGGAATCCCACAAATAGGCACCCACAATAGCGTTAATGGGCCCGCCGTTATCAAAGCTCAAGCGCACCTCATGGGTGGTCTGCTCGTAGGTTGCCGGGCGGGTCGTGCCGTACAAGAACTCCGGCGTACCGTCCCAGTTAGAGATAATGGTCTCGTCAGACTCGTAAGAACCGAAGATGTAATCCAGTTGCAGACTGTCGGAGAGCTGCCAGCGGGCTTCGATAATGTGGGTGTCAGCGTCGAAGGTCGCCAGCATCTCGGCCTCGCGGGCCTGATCAGGCGTAGATACCGCAATGATGGCATCACCCGGATCGGGCGGAATGTAGCCGACGTTGGCGGTTTTATAACGATCACCGGTAATCGTGGAGCTCAAGCTCGGTGCGCAATAGCCGTAAGCGGAACAAAACAAGTGGCGCGGTTGCGCATTGTTCAAAAGCGGCGGCGTGTCTTGATCGGTTTCTTCAAACTGACCGGTATACTCAATCTCCAGCGAGTCGGTGGGCGTCCACAGGAAATTTACCCCGATCGACTGGTAATCATTACGCCCAACGTCGCGACCGACGAAATCATTTTGGTAATACCCCTCTCCCTGATCGCGAATGGCCGCTGATAGCTTGACGGCAAAGTTGTCGCTCACGCCAAAATTCACGATACCGTCGGCGTAGAACGCATCGTAATCCTCGTAACCCACGCGCAGTTTGCCACCCAATTCGCCCGTAGGCTTAGAGCGGGTAATGTTGATAGCGCCACCAATGGTGTTACGACCAAACAGTGTGCCTTGTGGGCCGCGAAGGACTTCCATGCTTTCTAAATCGATGCTTCGCAGCAAACTGCCGGCGTTGGAGCCGATAAACATGTTGTCGACAACTACTGCCACCGCCGGATCAAAGTTCTTCTCGACATCGGCCACACCGATGCCGCGTATGAAGATAGCAGCAACGCCACCGGGGCCCTGCGCGGTATCGTCGATCACAATGTTGGGCGAGATGTTAGCCAAGTCGGTGATATCGCGCGCGAACTGCCCTTCGATCTCACTTTTACTCAGTGCGCTCACTGAGAAGCCCACGTCCTGCAGGCTCTCGGTACGTTTACGTGCGGTAACCACAACCTCTTCAAGGGCCATACCCTGGGCATACACAGCTTGGGTGCTGGGCATTAGGGTGGCCGCTGTTAATACGGCAAGTGCGAGTGGCGATTTCTTCATTGTTTGACCTCCGGCTGAGTGCCTGTTTTTGCGTACTTTGGGGTACTGCTGTTACGTGCTTAGGTTGTTGCTGTTGTCTATCTGAAAACGGTTAGTCGAGTCACTGACGTTGCCTTCCTCCCGGCTATTCCGGTGGGGACAACGCGGTGTTCGCGAAGCTGTTGAAATAATGAATCGCGACATCGCGCTGGGTAATCTTCCAAACACCCTCGCGGCGAGCGACTCTATCGGTATAGGTTGCGCCGACAAAGGTGGCTTCACTGCTCTCCGCCAAACACCCAGTACAATCTACGTCACAGCGCATGTGGGCGTTATCGTCATCAACAAAATCAATCACCACGTTAGACGTCACGTGCTGGCTCATGCCCCAGGCGGGCCACAACACATCAGTGAGTGCGTGACGCACACCGCTGACTCCCTCGAAGGAGCCGAAGGGGGGGCCAATGTTCCAAACACAGTCATCAGCCCAGATACTGAGAAACACGGCTTCATTGCGCTTGTCGAATCCGTGGCAGTAATTAGACGCCAGGGCCTCAATCGCCACCCGGCTCTCGAGACGGTCCAATCGACTTAACAACGCGTCATCCATACGCTGATCCCACTTGCGTGATTTTAGTCTTATGTACGGACAATAACTTCCTTGTTTGCGTCTAGCAAGAGGAAGTCAAAAAAGATTTTAGGTGGAAATTACAGTGGGGAGCTAAAACAATCGGGGACCGCTATTTCCGCGGTTGGGGCTAGCCATCGAGCTGCTGGTCGAGGCAATAACGAAGGATTGCGAGCGCCAGCGAGCGGCTTGCTCGGGGTTGGGTTCGCCGTACAGGGTAGTACGGAGACGTGGCTCCCGACCCTGGGCGCGGATAGCGCTCTCCATGTCATCGGGCGCCCAGCATTGGCCGTGGGCAGAGCCCGCGGCGCGGGAGATACTCTCATTCATTAGACAGCCCCCCAGATCGTTAACCCCCAAGGACAGGCTTTCCAGCGCGCCATTACGACCCAATTTTACCCAGGAAGCCTGAATATTGGGGATGACATCACCCAATACAATCCGAGCGACGGCGTACACTAGGCCCGCTTCTCGACGCGTGGGTCCCGGACGAGACAAACCGCGCTTGGACATGGGGGCCTCGGCGGCCACGAAGGGCAAGGGCACGAACTCAGTAAATCCCCCGGTGCGTTGCTGCAGTTGTCGAATGTGCAACAGGTGCCGAGCCCAATGAATGGTGCCTTCCA
>CAYPPU010000043.1:0-1720 GCA_964412695.1 uncultured Alteromonadaceae bacterium | reverse complement strand
CGAAGCGCTGCCAGATACTCTGGGATAGACAGACCGAGCGTCGTAGCACCGTGCTGAATCTCGAGCGGCGAGAACGCATGCACGTGCATCTCAGCCTCGGCCTCCTTAACAGCGCGCACTATGGAGAGGTAGGTCTCACCGGTGTAAGCCGGATGAATCCCGCCCTGTAAACAGACCTCGGTGGCACCGAGCGCCCAAGCCTCGCGGGTACGCCGGCGCAACTCATCACCGTCAATATCGTAAGGCCGATCTCGACCTGAGTCCGAAGGGAGTCCCTTGGAGAACGCGCAAAAATTGCAGGCGTACTGACAGACATTGGTGTAGTTGATGTTGCGGTTAACCACGAAAGACACCGCATCACCAACCTGATCGCGCCTCAGGGCGTCGGCCGCCTCAAATACCTGGTGTAAATCAATATCCCGCACGTGAAACAAGCGTGCGATCTCAGCTTCGGTTAACTCGTCTCCCGTTGCCCGTCGCGCAAGGAGCCCTGCCACCGTGCCGTCGAGGGTGTGAAGCGATGGCATGCCCGGGAGCAGTGTGGCGTCAACCGCACCGCCGGCCGCCCAATCGTCTTGACGCAGGAGCCCCTCGGCATCGACCTTCGCCAGCGCGCGCCGGCGGATATCAGGGGCAAGCCAGATCGGTGCCTCGACATCTGCCTGCAAATATGGCGCATACACCGGCAAACGCGGTTGCAGCAGCCGGCCATGGCTGGCGCAAACCTCGGAAAGTGCCGCCACCTCGGGCCAAGGTGCCTCGGGATTCACGTGATCGGGGGTTACGGGTGAGATACCACCCCAGTCGTTGATGCCGGCGCCAATCAGGGCACCCAAGTCGTCGGGATTGAGGTTGGGGGGAATCTGAACGCTGATATCAGCAGGCAGTATTAAGCGCGCCAGCGCCACCGTACGGCGCAAGTCCTCGCTCGATGCATCGGCGCAGTCACGCATCAGGGTCTCGGGTTTAGCCCTGAAATTCTGGATGATGACTTCCTGAATATGACCGTAGCGCTGGTGCAAACGCGCAATGGCCTTAAGATCTTTTATGCGCTGCTCAGCGCTCTCGCCTATCCCAATCAACAATCCTGTCGTGGTGGGTATGGCGAGCCTGCCGGCGCGGGCCAAGGTCGCTAAGCGCCGCGTCGGAATTTTATCGGGGGAGCCGTGGTGCGCCGCACCTTTGGCAATGAGATCACGCGAGCCCGACTCCAGCATAATGCCCATGGAGGCCATATAAGGCTTAAGGGCACGAAGCTCGGCGAGCGATAAGGTGCCGGCGTTGACATGGGGCAACAGGCCGCTGTTATCCAAGATGGCCTTGCAGGCAGCCACGACGTAGTCAATCGTGCTCTGATAACCCCGCTCGGCCAACCATTCCCTAGCCACGCGATAGCGCAACTCGGGTTTTTCACCCAAGGTGAGTAGAGCTTCCTGGCACCCGGCCGTCTCGCCAGCGCGGGCGGTTTCCAGGACGGCTTCCAAGCTCATGTAGGGCGTCTCTAATTGCTTGGGCCGTTGGGCAAAGGTGCAGTAATGACAGACATCCCGGCACAGCTTGGTGAGGGGAATAAATACCTTGGGGCTGTAGGTGAGCACGCGACCGTAATGCGCGAGGGCCTTTTCACCCGCTAGCTCGACTAGCTGCTCAGTGGGCATGGCCTTCAACATCGCTACTCTAGTCTCGGCGTTTATGGCGCGCTCTGCAGGCTTATCCAACA
>CAYPPU010000042.1:0-18115 GCA_964412695.1 uncultured Alteromonadaceae bacterium | reverse complement strand
CCCTAGAAGAGGGCTTACCCAACGCGGTGGGTGTGACCATGGATCAGGTAGCGCATGTGGTTGCGGGTAAAGACGAGAAGATCGAGTTCTGCCAAATTCTGTTTGATTTTCTCAGCCGGCATTGAGACTTTTGTAGCGCCCTGACTATCTCAAGCGTTGGGGACGGTCCTTAAATATCTCCCGCCTGGCGCAGTGCCTCGACGTCCTCTACGCCCAATTCGTCGCGCAGAATCTGCTCGGTGTCGGCACCCAATCCGGCGCCGCACTGGGTAGACAGCCGTGCGCCGTCTACTTTGATGGGGTTGCTAAGCCCACGATAGCGGCCTACGTGGGTGTGATCGAGGGTCTGCAGCATCCCCGTGTCTGCGACAAAGGGATTGTTAAGGGCAGCGGGTAAATCATTAACTGGTGCCACAGGGATATGGGTTTGCAGTAAACCAAACCAGTGCGACGTGGTTTGCTCGCTAAGGTAGCGGTCAAGAACCTCTGTAAGGTCGACACGGTGTTGGGCGCGCGCTGCCATGGAACTGAAGCGAGGATCATCGTTGAGTTGGGGTTGTCCAATTTTTTCGATGAGTAGCTGCCAAAATTTGTCGGTCATACACATTAGAAATATCCAGCCGTCCTGGGTTTTGAATAGTTGGACGGGAGTGTTGTAGGGATGGCCGGAACGAGCAATGCGCTCGGTCTCGATACCGTGGTTGAGATACCAGGTGCCAGGGTAGGTTAGTTGATGGAGCGCCACATCAAATAGGCAAACATCGACATCTCGCCCTCCCTGTTTTGGTCGGGCCAGCAGTGCCGACACGCAACCGAGAGCCGCCACGATGCCGCTCATGAAGTCGATGATGGATAGGCCAAAGCGCGATGGCGGTGCGTCAGGCTCGCCGGTCAGGCCCAAAAAACCGCACTCTGCTTGCATTAGGTAGTCGTAACCTGGCCAGTCGGCGCGGTCGTTGTCCCGACCGTAGGCAGAGATATGGGTGCAGATAATGTCGGGTTTAATGTGTTTTAAGCTATCGTAATCGAGACCAAGCTTGGCTGGTTGGCTGCCGCGAAGATTATTCCAAACCACATCGGCGGTGCTAACCAGCTGTTCAAACAACTCACGGCCGCGCTGACTTTTCAGGTTGAGTGTGATGCTGCGTTTAGACAAATTAAAAGCCTGAAAATAAGCACTGTCGTCGTCGCTCAGAGTGACGGCACCGGATTGACGAGCGGGGTCCCCTCCCGTGGCTCGGTTTTCTACCTTGATTACCTCGGCACCAAGCTCGGCGAGGTACATCGAGCCGTAGGGGCCGGCGCCAAATTGTTCGATGGCAATGACCCGAATGCCTTCGAGGGGTTTGTTCATGTTTCGCTCCAGTTGTTTTTCCGGGTTGTCTGTGGGTAATGGCTTGCGCGCAACCCTCAAATCATGCAATGTGCGACATTAACGCAGTTTGGCTCAAATGTCCGGTCAATTGTTAAGTGAGACACATTTTGTGTCATCGCAGTTAGCGGGACCCATAACCATAATGTAGGAGGTTGAACATGCCCTACCGGCTAGGCGTAGATGTCGGTGGTACCTTCACGGATTTATTGCTAGTGAATGAATCCTCAGGTGAAGTGCATACCGCGAAAGTTCCCAGCACACCCGCAGACTCATCCATCGGGGTGATGAATGGGGTGGCGCGTATTTGTGATTCGGCAGGCATTGACCCAGCAGAAATCAATCAGGTGATGCACGGTACTACCGTGGCGACCAATACGGTGCTGACCGGTACCGGTGCCAAGGTGGGTCTGGTGACCACGAAGGGTTATCGACAGGTGCTGCAAATTGCGCGTTCCTACGTGCCCGGTGGCTTGGGAGGCTGGGTGATTTACAACAAGAGCCATCCCCTGGCGCCGCTGGCCTGCACGATTGAGGCAGACGAGCGGATGGGGGCTGACGGTAAAGTGGTTCGCCCCCTCAATGAGAAATCGCTAGAGCGAGAATTGCGCAAGCTTAAAAAGGAAAATATCGAGGCGCTGACCATCAGTCTGATTAATTCCTATGCCAACCCTGCCCATGAGCGCGCCATAGAAAAAGTTGCCAAACGCATTCTGCCTGGCATACCGGTCTCGCTATCCTACAACGTTGTGCCAGAGATGCAGGAATACGAGCGGACGATCACGACGGTCGCGAACTCCTACGTGCGGCCGCGCGTGGCTGATTACGTGGCGAATCTTGAGCGAAAACTAAAGCGCAGCATGAAGTCGGTGAAACTGCATATTCTGCGTTCGGACGGTGGTATGGCGTCGGCGAAAGTGGCTCAGTCGCTGCCGGTTAACTTGTTAATGAGTGGGCCTGCCGGTGGCGTGTCTGGCGCGGCCTGGGTAGCCAAACAGGCCGGCTACGGCAACCTATTAACCTTCGACATGGGCGGTACCTCCACCGACGTGGCACTGATTCAGGACGGCAAGGCCCAGCTTCGTCGTGAGACCACCGTAGGTGACGTCACCGTGCGCGCGTCGTCAGTTGACGTTCGGACCGTGGGTGCGGGTGGTGGTTCTATTGCCCACGTCCCTCAACTCACCGGGGCGCTGCGTGTGGGTCCTGAGAGTGCCGGTGCCGAACCTGGTCCTGCCGCCTATAACAAGGGTGGAACGTTGCCCACTGTTACCGATGCCAATGTGGTGCTGGGTTACTTGCCCAGCGAGGTGCGCCTAGGCGGCGATATGGAAATCCGCAAGGATCTGGCGGTAAAAGCCATCAAGCCGATTGCGGATGCCCTTGGGGTTTCCGTGAAGCGGGCGGCGGCCGGCATTATCGATATCGTAAATGAAAACATGTACGGCGCCCTGCGCTTGGTATCGGTGGAGCAGGGTTACGACCCGCGTGACTTTGCATTGATTGGATTTGGCGGCGCGGGTCCCTTACATGCCAATGCCCTGGGACGGCTGATGAACAGTTGGCCGGTGATTATTCCGCCGGGGCCTGGCGTTTTGTGTGCCTACGGCGATGTCACGACGCGAGTGCGCGACGAAGCATCGCGTACCTTTATTCGCCGTTTTGCCAACACCAGCCCAGCAGAACTCACCAAGATCTACAAGAACCTGGAGGCCCAGGCGCTGAAGACGCTAGAGAAAGAGGGGGTGCCCAAGAAAGACCGCACCCTGACCTATCAGGCCGATATTCGATACTCGGGACAGGGTTTGCAGCTCACCGTCGACTTCAAGCTTGCCGATCTCAAAACCAAGGGGCTCTCCGTGATCGGCGATCCCTTTGACGAGATGCATAAGCAGCTGTTTACGTTTGCACTCGATGCCGATAAGGAGATTGTGAATTTACGGGCGGTGGCTCAAGGTAAATCAGCCGAGATTGAGGCGCGTAAGTTGCCGAAATCGGGATCACGTAAGCCAGCCGCGGCCGCCGTTATTGGCACATCTAAGGTGTTCATGGACGGCAAGGACATGGATGCCACGCTATATCGCCGTGACCAGCTGAAAGCGGGTAATAAAATCCAAGGCCCCGCTGTCGTGCTGGAGATGGATTCGACCACAGTGATCCTCGCAGGACACACCGGTAACGTCGATGAATACGGCAACATCCTAATTGCACCGTCAACCTGAGGGGAGCACTGAATCATGCCAGCAACAATTATTGAGACGAATAAGAAAAAGTTTAAGCGTTTAGATATCGACCCGATTACCCTCGATATCATCGAAAACGCCATGATGAATGCGCGTTATGAGATGGATACGGTGTTGTTCAGAACCGCCATGTCCCCGGGTATTCGTGAGCAGCACGATGAATTCCCCATGATTGCCAATCTGGAGGGCAAAATGGTGGTGGGGCAATTCGGTAGTTTTATCCACGGTTTTAAAGAGGCCTATGACGGCACCATTGAAGAGGGTGATCTGTTTTTGACCACGGATCCCTACGCTTGTAATGGTGCCATCAGTCACATTAACGACTGGTTGTTGTTGCGTCCGATCTTCAAAGATGGCCGCCTGATCGCCTATGCCGCCATGTTTGGTCACATGACCGATGTGGGCGGCAAGGTGCCCGGCAGCTTGCCGACGGACGCGCGCGAAATTTTCGAAGAAGGTATTCGAATTCCGCCGACCAAGATTTACAAAAATGACGAGTTACAGAGTGATTTGCTCGAGTTGGTATTACATAACTGTCGGATGCCCAACTGGAACCGCAGCGACTTTAATGCCTTAGTCGCGGCGATTCGCACTGCTGAAAAGCGCGTCATTGAAATGGCAGAGCGCTTCGGTGACGACGTGTTCTACTCTGCGCTGGACGAGCTACTAGCGCGCAATAAGCGTGCGATGGCCAAGCTTATCAAAACCACAGTGCCCGAAAAGAAGCAGTTTTTTGAGGATTACCTCTGTGATGACGGTCTGGGTATGGGGCCCTACCGTATCAAGTGTGCAATGTGGCGCGAGAAGGACAAGGTCATCTTCGACTTCGAGGGTACCGATCCCCAGTCCATCAGTTCTATCAACTTTTATCTCAACGAAGAGATGTTCAAAATGTTCTGCGGGGTTTACATGATCATGGTGTTTGATCCCCAGATCATGTTTAACGATGGCTTCTATGATCTCATGGAGGTGCGCATTCCCCACGGCACCCTGCTCAAACCTCGTGAGCCGGCAGCACTGAGTTGTCGTACCCACGCGCTCGGACGTATTTTCGATGTGCTGGGTGGGTTGCTGGGTCAGGGCGATCCGGACTTCCTGGCGGGTGCAGGCTTTTCTGACAGTCCTCATTTTATGTACTCGGGCTATGACAAAAACGGCGAGTGGTACCAGCTATATTCCATTGGCTTTGGCGGCATTCCCGGGAAGCCATCGGGTGATGGTCCCGACGGGCACTCTCTGTGGCCCAGTTTTACTAACGTGCCCAATGAGTTTTTGGAAAGTTATTTCCCGCTGCGGATTGAAACTTATGAAACCATTGTGGACAGTGGTGGTGCGGGCTATAACCGCGGTGGCAACGGTCTACGGATGGGCTATTGCTTCTTAGAGCCCGGTACTATTTCGATCCACGATGACCGCTGGCTAACTTATCCCTGGGGGGTTAATGGCGGCCTGCCTGGGCGGCGCTCGGAGAAAATCCTCAAGCGTGCTAACGGTAAAAAGGAAATCTTGCCGTCTAAGTGCGACCGTGTTGAGGTGGGCGCCGGCGATATTCTCTATTTCAATACCTGGGGTGGCGGCGGCTGTGGTGATCCGTTGAAACGCGAAACTGAACGCGTTGAATTTGATGTGCGCGCGGGGCTGGTGTCGGTCGAAGGCGCGCGTCGCTATGGCGTAGTGATGAATGCTGATCTCACTGTTGACGAGAGCAAGACTGAACGTCTTCGTGCGCAAATGGCCAAGAAACGCGGTAAGCCCGCTATGTTCGATCGAGGTGGCGATATCGAGACACTGAAGATGCGTTGCTTAAAAGAAACGGGTCTTCAGCCGCCGCGTCAACCCGAGTTTCAAACATGGGCGCTGAAAATGTTGGAAGATCTTCCCGTGACCTCCAGGGTTAGAGTCAATCGCGGTTAACCGCCGCGCCGCGATGAGACTGAGAAACAGGAGAGCAACATGAGCCAGTCCCGCCCTTTAGAGGGTCTTCGGGTTGTCGAGTTGGGCCAATTATTGGCCGGCCCTTTTGCCGGCACTATCTTGGGTTACTTCGGCGCGGAAGTGATAAAAGTAGAGCCGCCCACCGGAGACCCGATTCGTCAGTGGCGGGAGGTTCGCGATGGCATGTCGCTTTGGTACCACTCGTTAGCGCGCAATAAAAAGAGTGTCACCCTTGATCTCAAATCCGAGCGCGGTTGCGCTCTCGCGTTTGATTTGCTGTCCAAGGCTGACGTGGTAATTGAGAACTTTCGCCCGGGTGCTATGGAGGGCTGGGGCTTGGGCCCGGATGCGTTGAAAGCCGTGAACCCGGGTATCATTTATGCGCGTATTTCCGGATACGGCCAAACAGGGCCATTCTCCGAAAAGCCAGGCTATGCCTCGGTCACTGAGGGTTACGGCGGTTTTCGTTACATTAACGGCGAGCCGGGTAAGGCTCCAGTGCGTCCGAATATCTCGCTCGGCGATACCGTGGCAGCGATTCATGCCGCCCTGGGGGTGGCCTTGGCGATAATCGAGCGCCACAAGAGCGGCGAGGGGCAGGTTGTGGATGTAGCCCTCTACGAATCTATCTTTAATTTGCTGGAGGGTATTGTCCCCGAGTTTGACGGTGCCGGTGTTGTGCGAGAGCCTTCGGGCACAACGATCACGGGAATCGTACCCACCAATACCTACCGGTGCGGTGACGGTAAGTTTGTGGTGATTGGTGGCAATGGTGACTCCATTTTCAAGCGCCTCATGACGGAAGCAGGTCGTCAGGATATGGCGGATGACCCAGAGTTGGCACACAACCAGGGCCGCGTCATCCATGAAAAGCGAATCGATGCGGCGTTGGAACAGTGGTGCAGTGCACATACTGCCGGTGAAATTATTTCGAGGCTTGAAGCGGCAAGAGTGCCTGTGGGTCCTATTTACAGCGTCGAAGACATGATGCAGGACGAGCACTACATTGCTCGCGGTATGTTCGAGAGCATTGAGGTCGATGGGAAGCCGCTGAAGATACCGGCGATCTTGCCGAAACTTGCGAAAACTCCCGGGCGCACTGATTGGCCCGGCGCGAAGATCGGTGACCACAATCAAGAAATTCTGGGGGGCCTGTTGGGCCTGTCAGAAGCTGATTTGCAGCAGTTGCACGATGATGGCGTGACCTGCTGAGGGCCATCGATGAAACTTGAGGGCTTGACGGTACTGGATTTATCGCTGTTTTTGCCCGGTCCCGCTGCGACGCAGTTAATGGCAGACCACGGCGCTCGCGTTATTAAAATTGAAAATCCCCGTGCCCCTGAGCCCACCCGTTCGGCCCAAGCCTTTCCATGGACGCAGGGGGGCGAGACGGTTATGTTGCGCAATACCCAGCGCGGTAAAGAAAGCTGTGCACTAGACCTAAAAAGTGAGGCGGGGAAGTCGGCTCTGCGGGCGCTCATTGCCCAGGCGGACGTACTGGTAGAGGCTTTTCGACCGGGCGTAATGGCGCGCTTAGGATTTGGCTATGAGGCCTGTCGCGAACTCAATCCTGGTTTGGTCTACTGCTCAATCTCGGCCTTCGGTCAATCGGGTCCCTGGCGTGACCGTCCCGCGCACGATACCGCTACCGTGGCGGCAGCAGGTGCGTTGAGTCTGAGTCTGCCACCGGAAAATCCCGAAGCAGGGCCTGCCATTGTGGGAGTGGCGATGTCGGACATGTTGTCCAGTAACTTGGCGCTGGCCGGCATCATGATGGCGTTATTTCGACGAGGGCAAACAGGGGAAGGGGATTACCTGGATATCAGTATGCATGAGTCGGTGCTGGCGGCCAGTCCCAATATTTTAGGCCCGGTATTTGGCGGTGCACAGGCGCCCGACACTCGGCGGGAGCGTTCCCACGGCGGCAACGCCATGCTCAACATTTACCGTACCGCCGACGATCGCTTTCTCGCCTTGGGTGGCGGCGAACATAAATTTGTTAACAATCTGTTCGAGGGTCTGGGCCATCCCGAGTTTATTGCTGCTGTCAGCGGTCCGGCGGGTGAAGCGCACTGGCCCGCAATTGCTTTTTTACGGGAGGCTTTCAGAGCCAGACCCCTGCATGATTGGGAACAGTGGTTCGAGGGTCGAGATATATGCTGGAGCCCCGTCTTAACGTTACTCGAGGCCTGGGAAACGGAACAGGTAGCCGCTCGTGGCATGCGCTTAAAGGATGCGGAGGGTAACGACCATATGGGAAATCCATTGCATTTTCGACGAGAGCCTTGGGCGTTAAAAGCGCGTATCCCCAAGGTTGGCGAGCACACCGAGGACATCCTGTCGGGTTTGGACTTGACGCCAGCACAGTGTGGAGAGATATTGGGCGCGATAGCTGATGTTTGTCCGGACAATAGCTGATCTTTTTCAGTGATCCGAGCACGTATTTAATCGGTAAAAGTAAAAATAACAACGGTTTGTAGATCAAAACAACAAGCGGTATTTATCAACACAGGAGGTTCCCATGCGGAGCTCAAGCACTCAGAAGCGGTCAGGTTCGTTTTCCCTCAAACCAGTGGTTGTCGCCATTGCGGCGGCGGCTTCCGCCACAGGCTCATTTCTATTGCCCAGTGCGGCGCAGGCACAGCTCGAGGAGGTTGTCGTAACCGCTCGTGCACGCTCTGAATCCCTGCAGGACGTGCCCAGCACGGTAACGGCCTTTACCAGCACCCAAATTGATGACATGGGCGTCCAGCGGGCGGAGGATTTCGTCTATATGACTCCCGGTGTGACGTTGGTTAACACGGTGGAGGTAGGCGACTACCAGCTTTCTATTCGCGGCATGAACGGCGCACGCGATGGCGAGACCAGTTTTGCTTTTATTGTTGACGGGATCCTTTATACCAACCCGTCTGCCTTCAACCGCGAGTACCCCGATGTTGCGCAGATTGAGGTTTTGAAGGGACCACAGGGTGCACTTTACGGTCGCTCGGCCGCGGCCGGCGCCATCATCATGTCCACCGAACGCCCCCCTGAGGAAGCCGAGGCAACGGTAAAGGTGGGCTTCGCTGAATACGGTACCATGACCGGTATGGCCACCATGGCAGGTCCTTTGGGTGACAATACCAGTGGCCGGTTAACTCTGGATTATCGCGAGACCGATGGCTGGTTAACTAACGACTACCTTAAAGACGATGTGGTTAATGACGGTAAGAACTGGGGCGTGAGCGGTCGATTCGTTTGGGATCCTTCCGAGCAAATCACCATCGACACCAAGCTACGTGTAGCGCGCGCCGAAGGCGCTTCTATTGCCTTTAATGCGGCCTTTGAGATTCCGCTGTTTGCCCAGTTATTTGGCGGTATTTTGGCGACCACGCCGGGTTACGAGTCGTTCTACCAGGATGTGAATGACCACGATTTTGTTTTCAGCCCTAATGTCCGGCCTTACAACGAGCAGGAGACCACCGAGTTCTCTATGAAGCTCGATTATGAGATGGATTGGGGAACCCTGACCGCTTGGACGCTGTACAGTGACATGGAGCAGTACTTTATCGCGGACGGCACCTCGGGTGCTTTTGGCTTCTATGGTGCCACGGCAGAATGTAACGCGACGCTGACCGCATTAGCGGGCAGTTACACCCCTGATTTATCTCGCGAGGGTCAGTTTGGTGTGGCGCCGAACGTGCCCATGCAGGCCCCGGCATTTAACTTTGGTCCGCCGCTGGGTGTTGCCAACGTGCTCCCGCCTTATAGCCCGACCACCTGTGACGGTTACCAGTATCAAGAGCGTAATCAGGACGACTTGAGCTTCCAGATTCAGCTGACATCATCGAGCGATCAGCGCCTGCGCTGGCAGGGTGGATTCTATTTCTTGAATATTGACCGTACCGTGGGTGTTGCGCAGTTGCGTGATACTGGCTTGGAAAGCCTGCCGCGCTCCTTCGTGAATCAATACACAGACGCATTAGTGTTGGATAACTTTAAAACCGATGTTTGGGCGATATTTGGTTCAGTCAACTACGATCTGACCGAATCGGTGGAGCTGTCGTTAGCGTTGCGTTACGACCGCGAAGATCGCGAAGTCTCCAATCAGGTGCCGTCACCTGCCGATGGTTTCGTGTCTAACAACATCGACTACTGTGCGGGCCGCTGTACGCTCAATGGTCAGCCGCTCAATGGCACACCTTGGAACCCCGCCTTTATTACTAGCTTCGATACGTGGGAAGTGACCTCGTCAATCGCGGATCGCGATGAGACCTTTTCACAGGTTCAGCCCAAGGTGAGTTTGACTTGGGATTTGTCTGACAACACCACCTTATTCGGTAGCTGGGGTGTGGGCTTCAAAACCGGGGGTTTCAATAACCTAGGGGGTACCGAGACCGTCCAGTATTTCTTGGTAGATCAAGGCGCTCAGGTGGTCGCACCACCTGAGGTGTATGAAAAAGAAACCTCCAGCGCTTGGGAAGCCGGCTTTAGAAGCACTCTGCTCAACGGCAACTTGCAGTTAAACGGTGCCGTTTTCTACACTGAAGTCGATGATATGCAGTTCTTCGAATTCTTCGTAGGACCCTTCGGCCTGCTGCGAACGGTAGAGAATATCGATGAGGTGACGTTGCAAGGCTTCGAGCTGAACGCGGCTTGGGCGCTGGGTAATGACTTCCGCATCGACGCTGGCTATAGCGCCGTTGATGGCGAAATCGATAAGAATTCGATCCGTCCTTACACCGCGGGCAATGATGTACCCAACAACGCTGAATTCACCGCCAACATTGCACTTCAGTGGAGCCCCACGATCGCGGGTCTTGATTGGCTGGCGCGCTTCGAGTACGCCTATCAGGGTGATACGTGGTATCACGTTGTACAAGACGATACGGTCCCCGCGACCCTGTTTGGCGGTCCGCCCGCGGAGTTTAGCCAGACCCAGGTCGATGGCTACGGTATTGCCAACGTTCGCTTAGGAGTGGGCACTGATAAGTGGCGCATCACTGCCTTTGCCCGCAACGTTTTTGACGAGGAATACGTTGCTGAGGTGATCATGGCGCCAGAGTTCGGTGGTGCCTTCGTCCACCCGGGCACGGCGCGTACCGCCGGTGTCGAGTTCGAAATGAACTTCTAAGCGCTCATTGAGCAAAAAAAGCCCGGCAGTGCCGGGCTTTTTTTATGGAGGATTGTAGTCTCCGTTGCACCGCTAGGTGTCCATGATCCTCACGCTGATTCGATGCTGTCAGCGCGCTCCTCGGTCCACGCATCCATGCCAGGACAAGCACAGAACAAATTGCGATCGCCGTAGACGTTATCCACTCTAGAGACGGGCGCCCAGTACTTGTCTCTGCGCAAAGATGCCACAGGGTAAGCGGCTTGCTCACGACTATAGGCGTGGCTCCAGCTGTCGCTAACAACGTCATCCAGCGTGTGCGGCGCGTTTTTCAAGGGATTGTCCTCGGGGTCGAGTTGCCCGGCTTGCACCGCACGAATTTCTTCACGAATACTGATCATGGCGTCACAGAATCGATCCAGTTCGGTTAGGGATTCTGACTCTGTAGGCTCAATCATCAACGTGCCAGCTACTGGGAACGACATGGTGGGCGCGTGAAAGCCATAATCGATGAGCCGTTTGGCGACATCTTCCTCGGAGATACCGCTTTCGGCTTTGATCGGCCGGATGTCGATAATGCATTCGTGGGCAACGAGGCCTGCATTGCCGGTGTACAACACGTCGTAGTGTGGCGAGAGGCGATGCGCGATGTAGTTGGCGTTGAGAATGGCCACTTTGCTGGCGTTCTCCAGACCCTTGCTGCCCATCATGGCGATGTACATCCACGAGATCGGCAGAATAGACGCGCTGCCATAGGGCGCGGCTGAAATAACGTCATTGTCAGTTGCCAATCCGGGAATAGGCACCACTGGCGAAGTGGGGAGGTGGGGCGCTAAATGTTTACCCACACCAATGGGTCCCATACCGGGTCCGCCGCCACCATGGGGAATACAGAAGGTTTTATGTAAATTGAGGTGCGAAACATCTGCACCAAACTGTCCCGGAGCGGCAAGACCCACCAGGGCGTTGAGGTTGGCGCCGTCGACATAGACCTGCCCGCCGTGTTCGTGCACCAAGCGGCACAACTCAACCACCGACTCTTCAAATACCCCGTGGGTAGAGGGATAAGTAATCATGATGGCCGCTAAACGGTCGCTGTGCTCGGCCAATTTCAGACCTAGATCATCCATGTCGACATTGCCCTGCTCATCGCAGGCAACAATGACGACTTTCATACCGGCCATCACCGCACTGGCGGGGTTAGTGCCGTGAGCCGAAGACGGGATCAAGCAAATGTCGCGGTGATTATCGCCGCGGGCCTGGTGGTATCGGCGTATGGCTAGTAGGCCCGCGTACTCACCTTGGGAGCCAGCATTGGGCTGCAGGGACATGGCGTCATAGCCAGTACAAGTCACCAACCATTGCGACAGTTCCGCAAGCATTGCATGGTAGCCGCGCACCTGGTCTGGCGGCGCAAAGGGGTGGATGCGCCCAAATTCTGGCCAAGTTACCGGCAACATCTCGCTGGTGGCGTTGAGCTTCATGGTGCAACTGCCCAGCGGAATCATGGCCCGTGTTAGCGAAATGTCCTTGTTTTCAAGTCGTTTTAGGTAGCGCAACATCTCTGTTTCAGAGCGGTAGTCGTGAAACAGCGGATGCTGCAAGTAATCCACTGGGCGTGCGAGGTGGGCGGGGATGCCGCTGTGGCCTTCGTGAAGCGACGCACCAAAAATGTGAGAGAGGGACGCAATATCGGCCTCACTAGATGTTTCATCCAGTGAAATTCCCAATTGATCATCGGCGATGACGCGGAGGTTGTAGCCCGCCTCCCGCGCTTTGGCTAATAACGCCAGTTGATCACCACCTACCCTTAGCGTCAGGGTGTCAAACCAGCTGTCGTTAACGCAGTCGATGCCCTTTTCCTTGAGGCTGGCGGCAAGTTGATTGGTCAAGTCATGGACACGGCGACCAATAGCCCGCAGACCTTCGGGGCCGTGGTACATAGCGTAGAGGGCACTCATGATGGCCAGCAGTGCTTGCGCGGTGCAGATGTTGCTGGTGGCCTTCTCTCGGCGAATATGTTGTTCGCGGGTTTGCATGGCCATCCTCAGCGCTTGATCACCCCGACGATCTACAGAGACGCCGATGACGCGGCCGGGTATTGAGCGCTTATAGGCGTCTCGTGTAGCGAAAAATGCCGCGTGAGGACCACCAAAACCCATCGGTACACCAAAGCGTTGACTGTTGCCTACCACGATATCGGCGCCCTGGCTGCCGGGTGATTTCAGTAGTGTGAGCGCCAACAAGTCGGTAGCCACACATACCAGCGTGTTTTGGGCGTGTGCCCTTTGGCACAATGGTTCCAGATCATGAATCTGGCCCAGGCTGCCCGGATACTGAACCAGCACGCCAAAGGCGTCTTCAATACTATCAAGCTGACTAACAGGGCTAATGACAACTTCAATGTCCAGGGGTTCGGCGCGCGTTTGAACGAGAGCAATGGTTTGCGGGTGGCAATCCTCGGCCACAACAAATCGATTCGAGCGGCTCTTTTTATTCACCCGCTGCATCAAGGTCATGGCTTCCGCGGCGGCGGTTGCCTCGTCCAGCAACGAGGCATTGGCTAATTCCATGCCAGTAAGATCCATGACCATTTGTTGGAAGGTCAGTAGTACCTCTAAACGCCCTTGGGAAATCTCGGGCTGGTAGGGCGTGTAGGCGGTGTACCAACCGGGGTTTTCCAGCACGTTGCGCTGAATAACCCCGGGCACGTAAGTGTCGTAGTAACCCATGCCAATGCAGGAGCGCAGACATTGATTCTGTGCGGCGTACCCCCTCAGTTTGTCCAGTGCGGCTTGCTCAGTGAGCGCGTCAGGCAGGTCAAGGGGTTGGCGTTGGCGGATCTGCTCAGGGACCGCGGCGTCGATCAGTGCATCAAGGTTTTTGTAGCCCAACTCGGCTGCCATTTCGGCCTGTTGTTGGACCGAAGGGCCAATGTGTCGGCTTTCAAAATCACTGGGATTAGCCTTAGGAATTGCAGCGTTATTTGCGGTCATGTTGGGCTCTGTTTAGTGGCTACTGTGCTGGCTAAATGGTGCTGATGCCAGAGGCTAGCGATAGCGCTCATTCGGCGTGAAGCCCATCCAAGCGGGGTAAATCAGGTATTGGGAGTCTAGCAGTGCGCGCATATCACGCCAATTTTTTTGCCTCGCATCACCCCCAAAAAGGGGGGTTAGACGAAGGCATAGCGAATAGCCGCAATGCACCAAACTTGGGTGCCCCTGGGACTGTCTACAGTGATTTCAGTGTCGAGGGCCTGTCCAAGTAATGCGCGTCCCAGCGGGGAGTCGCAACTCAATTTACCGGCGCTAACATCAAATTCATCGGGGCCCACCAAGCGCCACTCGGCGAGGTTGCCATCGATATCCTCAAGGGTGACGTAAGCACCAAAGTAGACTTTTTTGGGGTCGCTGGGAGGATCCTTAACTACCACCAATTCTTCCAAGCGTTTCCGCAAAAATCGAACCCGACTGTCGATCTCTCGCAAGCGCTTTTTGCCATAGATGTAATCGCCATTTTCTGAGCGATCGCCATTTGCGGCGGCGGCCCGCACCGCGCTGGTTACCACGGGACGCTCGACTTTCCACAACGCATGCAACTCCTCGCGCAACGTGGCCTCACCTTCGGGGGTGATATAGGGCGATCCTTTGGGTCGCGGTGGGCGATATCGACTCATCTTGGCAGTTTAGAGAAAGCGGACCCCGGTTGTCAGGGGGGGCAAGGGCGGTTACCGTCGCTACACCTTCGCGTATTTGGGTATCGATGTGGCGAGACGTCAGTGCATTGGATTCTCGGCGAGCTACTTGGCTCCTTTGCTGTGGTTGCTCGCAGGCTGGACTTATCTTTCGCAGGCCGATAGTGGCTGTGTTTCGCTGACTGGGTCGGCTCAGCAGGGCGGCATGTTGTGGGGGCAGGTAAGTGTCGGTAGTACGGTGGCCCTGGATGACCAGTCGGTGCCCGTGCTGCCGGATGGACGTTTTGCCCTGGGCTTGGGTCGTAATGCTCCGGCGAAGATGACGTTGGTGATTAATGGCCCTGAGCTGTGTGTGCAGACGTTGGTTGTGACCAGTCGTGACTACCGAATTCAACGTGTCGAGGGTGTGCCGCAACAAACGGTGACGCCACCTCCAGAATTGCAGGAGCGGTTGGCCCGAGAGCGTGCCCTAGTTCGTGAGGCGAAGGCTCAGCGTATTGAACGCCCCGATTTTTTAATTGCCGTCCAGCAAGGGATGGCCTGGCCGGTTTTAGGCCCTATCAGTGGGGTCTATGGCAGCCAGCGGGTGTACAACGGCACGCCCGGTAATCCCCACTACGGGGTGGATATTGCCGTACCTACGGGGACGGCGGTTCGAGCGCCGGCGCCGGGCATTGTCACGCTGGCCGAGCCCGATCTGTTTTATTCCGGGGGGACGGTCATCCTTGATCATGGCTATGGTTTATCTTCGTCCTTCCTGCACATGAGTGCAGTGGCTGTGCGGGTAGGTGATGAGCTGGCAACGGGCGACGTCGTGGGCAAGGTCGGAGCCACGGGCCGCGCCACGGGACCGCATTTAGATTGGCGGATGGCTTGGCTGAACGAGCGAATTGATCCTCAGTTACTGGTGCCGCCGATGCCCAAGGGACCCTAAACCCCGCACTTTAGCTATACCGAAAGTTCGCTACTCTTTTGGGTTATCGGGGTGCTGTAGTCCGCACCACAACGTATAATCGGCCCTTCCGCTGATTCTTGGAGCATTGCTGGTGATAGATGCAAAGTTACTCGAAATTCTGGTCTGCCCCGTGACTAAGGCACCGGTTGAATATGATGAGGCCAAGCAAGAACTCATCTGCCGCGCCAGTGGTTTGGCATATCCGATACGGGACGATATCCCTGTCATGCTTGAGAGTGAAGCACGAGCGCTGACTGCTGACGAGAAGTTAGGATAAGGATTGGCCATGGCCGACACCATTTTTGGCAAGATCACCCGGGGCGAAATTCCCACCGAGTTTATTTATGAAGATGAACATTGCGTGGCGATCAAGGATATCAATCCGCTGGCGCCAACCCACGTACTGATCATCCCGAGAAAACCCATTCCGCGGTTGGTTGATGCAGATCCAGAAGATCAGGCGTTATTGGGACATTTGATGATTGTGGTGGGTAAAGTCGCCACGCTACTGGGGGTGGGAGAGGGCTTCCGGTTAGTCGTTAACAACGGAGCAGATGGTGGCCAAACCGTTTTTCACTTACACCTGCATATTTTAGCGGGACGACAAATGGCAGAGGGCGATCTTGCTCAAGGCCTGCAGTGAGCCCTAGTCGTTTTCCCGCATACAAAGAGAATTTCCCATGAAAACCGCTGAGATCCGCGAAGCTTTTCTCACTTATTTCGAGAAGCAGGGCCACACCCGAGTCGTCTCCAGTTCATTGGTGCCGGCCGATGATCCAACGCTGTTATTTACCAATGCCGGGATGAATCAGTTTAAAGACACCTTCTTGGGGATGGAGCCCAGAGACTATGTGCGAGCGGCCTCGTCTCAGAAGTGTGTGCGTGCTGGAGGCAAGCACAATGACCTCGAAAACGTCGGCTATACCGCACGTCATCACACTTTTTTCGAGATGCTCGGTAATTTTAGTTTCGGTGACTACTTTAAGCGCGATGCGATTCGCTTTGGCTGGGAGTTTTTAACTGAGGTACTCGAACTTCCCAAAGAGCGTCTCTGGGTGACGGTGCACATCACCGACGATGAGGCCGCGGACATTTGGGTCAACGAAATAGGCGTTGACCCCAACAGGTTGTCGCGGCTCGACGAGGACAACTTCTGGCAGATGGGGGACACCGGTCCCTGTGGCCCTTCCTCAGAAATTTTCTATGACCACGGTGCTGACGTGCCCGGTGGCCCACCTGGAAGCGAGGACGATGATCTCGATCGTTATATTGAGATCTGGAATCTGGTGTTCATGCAGTACAACCGCGATGCGGCGGGTGAGTTACATCCGTTGCCAGCACCCTCTGTCGATACCGGCATGGGGCTTGAGCGGATTGCTGCGGTTCTGCAGGGCGTGCACTCCAACTATGAAATTGACCTATTCCAAGCGCTGATTGGGGCCACCGCCCAGCGTTTGGGGGTTTCTGACTTGGAAGAAAAATCACTGCGAGTAATCGCTGATCACTTGCGGTCGTGCTCATTTTTGGTATCGGATGGGGTCCTTCCCAGTAACGAGGGGCGAGGCTATGTACTCAGACGCATCATTCGCCGAGCCGTGCGTCACGGCAATAAACTGGGTGCCAACGAGCCATTCTTTGCTGCCCTAGTGCCGGTATTGGTTGAGCAAATGGGTGAGGCCTACCCCGACTTGAAAACGAATCAAGCGGCAATTGAGGCGGCTCTCAGAGGCGAGGAGGAGCAGTTCGCCCGCACCTTAGATAACGGTATGGCCATCCTTGACGAGGCTCTGTCCGAACTTGATGGCAGCGTAATTCCCGGTGCTGTGATTTTCCGTTTGTATGACACGTTTGGTTTTCCGGTTGATTTAACCAACGACATTGCCCGTGAGCGTGATTTGACGCTGGACCTCGAGGGATACGAGCAAGCCATGGCGGAGCAACGTAAGCGCTCTCAGGACAGTGGCAGTTTTAAAGTGGACTACAGCAATGCGCTGGCGCTGGAGGGTGAAACGGCGTTTTTGGGTTATGACTGCACCGAAGCGGCGGGGAGCGTTGCGCAGTTATTGAAAGATGGCGCAACCGTTGAGAGCCTCTCTGAAGGTGACGAGGGCGTGGTTATTCTGGATGCCACGCCATTTTACGGTGAGAGCGGTGGCCAGGTCGGTGACTGTGGTTTTATTCGCACCGCAAATGCCACGCTAGAGGTGCGCGATACGACCAAAGCGCAGGGGCATCACTTGCACCACGTGCAGGTCACTGCGGGCTCCCTACATCTGGGTGATGCGGTAACGGCGTCGGTGGACGCTGGATTGCGCCAGCGCATCCGTTTAAATCACTCGGCCACGCATCTATTGCATGCTGCTTTGCGCCAGGTCTTGGGCGATCACGTGGCGCAGAAAGGGTCCCTGGTTGATTCTCAGCGGCTGCGTTTTGATTTTTCCCACGCTGAGGCGGTCAGCGCTGAGCAGCTCCAAACGATTACCGCACTGGTCAATGACCAGATCCGTGCCAACACGTCGGTATCTACGGAGACCATGTCCATGGATCAGGCCGTGGCGGCGGGTGCCATGGCGCTGTTTGGTGAGAAATATGGCGAGGAAGTTCGAGTCTTGGCCATGGGAACAGACCGATTTTCAGTCGAGCTCTGTGGCGGAACCCATGCTGAGCGCACCGGTGATATTGGTTTATTCCTGGTCACCGGCGAGGCGGGTGTCGCCGCCGGCGTACGTCGTATTGAAGGGGTTACCGGTGCCGGTGCGCTAGATTATGCCGCTGAGGCATTTACGCGGGTGGCCCAGGTTGCCGATACACTGAAAGCAACGCC
>CAYPPU010000041.1:0-19423 GCA_964412695.1 uncultured Alteromonadaceae bacterium | reverse complement strand
GTGCCCGAGGCCGGACTTGAACCGGCACGATCGCAATGATCGGGGGATTTTAAGTCCCCTGTGTCTACCAATTTCACCACTCGGGCAGCGGCGGCGCGAAGCATACCACTACCTGGCGACTCACCCAAGAACCTAAAAGGCGTGTAGCATTATTCCGTCAGTTTTTTTGAGTACATGAAGTTATGCAAGCACGCGGTGAATTCGGATCCCGATTGGGTTTCGTGATGGCAGCTGCCGGTTCGGCGGTGGGCCTGGGAAATATCTGGGGCTTTCCCACTCAAGCAGCCAGCAACGGTGGGGCGGCGTTTCTCATCATGTACCTCGTGCTGGCCTTCTTACTCGCGTACCCCGTGCTGATGGCAGAGTTACTATTAGGCCGGCAAGCTCACAGCAACGCCGTCACTGCCTTGTCTATGCTCTCTGACAACCACCTAGCTCGCGCTCTCGGAATGACGACGGGTGGTGCAGGGATTGTAACGGCCTGCTTAATCTTGAGCTTCTACGGCATTGTTGCCGGCTGGATGCTGGGCTTTACCGCGGCTTATCCCTTATCTGGCATCGGCTTTCAGCACGCAGCGGACTGGTTCACCACGTTTGGTTTTGAACGAAACATCTATCTCATGGCTATCTTTATGGGACTGACTATTGCCATTGTCGCCGGTGGCGTCAAGAACGGCATTGAACGCTGGTCTACCCGCCTGATGCCAGCACTCATTATGACCTTGGTAGTACTGGCGGGTTACGTGCTGACGCTAGACGGCTCGGGTCAAGGGCTGAGAGTGTATCTACTGCCCGACTTCAGTAAGTTACTGTCCGCAGAGCTCATTTTAAAAGCGCTCGGGGCGGCCTTTTTTTCACTATCTCTCGGGGTCGGCACGATGCTTATTTATGGGTCTTACCTGTCAGATAAAGAGAGCTTACCCAGAGCGGGCGCAAATGTGGCGCTGATCGATATTGGAATTGCCGTGCTCGCCGGTTTCGTTATTCTGCCCGCGATGTACGTCGCCGCTGAGCGTGGCGTTGAAATCTTTGATAGCGCCGGCAATCTTCTCTCGGAGGACACGCTTATCTTCACTGTACTACCCAAGCTGTTTGACACGTTGGGCACCGCTGGTTTAATCGTGGCTACCGCTTTTTTTGCACTCATGAGTATCGCCGCACTGACCTCCTCAATTTCAATGCTGGAGGTCCCGGTGGCTTATCTAGTCGAACGCCACAACTGGCGACGTGGTGTCGCTGCTGTTGTCTCAGGATTGTTGATAGCGAGTTTTAGCCTTCTGATACTACTCAACTTCGATAGCTTATTCGGTTCCGTCATTGCGCTCAGTACGCGCTACGCCCAACCGTTACTGGGACTGATGTTCTGTATTTATGCCGGCTGGATATGGCGCCAAGACCGGCTCTTGACTGAACTTCGCAAGGGAAACCCCGCAGCTGAACAGGGCTGGTTTTGGCGCATTTGGCCCCACTACGTACGTTGGGTCTGCCCGACGATTGTGGCCTCGATATTTCTCAGAACGGCACTTTAAATTTACCGGTTTTGTAATGATTCAATTTTGCCACTGGCGAAGAGTACGCCGTAGGCAATGCTAACCACCATAAATAACAGTGCCACCCAGTCCCCGGTCTGCCAGAACACCCAAGAACTGAAAGCGAACATCCCTGCACTCAAGCCTATAGCTAAAAATTTCAACATGGGCTGCCCCACCTTTTTATTGCCACCAAGCGACCTGTACAACGCATCGAGGTCTCGCTACAGTCGAGACATCAATCGAGAGTAAAGCTATGTTGCGTTTTGTCACGCTTTTTAGCGTCACATTGCTGGCGCTGTTTGGAGTTGAGTTACTCAACCCTGTACAAGCAGCCGTGATACAGCCATTCACCGGCTTACTAGCATCAATATCAGCAGGATTGATACTACCCTTTGACGATACCGTAATCAGCACCGGTCGCGTCCTGCGAGATTCAGTATCCGGCTTTGCAGTCTCGATAGAGTCTGGGTGCAACGGAGTTGAGGCCAGCATTGTCCTTATTGCGGGGGTTCTCGCATTTCCTGCAGCATGGCGCGCCAAGCTAGTGGCGATTTTTCTGGGCTTCATTGCCATTCAGTCGCTAAATATTGTCCGGATCATCTCTCTTTTCTACTTAGGCCAGTGGTACTACCCCATTTTTGAATGGACCCATCTCTATTTTTGGCCCGTTCTCATCATGATAGATGTGCTGCTGGTATTCGCGATCTATCTTAATTGGCTGACTAAAAACAGTGGGCAACTTGGCGACAATGAGTAACTCGGGCGCTATCAAACAGCAGCTAGTGCTTTCTCTAACACTGTTGCCCATTACCTTCGCACTTTGGTACGCCGCCGGCGCTTTATTCGCAGCCCCGTCAGCCTGGGTTGCAAGCCAGCTGCTACCGCTGCTCTGGCCAAGTATTATTATAGAAACGGGATTCGACCAGACCGTTTTTTTCGTTATCACTGACTTTGGCATCCTTGATAATACGATAGTGGCCGCCGAACAAGTGGGCTCAGAAATCGTTGTAGAGGCGAATACCCGCTTGCTGTCCTACTCGGTACCCTTTTACGCCGCGCTCATCTGGGGTGCGAAATTAGAAGACAGCTTCGAGCGCTTTGCTCGCGGCTTGCTCGTCCTGTGGTTTTTTATGCTGCTTGGATTATTGAGCATGATCGCCAAAGACCTCATGCTGGTGATCGGGGAACCCTATCTACGTCAAACCGCGTTACCGCCCTCCGCGATTGCGCTGTGTTATCAGTTTTCAGTATTACTCATGCCCTCGCTAGTACCTGTGGCACTGTGGCTCTGGCAGCTTCGTGATACACCTCTCTGGCACGGCTTTGCAGCGCAGCTGAGCGATCACTCAAGGCATTAACGAACCTCGGTGTGCTCCTCAAGGATCGCTCCCATAGCCTTCTCCATGAGATAGCGGGCCTGATTGGCATAGGTAAAGATCGAGGCGTGAATGGCGGCGTCGTGCCAGTTATCCACCGAACACTCGGTACTGTAAGTCTCAAATTCACTCAGGGCCTTGATCAGAGTAGCGATGTGTCGCGGGCATTCACAATCCAACGCCCCTTTGAGCTGACTGGCCGCTTGCAGTTGGCCATCGGTATACATGCGCGGCTTTGCCTTTACCAGCTCACCCAAGTTGGCATTACCCTTCTCCACTTCTGCCTCAAGCGTTACCTTGCTAATTTCATAGGCAAGACGCGCAGGCTCAACCGGAAACTCCAGGCCTGAAGCACCGCGCCGCTGCAGCTCAGCGAGCCACTTATCATTGGCAAATCTATAAGTCACCAGGGTATTACTGACAGCGAGAGTGGCTGCTGCGCTGTCTATGGCATTAATCTGCGGCGTGGATAACGTGGGACAGTCTGCAACCAGCATGTCGATTTCACCCACCTCCGAAAAGTCGTCTAGCACATCAGTAATCGCACAACGAAACAGCATCGCGCTGACGCCGCTAATCACACCTTGGTGCTGATCCAGCCAGTCGCACAACTCTGTCCCGACAAACAGCACTTTAGGCTTGCGCGCGGGCAATCTCCGCCCCAACGCTTTGCCGCGCCCTTTAATCAAATGCTCAAGGGTTTTACGCTCCGCCGACGCAATCTCGCCGATCCGTGCACCGTCACTCACCAGGGCGGCAATAAGTTGCAAATGCTCCAGATCTGCTTGCGTGTACTGACGACGGCCGGACGCTGACTTGTGCGAGGCCCCCAAGCCGTAACGACGCTCCCAAACTCTCAAGGTATCCGGTTTCAGCCCAGTCAAGCGCGCAACGGTGCCGATGCCATAGAGGGGACGAGGTTCAAACACCGGGCTGGTTTTGGCGGGCATGTTCATGGGCAATTCTCGCTGTTGTTAAGGGTTGTCGAGGCTTTGTCTAGACTTACGTGAGCTTTCAAAGACTGGATCTATTGGTCTTGAAGAAATGTTCAGGTTTTGACTAAGTAAAGCGCGACATTCGCTGCTCCAGTGTTCAGGTTTCAATGGCATCCTAAGCTCTCGATAATCACTCAGGGTGCTCGCCGTGCAAGATCGTGTGGACGATCAAGACCTCGATTTAATGTTCTCTGACGCTCGGCGTTACCCTCTTCTCGACGCTGAGCAAGAACGCAGTATTGACGGTAAAAAGTGGCGTGCGGTTGCCGCGCTCCAAACCCTATTCGCCGAGGCGCCTGCACTGGCGGTCTACAGCGCGCAGTTTTTTCGAGAAGCACTGGGCAATCCACCCGAAATAAAACGCTTCGCCAACCGCGAGCAGCACTTTGTGCTGCGCAGGGAGCTTGTCGACTACCTAGTTGACGGCAAGCTCGCGCCAGAGGCTAAGCGCTGTGGGGAGAAGCTTGAGCGATTAAAGCGCGCATCATCACGAATCGGTTTGCTAAGTGAACTGCAGTTGCCGGCGAGCCTAACCGTAGGGATGGCGGTGGCGATGTTGCGTCGAGCGGGCGGACAGGCCCCAGACAGCGTTGCCGATGCGATCGCTGGCTGGGAGCGTCAGTGGCGGCCGCCGTTGAGTGGCTTCATGCTGTCGCCCGAGGAATCCAAGACGCTGCGGCGCCACATACGTCTGTACACCGAAGCCCGCGACCAGTTAGTAATGCACAACCTGCGCCTAGTGTACTCAATAGCAGCGCGCTACAAGGGACGCGGTATCCCCTACCCCGATCTTATTCAAGAAGGCACCCTGGGATTAATTCGCGCAGCTGAGAAATACGAAGCCAGCAAGGGCTTTCGCTTCAGTACTTACTGCTTTAACTGGATTACCCAAGCGGTTCGACGCTACGTAGGTGACGTGGGGGCGATGGTGCGCTTTCCAACACACGTGCAAGAACAGCTGGGTACCGTCCTGCGAGAGCGCGCAGCGCTAATTGCTAAGCATGGTATCGAACCCGACGATGACGCCCTAGCTGAAAAGACGGGTCTACCCGCCAGCAAGGTAACCGAGCTTCTTCAGTTGAGTAATTTTCATATATCTCTGGATACCCCGCGCTTTGATGATGAAGGTGAAACGCTGGTGGATGCGCTGGAAGATCTTAATGAAGCCACCACGGAAGATAGTGCCGAGCAAGAATCGCTTAATCGCTTCTTGGTTTCAGCGCTTGATAAACTGGAAGCCAACGAGCGGCGTGTTTTGGTCTCTCGTTGGGGCCTACATGACGGGCCGTCGCTCTCTCGCGCTGAAATTGCCGATGTCATGGGAATCAGTCGTGAGTGGGTACGTCAGCTGGAGCGCACAGCATTACAGAAGCTGGAGAAAGAGCCGGCCGTTCAAGCCGTATACGCCGACTACCTCGATGAAGTGAGCGGCTCAAACTGAGCCAGAACGCCGCGAACCCCACGGCGGATTGGTCTAGGGCCGAGCCCACAGATCCTCGAGTGCGGCATCGATGGTCTCGTACTCAAAACGAAACCCCGCATGCTGTAATCCAGAGGGAATGGCGCGCTGCCCCCGCAGCAATATTTCGTCAGCCATTTCACCCAACAGCACACGCATTGGTAGCGCTGGCAGGCCGACTTTCAGGAGTGTCCATCTACGCCTGGAGCACGCAGCGGCGAGTTCTCGGTGGGTTATAGGCTCTGGCGCCACAATATTGAAGGCACCGTTCGCTTGAGGATTGTGCAGTAGGAAATCGATGGCAGCTACAGCGTCATGGATATGGATCCAGCTTAGCCATTGGGTACCTGAACCCAACCAGCTGCCTACACCCGCTCGCCAGCTCTGCGTCATTTGCGGTAACGCACCTCCCTTAGCAGCCAACACAACGCCTAAACGCAGTCGAACTACCCGACAGGACAACTCGGCAGCGCGCTCTGCGATCGCCTCCCAATCGGCGCATAGAGTCGCCGCAAATCCAGTCCCTACACCAACCGTTTCATTACAGGCATCAGGGGTATCGGTGCCATAAAATCCGGTCGCACTGCCACTGAGAAGCACGGAGGGTGGCGATTCCTGTCGCGCCATCCATTGCAATAGTCTCTCAGTAAGTCCGACGCGACTGGCGCGCATTTCGGCCTTATAGGCCTTAGACCAACGACGTGCGGCAAGAGAGGCACCCGCAAGATTGATCACGGCATCTACCGGGGTCTTGATGTCCTCAAGCTGACGAACAAAGGTCACACCACGGTCACTGCCGGCGCGTGTGCGGCTCCAGACCACTACCTCATGGCCCCGCTCCCTCAAAAGCGGCAACAGGTGCTGACCAATGAAACCGCTGCCGCCGGTTACCAATATGTGCATCTTTTTACTCACGTCGTGTCTACTCATGAATACTGGAATAATGAGGCAACCGGATTGGCTTGTGCCGCGTAATACTTCCTATGTCGAACTATCGAACAGATTGGCAAACGCTTCTGGCAGAGACCGGTCCATGGGTGGTACTCACGGGTGCCGGCATCAGTGCGGATTCAGGCATTCCCACCTATCGTGACGCCAAGGGGGCATGGTTGGGCAGTCAACCTATTCAACACCAAGAATTTTTATCCAACCCTCGACTCAGGCGGCGCTACTGGTACCGCTCCATGAATGGCTGGCCCGATGTACGCGACAGCGCACCGAACGCCAATCATTACTCGATTGCAGATTTTGAAGCCTTGGGAAAGATAGAGCTCTTGATCACTCAAAACGTGGATCGCCTGCATCAACGAGCGGGCAGTCAAAACGCCTTAGATTTACACGGCCGACTCGATCGGGTGAAGTGTTTAAGTTGTGGCGAGTACTATGCTCGGGAATGGCTGCAAGCATTTTTAGAGCAACTAAATCCCAAGCACATTCATGGCGGCACCCTGACCCGACGCCCCGATGGTGATGTCGACTTGGAAAGCCATGCCGAAGCCGATATGCAGCTCATAGATTGCGAACAATGTGGCGGCATTCTGATGCCCGATGTGGTGTTTTTCGGTGGCTCAGTTCCCAGGGCTGATGTCGCTCGCTGTGACCACGCCATAGAGCACGCTGCAGGCCTGATTACCTTGGGTAGCTCTTTACAGGTTTACTCAGGCTTTCGATTGTGCAAAAAAACCGTGGCTCTGGATAAGCCGCTGTTGGTTTTTAACGAAGGCGTTACTCGCGCTGATGATATCGCCACCCACAAAATCGAATCCAATGCCCTAGCCCAGTTTCGCTCTGCCGTCGCCGCCCTCGAAACAAAGCTCACGCGATCCTCACCATCGCCCAACGCAACCATCCAAACCTTTCCTGAGGAACTCGCTCGACCATGACTGCCCCCACTTTATACTGGTATCGCAATGACCTTCGCTTATCTGATTTACCCGGATTAGTTGCCGCCGCACGACGTGGCCCTGTCATACCAGTGTTTGTCTTTGATGATAGCGAGACAAAAGAGCGAAGCTTGGGAGGCGCTAGTCGATGGTGGCTACACCACAGCTTGGACGCTTTGCGAACCGCATTGCGTGCCATTGGCGGTGACTTGATATTGCGGCGCGGGGCACCTGAAACCGTGTTAATGGCGCTAGCCAAAGAAACCGGTGCGGGCGCCATCTTCGCCAGCAGACAATACCAGCCCTGGTCACAGGATATCGAACACACCATAAAATCATTGTGTGAAGATGGTGACATTGAATTTAAGCGCTATCCGGGCACTCTCCTCTATGAGCCCGAGGCGGTCACAACCGGCTCGGGTACGCCTTTTAAAGTTTTCACTCCCTTTTGGCGCGCTTGCCTGAGGCAGCCTATCGAGACCGCTCCGATACCACAACCGGACCTGTCGTTCCCGTCAGATTGGCCCAGCTCTGAGTCCCTAGAATCATGGCAACTACTACCCCACACGCCCAATTGGGCGGAGGGTTGGTCAGCCCTCTGGAATCCGGGGTCCCATGGCGCGCATGCGGCGCTTGATCTATTTTTGTCTGAGCGGGTTGGGCGCTACGCTGAGGGACGAGACGTACCCGGTGAAACGTTCACGTCGAAACTGTCACCGCACCTACGCTTCGGCGAAATTTCGCCACGGCAGATCTGGTGGGCCGCTAAAGAGATACAGCGCGCTCGCCCAGCTGAGAGCGAGGCTGTCGATAAATTTCTGAGTGAAATTGGCTGGCGCGAATTCTGCCATCACCTAATTGCGCAATTTCCACAAATGGCTAAACAACCATTCAATGCAAAGTTCGCCCACTTTCCTTGGGGCGAGCATCCCGAAGACGTCAGAGCATGGCAACAAGGACAAACGGGTTATCCCATTGTCGACGCCGGCATGCGGGAACTTTGGCAAACGGGCTTCATGCACAACCGGGTTCGAATGATCGTCGCATCGTTTTTATGCAAACACCTACTAAGTCACTGGCATGAAGGCGAGGCTTGGTTTTGGGACTGCCTCCTCGATGCTGACATGGCAGCCAACAGTTGCAGTTGGCAATGGGTGGCGGGTTCAGGTGCCGATGCCGCCCCCTATTTCCGCATTTTTAACCCAGTGGCCCAAGGCGAAAAGTTTGATAAAGATGGTCGCTACACTCGACGCTGGGTTCCCGAGCTCGCTGAACTACCTGACAAATATCTACACAAACCTTGGGAGGCTCCTGAACTTGTGCTCACTGCTGCCGGTGTCCGGCTCGGGGACACCTACCCACAACCGATAGTGGATCACAAAACGGCCCGAGAAACTGCACTGGCGGCGTACGCGCATCTGAAGGCGGTTACCGCTGACGCCTAGTCGTCGATAATAGCAACCGCGCGGGTCCAGCCAGCCGATGCGCCGCGGATTTTGTGTGGAAAACAGCTCACGGTGAAGCCGTGACTTGGAATTGCTTCCAAATTATGAAGCTTTTCGAGGTGGCAGTAGCCAATATGGCGTCCAGCCTTGTGTCCCTCCCAAATAATGCTGGCGTCGCCATGTTCGGCATAAGCTTGAGCAGTGTGTGAGAACGGGGCATCCCAGCTCCAAGCATCGGTGCCCGTAACACGAACGCCACGCTCTAAAAGATACATGGTTGCTTCGTAGCCCATGCCGCAGCCTCGATGCACGTAGTCATTTGCGCCATACGCCATACCGGCAGCCGTGTTAACGAGCACAATATTTAGCGGCTCTAGTGTTACCTCAATACGCTCCAATTCCGCTGCAACATCAGCCGCTGTGACCACATAGCCGTCGGGAAAGTGCCGAAAGTCCAACTTGATACCTGGCTGAAAACACCAATCCAGCGGAACTTCGTCAATCGTTGAGGATTTTTCGCGCCCGCCAGCTTTCTCATTCATGGTGCTGTGGTAGTGATACGGCGCATCTAAGTGCGTACCGTTATGAGTGGACAACTGCACGAACTCAACCGCCCAGCCCTCGGAATCCGGTAATGCTTCCGCGCCTAAACCCTCAAAAAACATGGCGACCTGCTCCACGCTATCGTCATGGGAGATATATTGAATCTTTGGTTCCATGCCTGGCGGATCACTCACCACATCGTTTTCCAAATAAATCGACAAATCGACAAATCGGCGCATTGGGAGCAGACTCCTCTTTGGGGATTTCAAGTAGACTAAAACGACAGCATAACGTGATCTGAAAAAGGCTGTGAAGGCAGTATGAGCATTAAGAACGGATTGGTCCTCGCTGGTGGTGGCGCCCGAGCGGCCTACCAGGTCGGTGTGTTGCAGGGCCTTGCGCAGATTTTCCCGCCGGGCACCCTGCAACCATTCCCTGTGATCACGGGGACATCGGCCGGTGCTCTAAATGCGCTTGGCCTAGCCGGTCGACCCGGTAGCTTTCGATACCGTACGCGAGCGCTTGCCACCATGTGGGGCTCACTAGAAAGCGGTTCGGTTTATCGAACCGATCTACTCGGTGTGGCGAGAAATGCAGCGCGGATTGCCTACAGCTTTCTTCGGCCCCAGCGATTCCGGAGACGCTCACTGGCATTACTGGACAATGCACCTCTAAGAGAGCTTCTGGAGGACGTGGTGCAGTTCACGGAGATTGAGCGCGCCTTAATTGCTGGCGAGCTTGAGGCCATTGGTGTTACCGCGGTCAATTACTCCAGCGGCCAATCCACAACCTTTTATCAGGGTCAGGCTCACCTACAACCGTGGCAAAGAGACCGCCGCATTGGCGTTCCAGCCAAAATTTCCGTGGAACACCTACTGGCCTCATCTGCGCTCCCCACCCTATTTCCAGCAACCACTATCGACGGCCAGTATTTTGGTGACGGCGCTTTGCGCCAATCTCGGCCACTCAGCCCCGCCATACATTTGGGTGCTGACCGACTACTGATTGTGGGTGTCAGCGACAACAATCGGGACATGGACGGTGATATCCAAGAGTTTCTGCCGCCTTCGATTCCCCAAGTATTGGGCCACATGCTTAACGCCGTTTTTCTAGACTCAATTAATACCGATCTGGAGAATCTCCGACGCATCAATAGTCTGATAGAACCGATGAATGCCAAGCAGCTAGATGCCTGCGGCGTACCCAACATGCGCACCCTAGACACACTGACGATTCAGCCGTCCGAGTCCTTGTCCAATATTTCCTTGCAATACCAAGACGAACTTCCCAAATCCATGCGCTGGTTTCTGCGACGCACCGGCACGATGCAGGGCTCTGCCGCCAACAGTGCGCTGTCATATATTCTGTTCGAACCCGGTTACATACAGCATTTAATCGAGCTAGGATTCAAAGATACGTTAGCCCAAGCCGAGACGATTTCTACCTTTTTTGACATCGACCGCATGTCTAAAGCACCCAAATCCGCCCCTGCAAAAGGGCTTGGTCCGGTTGTCAAAAGACCGCCCGGCTTTCTCGAACGTGGTTGGACGAAATTGGTTGGCAAACGCGAAAAAAGAATTTAAGTTCTCCCGCCTCATAACCGAAACTAAGAGCCCATCATGAAACCACGCTCCTGCCTCATCGGCGCGCTAACACTGAGCGTCGCCGCCTACGTTGTTGCCGAACCCTTTCCGTCACAATACCAAGCACTAGAAAACTCACCTACGTTGATCAAAAATGCGACAGTACTCACTGGCACCGGGGAGCGCATAGATCAAGCCGACGTTTTATTACAAGACGGTAGAATCGCATGGCTCGGTGAGGGTGAGGTTCCTGCTAACACGACAGTCGTGGACGCAACGGGACGCTGGCTAACCCCTGGGATCATCGATGTGCACTCTCATCTCGGGGTGTACCCAAGCCCCGGCGTCGACGCCCATTCAGATGGCAATGAGGCTACCGCACCTGTCACCGCAGAGGTCTGGGCAGAACACAGTGTTTGGCCGCAAGATCCCGGTTTTAACCGCGCCTTGGCCGGCGGAATCACCTCGCTGCAAATCCTCCCCGGCTCGGCCAATCTATTTGGCGGACGCGGGGTTACGCTCAAAAACATCCCTGCCACAGCCTATCAGGCCATGAAATTTCCCGGCGCGCCCCACGGCTTGAAAATGGCATGCGGTGAGAATCCCAAACGCGTGTATGGCGATCGCGACAGCGCGCCATCCACCCGGATGGGAAATTTGGCTGCCTACCGCACAGCCTGGATCAAGGCACAGAAATACATTAGTGATTGGGAGGAGTACGAGCGCAAGGTCGCCGAGGCGGGTAATAGTGCCGAGGGTGACGAAAGTGCGATGGCGATCGCTGCGGCATTAAACAAGCCGCCAACCCGTGATCTGGAATTGGAAACCCTAGCGGGCGCTCTAAAGGGTGAAATACTCGTTCATATGCATTGCTACCGAGCAGATGAAATGCTGACCATTCTGGATATGGCCGAAGAGTTTGGATACAAGGTTGGCACCTTCCACCACGGTGTTGAAGCCTACAAAATCGCCGATCGGCTCGCTGATAACAATGTCTGTGGGGCCCTTTGGGCCGACTGGTGGGGCTTCAAAATGGAGGCGTATGACGGCATTCAAGAAAATATTGCCCTGGTCGACCGGCCAGACAACGGCTGCGCCATCGTGCATTCAGACTCAGAGGAAGGTATTCAACGACTTAATCAAGAAGCCGCCAAAGTCATGGCGCGAGCGGCTGTGGTCGGCATGAATATTCCTCCAGAGCGGGCGATTCGCTGGGTGACGTCAAATGCAGCGAAATCACTAGGGATCCTCGATCAGACAGGAACTATTACACCCGGAAAAATGGCCGACGTCGTCATATGGAATCAAAATCCCTTCAGCGTTTATGCCAAGGCCGATCAAGTGTTTGTTGACGGTGCTCTACTTTTCGACCGCACCGACACGGCGAGGCAACCCGTCAGTGACTTCGAGTTAGGTCAGTTGCTGGAGGCCCGATAATGAGAATCACAATGCAAAAAGTCATTACCACAATCGCACTGGGTATTTTCACCTTGGCGGTCCAAGCGCAGGATTTATTGGTCAACAATGCTCAGCTGTTAGCCCCAGGTAGTAGTGATACAGCCAAGGTTGACATCCTAATTAAAGCCGGGGTGATTGCTGAGATCGGTGTCGGTCTTGAAGCCCCTTCCGGCACCCCCACCCTAGATGCTGAGGGTCAGCCGGTGACGCCGGCGTTATTTGCCGGTATTACCGTCTCGGGTCTGTCGGATGTCGAATTAGTTAGTGAGTCTGTCGACAGTGGGTACTCCGAACTATTCACTGAAACCATGCATCCTGAGTTCGATGTACGAGCTGCTTACAACCCCCATTCCAGTGTCATACCCATCACCAGAGTAGAAGGCTTTGGCTATGCCTTGCTGGCAGCAACGTCTCGAGACCACACGATCGCCGGAAGCGGCGGCCTGGTGCGATTTGACGGCGGCTTCGATAGCTTCGAAGGCCGCGATGTCCTTTTCATCAGCGCAGGTGGCTGGGCTGGCGATCGAATCGGTGGCTCACGGGCCGTTCATTGGATGCTGCTCGAACAAGCCATAGCCGAGAGTAAAGGTGGTGATCTGGAAATCATTAGTCGCCAGGGTCGAGAGACTCTTAAGCGCATTATAAAAGACGGCGTGGTACTGTTTCATGCCGAGCGCGCCGCCGATATTATGCAAGCATTGCAGTTTATTGCAGACCATCGACTTCGCGGTGTGATAGCCGGTGCCAGTGAGGGTTGGATGGTCGCCGAGGCGTTAGCACGTGCTGAAGTGCCTGTTGTAATCAACGCGCTGGACAATCTACCGGCGAGTTTCGATAGCCTCGGTGCTCGACTGGACAACGCGGCTCTACTTCATGCTGCTGGTGTTGAGGTGATGTTTACCAGCAACGAGACCCATAACGCGCGAAAAGTGCGGCAAGTTGCCGGCAATGCGGTCGCTAACGGATTACCTCATGCCGCCGCTATCGCCGCCCTGACGACCGTTCCGGCAAGAGTGTTCGGAGGTCAAGACCGAAGCCTTAGCGTGGGCAACCGGGCGGACCTAGTGATTTGGGGCGGGGATCCACTTGAGGTGAATGCTGTGGCAACGCAAGTGATTATTGATGGCAAACTCGACAGCATGCGCAGTCGACAAACCTTGCTCCGCGATCGTTATTTACCCGAGAAAACGACGCTGCCTAGAGCCTATATCAAACCCTAGAGCGAAAAACACTGCCAGACTTAGTCGCCGGACTGTTCCGACAGCCCGGCGATGATATTAGTGGTCGAGAAGCCCTCAACAAAATCAATGATGCGGACCTTACCACCACGAGCAATAACACTGGCTGCGCCGGCTATCTCCTCTGGCTGATAATCACCCCCTTTGACCAAAATGTCTGGCCCCACCGCGTCGATCAATTCCGCGGGGGTATCCGTATCAAAAGCGACCACCCAATCGACGCTTCGCAGTGATGCCAAGACAGCTGATCGCGCCTCCAAATTATTTATAGGCCGCTTGGGTCCTTTCAATCGCGCCACCGATGCGTCACTGTTTATTGCGACAATGAGTCGATCGCCCATCGCGCGAGCCCGGGCTAGGTATTCGATATGACCACGGTGCAGTAGATCAAAACAACCGTTTGTCATCACCAGAACCTCACCCGCGGCTTTGGCCTGCGCCACTCGAGCCAGCAAAGCGTCTGTCGAGACAACCTCACCCAGATGCGGCATCAGCGCTTCGGTATCATCCCTGAGCGCATTATTGAGCTCATCGCGCGTTACGACCGCCGTGCCGAGCTTGGCAACTACAAGGCCCGCTGCCGCATTGGCTAATGCTGTGGCTGCCGCCAGTGACTCGCCTGCTGAGAGCGCCGCAGCCAATGTCGATATGACGGTGTCGCCGGCACCCGTAACGTCGTACACCTCGCGCGCGCGAGCCGGTAAAGTCATCGGCGGCTTATCGGCCTCAATCAAGGTCATACCCTTTTCGCTTCGCGTGATCAGCAACGCTTCCAGTGAGAGGGACTCGCGAAGCGCCTCACCACGCTGCAACAACTGCTCCTCAGATTCACAGTGACCAACGACCGCCTCAAATTCGGACAAATTCGGTGTTAATAGTGTGGCACCGCGATATCGCTCAAGGTCACTCCCCTTAGGGTCCACCAGCACTCGCTTACCCCGCTCTCTTGCCAGCGCGATCATACTGGCAACGTGTTGCAACGTGCCCTTGGCGTAGTCACTAAAGACCACGGTATCAACCGCCTCTAATTGTGTCCCCACTAATGCGGTGAACAAATCGTCGGCATAAGCCTTTAGATCCTGCTCAAAATCCATGCGCAACAGCTGCTGGTTTCGGCTCAGGACCCGCAACTTAAGAATTGTTTCACTAGCTGAGGGACAAACGGCCCATTTAACTCCTGACAGCTCCACCGCTTGGCGAAGCTGTCTGGCAGGTTCATCGTCGCCGCAAATACCAGACAGCGTTACATTCGCGCCGAGGGCGGCAATATTAACCGCTACGTTTCCGGCGCCACCAGCACGACAGTCATCTTGATTAATTTTGACTACAGGAACGGGTGCCTCTGGACTGACGCGACCGGTATGACCGGACCAAAAGCGGTCAAGCATAACGTCTCCAACGACCAACACATTAACGTCGTCAAACACGGGGCAAACGCGCATGGGGTAATCCTGCTAATAGCGAAGGGTAAATGCTAGCACATGGCCGGGAGTCACGGGGTTTCGAGAGGCAGACCCGCAATAACATCTCTGACCGCTTCAGGGCGAATACCTGTCATACACTCGAATCGGCCGCCGCAGGTAGGCTGGCGACGACAGGGAGAACATGGCAAATCATGATAAATAATGCGGGTTAAGGGACTGTCGGTCTCGCGGTACGGCACCGTCGATCCAAATAAGGCAACCGTCGGCCGACAAAAGGCCGTGCCCATGTGAGTTAGGCCGGTGTCCACACCCACGACGAGATCTGCCTCGGCTATGATCGCCGCACTTTCGCGCAGGCTTAGAGCACCCGCTCGACTCTCAAAGGACGTATTGTCGATCAACGCCGCCGCCGCTTCGCTATCACCAGGCCCGCCGAGAATTATCACCCTCAGGCCGTATGCCTCACTCACCATGTCACCCAAGCGACGCCAGTCTGCTAACTGCCAATGCTTCTGCGGACGCGTGGTGAATGGCGCAAATACAGCGTACTGCCCGCGCTGTCGCTCGGTTGTTGCTACGCCCCGATCACTATCGCTAAGCCCCACCTCCATCACAAAATTATCAGTGGGCAGTCCGAGGTCCTCAGCGATTCCACGATACTCGCTGCCAATTCTGCGAGTATCACTGCGCTTGGATAATCGGTGCGTAAGCAGCGCGCCGGTCCATTCTTTACTTTTAAAGCCAATCCGCGACGGCGCACCAGTGAACCATGCCAACACCGCGCTCTTTAACAGTCCTTGAATATCCAAAACCAGATCAAATTGTCCTTGCCGCAGACGCTCTCGAAAGTCTCGAATCTCACGCCAAAGCTGGCGGAATTGGCGCTGTCGCCAAAGTGTTTTCCAGCGCGCTTTGTCCCAGACGAGAACCTCATTGAGCTCGGGATGCTCTGTCAGTAGGTTCGCTGCAGCAGGCTCAACCAGCCAGGCAATATGGGAGTCGGGCCAACGAGACCGCAATGAGCGAATCAAGGGCGAGGCAAACACCACGTCACCTAACGCACTCAGCCTAACCACTAATATGCGGCGTACGGTCACGCGCCCTGCTCCAAAAATACCAACGGATCAATGCGTTGTGGCGGGATCTCAGCTTGGCCCTCGATAAATAATCGATGCCAAATCGCAAACTGCAAAAGCGTCATGAGTTGTCTGCCAACATCGCCTTTCGCATGTTGCCTGGCCACCAGATCCTTAAGCCCTTTCAGCTGAAACCACTCAGTAATGGCAATATTCTGCGACAACACCCGATCCAATTGCTCTAAACGTGCGCCACGCCACCAGTCTCTCACCGGCACGTAGAAACCGCGTTTCTTCATGGCAAAGTGGTCAGCCGGCATAAACCCCGCGCCCCACTCCTTCAGAATTTTCTTACCCGACTTGCGATCGGCCTTTATCTCATCTGGCAGACCTAAACCAAAACTCACCAGGCGCCGGTCAACAAAGGGCAATCGGCCCTCTAGCCCATAAGCCATCAGCATTCGATCCGCTTTCACCAAGAGGTTATCGGGTAGGGCGTGTTCGAGATCGAGTGCTTGCATCTTTTGCAGCGCAGACCAATCGCTAGGATAGCTCGACCAACTCGTTACAAGTGGTTGTCTCCAATCGCGTCGGGCCTGTCTCAGCACGGGTGACAGCAAGCGGCGTGCGAGCGAACCGCGCAGGTCCCCTCGGGCTCGAAAACCACCGCTACCGGGGTAGAACAACTGCTTGAGCCTGCGCTCCACCGCGCCAGTCCGATAGCGCCCATAACCGGCAAAGGCCTCGTCGCCACCCTCCCCAGAAAAGACCACCTTCATTTCACGACTTGCCGTCTCCGCTAACAGGCTTGTCGGCAGGGTTGCCGGGTCGCGCATGAGTTCATCTGCCGCCCAAACGGTGTAGACAAAGCGCTCTAACATGGCATCGGCGTCGGGCGTAATCACATGGTGTTGGGTTTGAAAATACGTCGCCAATTCGCTGGCGATCCCGAGCTCATCACCCACCGTCGAACCGGGAAAACCCAAGGAAAATGTATTGATATTTCCAATACCGAAACGGCGCATCAAGCCCAATATGAGCGATGAGTCGACACCGCCTGAAAGGAACAGCCCGATGGGGACATCACTGCGTAGGTGCTGCGTAAAAACGGTGTTAACAAGCTCATCGAGTTGAGCAATGGGATTATCGGGCAAACTCGCTTGAATTGAATGCACCGACCAGTGTCGCCAGCGTCGCAAACCCTCCGCCGGTGAATACCAAGCCGCCTCTCCTGCCATCAGCCGCTCCACACCCTGAAATAGGGTTTGTCCCGCCAAGCTGTGCTGAGCCTCTAGGTATTGCACTAAGGCCTCAGGACACACTGCTGCCTTCATGGCGTCCAGTTTGATTAACGCTTTGATCTCAGAAGCAAACGCGACACCTTCTGCGCGCTGGCATAAATACAGCGGCTTCATTCCCAAAGGGTCTCGTGCCAAAAGCACGCCCTGCTTATCCACATCAAAAAGCGCGAAGGCATACATGCCCTCCAAGCGCTCGAGCACGCCTTCGCCCCAGTAGCGATAACCCTGCAGAATGACTTCGCTATCGCTGTGGGTCAAAAATCGCGCGCCCAAAGATTCCAACTCAGCACGTAGTTCAGTGTGATTGTAAATCTCGCCGTTAGCCACCAGTGCATGACGCTGGTCAGCGGTCACCAAAGGCTGAGCGCCACCCGCTAAATCGATAATAGAAAGGCGGGTATGGCCAAGGGAAACCGAGGACAGCTTGAACTGTCCAGCGCCATCGGGACCCCTATGAAAAAGACTTTCGACCGCCGCAGCCAAATTGTCGTGCAATCCCGAGTCGCTGCCCACATAGCCCACAATACCGCACACGCTCAGTGCTCTCCTCGTCTTTGAGACATCGCCAACGCCAGCGCCATGGCTAGGCACATCCAACCCATGTTACCAACGCGGGCCGAATATAGGGGAAGCGTGCTACCAACGGGAGCAAGGGCAAGCAGTGCCGCCAACCCAAAGGCATTACTCGCCCCTTGGGTGCGCCACCACCATCGAACGGCAGTGACATAGAACAAGGTGTATCCCACAAGGCCAATAATGCCTGTATCAGTGGCGACATCTAGGACCGCTAGGTGCGTCGACCAGCCTTGGGGTTTAGGAGGCAAAAGCTCGTGACTCGGCATCTCCGCAAAGCCACGAAGACCTACGCCGTTAAGCCAATGCTCTTGGAACACCGTAATACCCTGCCCCCACAACAACGGCCTGAGGGAGAGTGCCTTGAGATTACCCTCCTGAGTTCCCGTTAATAGCAACATAAGATCCTGCCAACGAGCTTGCAGATCAGGCACGAATACCACCATCAATATCGCTGTGATCAGAGCAGACACAGCAGACAATAACACCTGGCGCGCAATGCGCCGATCACCCGATGTATATTGCTGGAAAACCACCGTCAATATGCCGAGCAGTGCCATGAAGAAGGACGCCCTACTGCCACTCAACAACACCACTGCCAACATCAAAGGCATGGCAAGCCACAGTAAGTTTCGCACTCGCGTTGACGCCGCCAGACCCAGCCATACTAAAGGGGACAGCACCGCTATAACCCAGCCGTAATCGACGCCCAAAAATCCGGTAATCTGCGAGGGATACCGCCCATCAGCGAACAGCGTAAGACCAATACTGTTACGGCCAAGAAGATACTGAGCCAATCCGTCTAGGGCAAAGAACATCACAACAACGGCCGCCGATTGAAGAAACCATCGCTGATACTGGCTCGCTAGTGAACATGCAAAGACACTTGCTGCAGCTAAGCCATAGCTAAGTAAACGCCACCACTGATGCCAGGCGCGTTCGGGATTGAGCGCGTCGGGCATGGCCAAGATGCCCGGCAGCAGCCAGCATAATCCTAGCCAAAACCATAACTGGCGCCATTCGGGCTCCGCGCTAAACGAGTCTCGCTTAGCCATGAGGAGCACTAAGCCAGGCAAAACCAGTAACCACGTGAGCAGTTTCGCGGCCGATAGCAGGCCGAAGGCGGCGACAAGGACAAGCCACCCTATAAAGAACATGCGCTGGTTGCTGATCAGAACTGCATTCACGACGGGCTTCACCGCTCGAACAAGTGGAAAGTTTACCCTGCCCACCCCACCGCGGCCATCCTAGTGCGGCCCTGTGTTAGGCTTGGCGCCTCTTTGTAAGGATAGCGCTCATTTTGTCCCGTCCTCGACTCGCAGTGTTGGTATCTTTCTCTGGCCAGGGAGGTGTCGAACGCATGATCGCGAATCTGACATCAGCCATGCTCGACTTTGATATCGATTTGGACCTGCTGCTCATTAAAAAGCGCGGTCCCCATGCTGATGCATTACCAGGGGGAGCACGGCACATAGAGCTTAGAAGCCAGCATTCGGCAACCAGTATATTCGAGGTCGCAAAATACCTGCGAAAAGAA
>CAYPPU010000040.1:18385-19682 GCA_964412695.1 uncultured Alteromonadaceae bacterium | reverse complement strand
CAAAAACCGGACCTCTGCTTGACCGATATGCGCCTCCCCGACGGCAGTGGCTTGAGCCTGATTGAGACCTTACAGGGACAATATCCAGATGTCCCGGTCGCAATGATTACAGCCCACGGTACAGTAGAGAGCGCCATCGAAGCACTAAAACTCGGGGCTTTTGATTTCGTCACCAAACCTATTGCATTGGATCGACTGAGGTCGCTGGTCAGTAATGCGCTTGAAGTGGAACGCCAACCTGCGGAGCCAGATACCCCCGAGTTGGTTGGGCATTCAGAGGCTACCCGTCAACTGCGCCAGCAGGTGGTTCGAGTAGCACGCAGTCAGGCGCCGGTGCACATTTCCGGCGAATCGGGTGTGGGCAAAGAAGTAGTAGCTCGCCTCATTCACCGTTTAGGTCCACGAGACGCCAAACCTTTTATCGCCGTTAATTGCGGCGCCATTCCTCCGGAACTGGTTGAAAGCGAACTCTTTGGTCATAAAAAAGGGGCTTTTACGGGTGCTGCGCGGGATAACCCCGGTCTATTTCAGGCGGCCTCGGGCGGCACTCTGCTGCTCGATGAAATCGCCGATTTGCCGCTGCCAGTACAAGTCAAGTTACTGCGAGTAATTCAAGAAAAAACCGTGCGACCTGTGGGTGCCGACACCGAGATTCCCACCGACGTTCGGCTATTGAGCGCCACTCATAAAAACTTAGCGGCCGAAGTGGCAGAGGGTCGCTTTCGGGACGATCTGTTTTACCGCATCAATGTCCTAGGTGTGCAGGTACCTCCGCTTCGCGAGCGAACCGATGATATTCTGCCTATTGCCCGACACCTTTTAACTCAGTATGCCACTGAACAAGGAGAAGAGACAAAGACGCTATCGAAGGATGCCGAGAATGCGCTACTGACCTACGATTATCCAGGCAACATCCGTGAGCTGGACAACATCCTGATCCGCGCGCTGGCGCTAACCGACAACGAGTCGCTATCCCAAAACGATTTACAATTTGATGGGCCTGCTCGAGCCACCAGAGCCACCCCGATAGCTGGCGTTGCTGAGAGTGAGGCAGCACAGTCCAGACCCTCACCCACAGCATCAAATTCGCCCACGGCAGTTTCTGAGTCCTTATTGGCAAGCGTCGACGGTGATCTCGAGGGCTATTTAGCCAACATAGAGCGACAAGTATTAGAGCAAGCGCTGCAACATTATCGCTGGAACAAAACTGCCGCCGCTAAAGGCCTAGGTGTGAGCTTTCGAAGTCTGCGCTACCGTTTGAAAAAATTAGGCTTGGACGATTAGTGCCTGGTTTTAC
>CAYPPU010000040.1:9472-18285 GCA_964412695.1 uncultured Alteromonadaceae bacterium | reverse complement strand
ACAATAGCGGTGATAGTTTTCCGATTCGTCTAACAATTCACTGAAGTCCTGCATTTAACGGTGCGATGCCTGTTCAATGATCGCTTTGTAATAACCTCATTCGGGACAAATACCCCACCCTTGACGCAAGCTCGGTCGGCCCAAGCGATTGAGTACAACAGCATGGCTAACGACGCCCACAGCGCAAACAGACCAGGTTAGATTTCTATTGGCGAGACCCCGGGGATTCCAGGTCACCGCATGGGTGACCGTTGCACTGCCCTCGCGGTTGTAAACAGATACCGCCGGGCGACTGGCCCAGGTCCGTAGCAAACCTCGGGATTCACTAATGAGCGCGAAACCCTGTGTGTAATCGCCGCCGCAGGGGGTCTGATCGCCACCACCGGGACAGAGGGTGACGGATTCTCCCAACGCTACCGCCAGTGTTCGTGCACGATGTACCGCGGACAACAAACTCTGCGCCTGCGCCTGTACCTGCGATCGTCGCTGCCAATGAACAAAAGACTGCGCGGATGCCGTCATCAAGATCGCCGCAATAGCCAACGTCAGCATTAACTCGATCAGGCTCACTCCTGTACAGCTAACAGGCCGCACTGAATACGGCGATCTCACGGCAGCTCATACCTGCTGCTCAACATCCAAATAGAATGGTCGCATAGACAACCCATGAGGAGCCGCCTCCGGTCGGTTGCCGTCGCCGAGTTAAACCGCATCCAATCTCCCCGCACTTCCACGAGGCTCGATTGTTGGACAAACCGGAACAAAACACCGCCATCAGTGGTGCCTACTGAAGAGAGATGCTCAGATGGGTTTGTTTTTAATCGTGAGACCCGAGGTGGGACAGGGCTTACCTATAGCGCTCAAGTCGGGAAGTGACCGCCAATCTCTGCTGCGGGGGCCAATGGCACCTAGAGCTGAGTGATAGGAATCCGCAGATCTTTGGGCAAGGAAAAGGTGATGTTCTCCTCACGCCCGCTCAAATTCTCCACAGAGGTTGCGCCTCGTTCTTTCAAAGCACTGATAACCTGCTCCACCAGAAGCTCTGGCGCCGAGGCACCGGCCGTTACGCCTATGGAGTTAGCGCCGTCGAACCAAGCGTTTTGCAACATACTGGCATCGTCAATGAGATAGGCTTTGGCGCCACAACGCTCGGCCAATTCGCGCAAGCGATTAGAATTTGAGCTGTTCACCGAGCCCACCACCAGCACGACATCGGCCACATCAGAGAGTTGCTTAACAGCGTCTTGCCGGTTCTGGGTGGCATAGCAAATATCGTCTTTACGCGGCCCTTTAATGTTAGGGAAGCGCATCCGCAGAGCATCGATCACCTTCGCAGTATCATCGACAGACAACGTAGTCTGAGTGACATAGGCCAAGTTATCAGGATCCTGCACCTCGAGGCTCGCCACCTGATTCTCATCTTCAACCAAGTACATACGGCCGCCGTGCTCGCTGTCGTACTGCCCCATGGTGCCTTCCACCTCAGGGTGGCCTGCATGGCCAATCAAAATACATTCCTGACCCTTGCGGCTGAAACCAGTGACCTCAACGTGCACCTTGGTGACCAGAGGACAGGTAGCATCAAACACTTTAAGACCACGCTCGTCGGCACGCTGCTGTACCGCTTTGGAAACCCCGTGGGCACTAAATATGACGATGGCGTCGTCGGGAATTTCGTCGAGTTCCTCGACGAAGACCGCCCCCCTCTCTCGAAGGTCATCAACCACATGGCGGTTATGCACCACCTCGTGACGCACATAGACTGGCGCCCCGAACACCTCCAGCGCCCGATTTACAATGTCGATTGCGCGATCAACGCCGGCACAAAAGCCGCGGGGATTGGCGAGTAAAACGTCCATGACTAGTGCAGTTCAGCCGCCTCTACGTGGTGGATAAACACTTTAAAGGTGATAGTACGCCCCGCCAGCGGATGATTGAAGTCCACGGTGACATCATCATCAGTCACCGCCACCACCATGCCGGGCAACTCGGCACCCGAGGCATCGGCAAAAGAGAACACCATACCGCGCTCTAAGCCCTCATCACCCTCAAACTGGTGTCGGGGCATGGTTTGGATATTGAGTTCGTTGGGCTGTCCAAAGGCGTTCTCGGGCGTAATCTGAAACTCGCCCTCTTCTCCTGCCGTCAAGCCGAACAGCGCTCGCTCAAACCCAGGTAAAAGCGAGCCGTCACCGACGGCAAAAGAAACCGGTTCACCGTCAAAATTGGAATCGACCTCTGAACCATCAGAAAGATAGAGGGCAAAATTGAGGGTTACCCGCGTATTCTCGCTGATTACCAATTCGGTCATGAAGCTATCCTTCCTAGGCTTTTGATTGGGCTATTGGGCTCGAAAGCTGTCAAACACCAGCAACACGGCGCCGACTGAGATTGCCGAATCCGCGATATTAAACGCCGGCCAATACCAGTCATCATAGTGCAGTGAGATGAAATCAACGACATAGCCCAGTACAGCACGGTCCCACAGGTTACCCAAGCCACCGCCAAGAACCAATCCCAATGCCAGCACTTGCCACCAGAGGGGGTTTCGCAAGCGCGCCAGCCATATGACCAAGGCAGCACAAACAGTTACGGCCACAGCGATAAAAAAGACCCGCTGCCAACCGCCCGCATCGGCTAAAAAACTGAACGCGGCGCCAGTGTTGTGGGCCAAAGTGAGGTTAAACCACGATGTCAGTACCACCGGGCTCGCGTAACTCAGATTTGCCGAGGCCAAGGCCTTGGTCCATTGGTCTAGAGCCACAACCACCACAGCAATGGCCAGACCGGCTATCAGCGGCGCGCGGGATCGATTAATACCGATGGCCTCTTGTGGCCGATCAGGCATAGTGGCGTTGCTCGCCATGGCCTTCCACATTATCAACACAGCGCTGACATAAGGTCGGGTGGCTCGCCACGGAGCCGACATCAGCGCGACGATGCCAACAACGCTCGCATTTCTCTTCTGAAGAAACCGCCACAACCACCCGAAGGCCTTCGAGTTCGGTGTCAAACGCCTCAGCGGGTGCCGCTTCCAGATCAGCCACCTCCGCCTCCGAGGAGATCAAGACAAAGCGCAATTCGTCTCCCAACTGCAGCAACTGCGCTTGTAATTCAGGTGAGGCGTACAGCGTGACCGCGGCGTCTAAGGAGCCTTTCAGCTCACCCGCTGCACGGCGGGCTTCCAATGCCTTGTTGACGCCTTGGCGCACCTCAAGCATTTGCGACCAGAACGCATCGCCTAAGCCATCGCTATCAGTGGCTCGGGGTAAGCCGGTGTACCACTCACTGAGGAACACGGAAGCGGCACGCTGTCCCGGTAAGTTTTCCCAAATCTCATCTGCGGTAAAACTGAGGATCGGCGCAATCCAGCGGCACAGCGCCTCAGCCAAATGCCACAGTGCCGTTTGGGCTGAGCGTCGGGCCCGCGAATCGGTCTGCGTGGTGTACTGACGATCCTTGATAATGTCGAGGTAGAAACCGCCGAGTTCACCGCCACAGAAGTTATGTACCTTGTGATAAATCTGGTGGAACTGATACTGCTCGTAGGCCTGCGTCAGCTCTTCCTGAAGCCCAGCTGCCCGACTGCAAATCCAGCGATCTAGGGGCAATAGCTCGGCATCGGCCACCGCATCTGCTGCCGGATCAAAACCCGCGAGGTTGGCTAACAAAAAACGCGCCGTGTTACGAATACGCCGATAAGCATCACCGGTGCGTTTGAAAATTTCGTCCGAGGCCGCCAGATCCCCACGGTAGTCAGTGGAAGCCACCCACAGGCGCAACACGTCTGCACCCAAGTCGCTCATGGCTTTTTTCGCGGTAATGATATTGCCCAGCGACTTAGACATCTTGCGGCCTTCACCGTCCACGGTGAAGCCATGGGTGAGCACAGCCTTATAGGGTGCTGCGCCGTAGGCACCAATACCGGTGAGCAACGATGACTGGAACCATCCGCGGTGCTGGTCCGAACCCTCGAGATACAGATCAGCCGGGCTCTCAAGGCCATCGCGCTGACGTAACACACAGGCGTGGGTCACACCGGAGTCGAACCACACATCCAAAGTGTCGGTGACTTTCTCATAGCGCTCGGCATCCTCACCCAGAAGCTCAGCGGGCTCCAGATCGAACCAAGCATCGATACCACTTTGTTCAATGCGCTCGGCTACCGCCTCAATAAGTGCTGCCGTATCGGGATGCAAATCGCCGGTCTGGCGATCAACAAATAATGTAATGGGCACGCCCCAGGTGCGCTGGCGCGAGATACACCAATCGGGTCGCTGCTCGAGCATGCTGTCAATGCGGGCACGTCCCCAGTCGGGCACCCAGCTCACGCCATCTACCGCTGTCTTAGCCGCGTCCAGCAAACCGTTTTTATGCATGGCGACAAACCACTGGGGTGTCGCCCGAAAAATGATGGGCGTTTTGTGGCGCCAACAGTGCGGATAGCTGTGCTCAAAAGGCTTATGACACAACAGCCGCTGTCGCGAATCTAGCGCCTCGATAATGGCATCGTTGGCCTTGAAAATGTGTTGCCCTTCAAACAACGGCGTGCCCGGTAAGTACACTCCATTGCCACCAACAGGGTTGTAGACCTCAATGTCGTAACGTGATCCCACCTCAAAATCTTCCACCCCGTGGGCCGGTGCCGTGTGCACACAACCGGTACCCGCGTCGGTGGTCACGTGATCTCCCAAGATCACCGGTACGGTAATGTCCGCAAAGGGGTGGTGCAGCTGCTGCCCTTCAAGATCGCTGCCCTGACAGCGCCCCAATACGGTGGGCTCTGCTACACCGTAACGTTGAGCACAGCTTTCCAACAGCGCCTCCGCGATCATGATGGCTCGACCATCCAGTTCGGCCAGCACGTAGGTGAGGTCAGGGTTAATGCTCACTGCCCGATTCGCGGCCAGCGTCCAGGGCGTGGTGGTCCAGATGGCCACGGCTAGCGGCCCTTGCCAGGAACTGTTGAACGCCGCCAAGAAGGCCTTGCTGTCGACCACATCAAAGGCCACATCAATGGCAGAAGAGGTCTTATCTTGGTATTCCACTTCCGCCTCGGCCAATGCCGAGCCGCAGTCGAGGCACCAATGCACGGGTTTAAAACCCTTGTGCAAATGGTCATTGGTGATAATGCGCCCCAAGGTGCGCACGATATTGGCCTCAAAGGCAAAATTCATCGTGAGGTAGGGGTCGTCCCAATCGCCCAGCACGCCCATTCGGACAAAATCGGCTTTCTGGCCTTCAACCTGCGTGGCCGCGTAATCCCGACAGCGCTGCCGAAATTCGCCGGCAGATACTTTGTGTCCTGGCTTGCCCACCTTTTTCTCGACGTTGAGTTCAATGGGCAGACCGTGACAGTCCCATCCCGGCACATAGGGTGCATCGAAGCCCGACAACGACCGGGATTTATTAATAATGTCTTTCAGTATTTTGTTCACCGCGTGACCAATATGCAGCTCGCCATTGGCGTAGGGAGGACCGTCATGCAGAATAAACTTGGGCTTGCCGGCAAAAGCCGCGCGCTGCTGCCCGTACAGATCCATAGCTTGCCACTGGGCCAGCCGCTCGGGCTCGCGCTGCGCCAGATTGGCCTTCATGGGAAAGGCCGTCGTGGGCAGATTGAGAGTGTCCTTGTAATCGCTCATTACTTACTCAGTTAAACCACTGCATTTATCGCAAGGGTATTTTCTCAGGTTATCGGGTGGGCCTTGTGCCACGCCCGAGCATGGGTTTTATCCAGCTGGATATTGTCTTTTAACGCCTCCAAGGAGTCGAATTTTTGTTCGTCCCGGAGTTTATGCAAAAACGTTACCGTTAAACGCCGGCCGTACAGATCGACTTTGCGATCCAATAAATGGACCTCAAGCGAGGCCGTTAGACTGTCATCCACTGTAGGCCGCGTACCCACGTTGGCTACGCCATCGACATTATCGAGTCCAGCACCACTTACTCGCACCGTAAAGACCCCTGCCAACGGACTGCGAATTCTATCAAGTCGCACGTTGGCTGTGGGCGTATCCAAGGTACGCCCGAGTTGACGCCCGTACTCCACGCGCCCCGTCATGGTGTAGGGACGACCGAGTAAATGCTCGGCCTCTACAAAATCACCTGCCAGGAGTGCCGCACGCAACCGCGTTGAGCTGACGCGCTCTCCGTCAATGAGCACCGTATCCATTTTTTCTACGCTGTAACCATGGCGCTGGGCGGCTGCTTGGGCATAACTGAAGTCACCCTCCCGAGCGTTGCCAAAACGGAAGTCATCGCCCAACACTATATGACGCGCACCCAAACCACCCACAAATACCCGCTCAATGAAGTCATCAGCGCTCCATGCTTGCAGCGCCTCGTTAAAGACCATCACCAAAACCCGGTCTATTCCAGTCGCGGCCAGTGCCTGCAACCGTTCCCGTAAATTGGTGATCCGCGGCGGTGCTTCCAGCGGCTGAAAATATTCGCGCGGTAGCGGTTCGAACACCACGGCCGTGGTAGGCAAAGCCAATTCCTCACCGCAACGGCGCAACTGCTCAAGCACCCCCAGGTGTCCGCGGTGAATGCCGTCAAATGCCCCCACGGTGACCACACTGCCGCGGTGTTCTGGGCGCAAATTGTGCAAGCCGCGAATGAGCTCCATGGCGGTGAATCTATTGATTTGGAAAGGTTCGAGTATATAGGAAAGCGAGGGGACTCACCCCCACAAAATATTTCCTAGCCTGCCGATTTAGCAGGCCTTTTTGTGTTTCGGCTCATGCCGAGACAATCAGGTCTGACTGGCCAACAGCGCTTGAGAAACGTCAGCAAGGATATCGTCAATATGCTCGATACCAATTGAGAGCCGCACTAAATCTTCAGAAACTCCAGCGCTGGCAAGCTCGGCTGCATTTAATTGACGGTGTGTTGTGGTAGCGGGGTGACACGCCAATGATTTGGCGTCGCCAATATTGACTAACCGCAGTATCAGTTGCAGAGCATCGATAAATTTAGCACCAGCCTCTGCTCCACCCTTAATGCCAAAACTGAGAATGCCTGACGCTTTACCGCCGCAGATCTTTTCACAGGTCGCTTTATAGGGGCTATCGGGTAATGCCGCATAATTGACCCAATTAACCGCCTCGTGATTTGCAAGGTAAGCTGCAACATGCTCCGTATTTTCACAGTGACGCTCCATCCTCAACGCCAGGGTCTCCAAACCCTGCATAATTTGGAACGCACTCTGTGCAGATAACGCAGCACCGGTATTACGAAGGGGCACCACCCGAGCTCGACCAATAAACGCTGCCTCGCCCAATGCTTCGGTATAAACCACCCCGTGGTAACTGGGATCAGGGGTATTCATGATGGGAAAACGCGCCTTGTGGGCGGCCCAATCAAACTTACCGGAATCAATAATGGCACCGCCGATGGTGGTACCGTGACCTCCAATATATTTCGTCAACGAATGGATAGATATGTCAGCTCCGTAATCGAACACTCGGCATAACAGGGGTGTCGCTACGGTGTTATCCACCATTAACGGAATACCGGCTTCGTGTGCAATATCAGCCCAAGCGCTTATATCAACGATGTTGCCTGCCGGATTACCAATAGATTCGCAATACAAGGCTTTCGTGCTGTCGTCGATTAGGCTTTTCACCTTTTCGAGATCATCCGCTGCAGCCATACGCACCTCGATTCCCTGCCGGGGGAAGGTATGGGCGAAGAGATTGTAGGTACCACCATACAACTGACTGGTTGAGATAATGTTGTCGCCCTGCCCAGCAATTGTCTCGATAGCATAACGAATCGCTGCCATACCCGAAGCAAGTGCCAATGCACCTACGCCGCCCTCGAGCGCAGTGAGGCGCGCCTCTAATACCGCGTTGGTTGGATTCATGATGCGCGAATAAATGTTGCCGGGCACAGCCAGATTGAACAGATCAGCGCCGTGTTGAGTATTATCAAAAGTGTACGACGTCGTCTGATAAATGGGAGTGGTGGCCGCGTGAGTGGCAGGATCACCGTCATAGCCCTCGTGTAAAGCAATTGTCTCCGGTTTCATAGATTTTTCTCCTTGCCTTTCGAAGGCTTAAACGCTACCACGTATCTATTGCGCCAGAAATACACCACCCTTAAAAACGGCATAAAGAATACTCAAACACCAACGGACGATGAGCTCTAAAGTATCAGCGCGTCTTTACATGACCATAGGATATCGACCTTCCGGTGTCGAAAACGGACGGAACATTCACAGTAGTATTTTCGCGCCCAGCTAATAGCAAGAACCTCCACTATGACGTGCGCGGTTCGCGCAGATCAGACCAGCGCACACCCATGAGCCACAAACTCAGTAAATAGCTCACACCGCCAGCCGCCACCAGTCCGCCCAAGCCAAACACCCGGTCCCAGAGCAGTGCACTCTCCCACCAGGTCGAATCGGGTTGAAGCGCCCATAACACGCCAGACATCACCGCCACACTGACACCCAGACGAAGGGAGAAAACCCGCCACAAACCATCGTTTTGCAGTACCGCTTTTTGCTTGAGTCCTCGGTAGAGTAAGCCCGCATTTAGCCAGGCCGAGGCACTGGTGGCGAGCGCCAAACCGACATGGCCCAAATCGTAGATGGTGTAGAGCGGATAGATAAACAGTGGATTTAAGATCATATTGGCCACCATCGCGATAATGCCAATACGCACGGGTGTCTTCATATCTTGTCGAGCGAAGTAACCGGGAGCTAACACCTTGATCAACATAAATGCGGATAACCCCGCGCTGTAAGCCAACAAGGACACCTGGGATTTGGCGACGTCGCTTACCCCAAATTCGCCGTACTGAAA
>CAYPPU010000040.1:0-9372 GCA_964412695.1 uncultured Alteromonadaceae bacterium | reverse complement strand
ACAAGGACACCTGGGATTTGGCGACGTCGCTTACCCCAAATTCGCCGTACTGAAAAAGCGTGGTCAGTATGGGTCCTGCCAGCAGCAGTAACGCAAACGTTGCCGGCACGGCGATTAGTAGCACACTGCGCAAGGCCCAATTCAGCGTGGCCGAGAACGCCTGACTGTCCTCGCCGGCGGCGCGTTGGGCCGACAGTGCGGGCAAGATTACCGTGGCGATGGCCACGGCGAATACACCCAAGGGTAGTTCCGTGAGCCTGTCTGAGTAATACAGCCAAGAGACACTACCCGAGGGCAACAGCGACGCCAACACCGTATCTAAAAGCAAGTTGATTTGGCTCACGGACACACCAAACAGCGCCGGCACCATCAGCGTGAGGATGCGCCGGACACCGGGGTCAGCTGGCTGCCAGCGCGGACGCGGCAATAGATCGAGGCCGTATAAAGCCGGCAATTGGAACAATAGCTGCAGCATCCCCGCCGCCAGCACACCCAAGGCTAGGGCATACACCGGCTCTACCATGGTCGGCGCTACCCAGGCGGCCGCGACAATGAGACTGATATTTAGTAGCACCGGTGTAAACGCCGGCACGGCAAAGCGACCGTAGGTATTGAGGATGCCACCGGCGAAGCCGGTTAACGAAATCAGCAACAGATACGGAAAGGTAATACGGATCAAGTCGGCAGTGAGCGCAAGCTTGCCAGCATTGTTGTAAAAACCCGGCGCAAAGACCGTAGCGACCAATGGCGCAGCTAACATCACCAGCGCAGTGAGTAGCAATAAACTGCCACCCAGTACCGCCGCAACGCGGTCCACCAATGCTTTTACCGCCGCTGCCCCACCCTGCTCTCGGGTTTCACTCAATACCGGCACGAAAGCCTGTGCGAAGGCGCCCTCGGCGAATAGACGACGTAAAAAATTGGGGATCTTGAAGGCCACGAAAAAGGCATCGGCATTGCTGGTGGCGCCAATGAGTGCCGCTAAGACAACATCGCGAACCAACCCCAAAACCCGTGAGGTCATGGTGGCGGCACTGACCACCATGCTCGAGCCGAGCAAACCGCGATGGCTCGACGTCGACTGGGGCGCTAACTCAGCCATTGTTGTCGCAGCGCCTCGCCGTGACGCGCAAGCCATTGCAGGGCAATCAAGGTATGGCCGTTGTTAATGCCATTGTCATCCAGCCAAGCGAGGGCCTGCTCACGGGAGATAGCATGCACGCGAATATCTTCGTGCTCACCGTCCACTCCGCGCACAGCGCCGATATCGGCACTGATAACCCGTCCGACATAGAGACGTATTTGCTCTGAGCAAGCTCCTGCACTGGGGTAAAACGTGGCAATCTCGCGAAGCTCTGACAGCGTACAACCGGCCTCTTCCTGGGCCTCACGACGCACCACCTGCTCGTCGGACTCACCGTCCTCAACGATCCCGGCTACCACTTCCAACATCCACGGGCTATCGTCACCGCGCACGGCGCCGGGCCGAAATTGCTCGATAAGGATCAGTTCATCGTTCACGGGGTCATAGGGCAACACGGCCACGGCATCGCCACGCTCAAACAACTCCCGGGTAATACTTGAACTCCAGCCGCCATTAAACAAGCGGTGGCGCAGCGTTAAGCGATCCAGCCGGAAAAAGCCTGAGAACGCCGCATCGCGTTTTAGCACCTCGACATCACGGGCATCAAAACGCGGCATAAAACGACTCAAAATCGCCGCTCCGTGTACCAATTAACGTCACGGGCGTGGCGATCTACTTGGTCAACAACATCCAATACCAACGCGAACAACGCCATGCGCACCAATACGCCGTTATCGCTCTGACGGAATATAGCCAAGTTAGGGTTGTCGTTGAGATCGATGTCCAGTTCCTGCGCGCCTTCCCGAGAGTCACGAGGCAAGGGATGCATGATGACGGTATTGGGTTCGCAATTAGCGGTATAGACACTTTGGTTCAAACGGAAACGACCCCGGTATAAGTCGGCCTCGGCTTTGCTGGCGAAGCGCTCTTCCTGAATGCGCGTGGAGTACACAATATCCACACCGGCAATCCCCGATTCCAGCTGATCGGTTTCTATGACGTCATGACCGGCTTGCCGCAGTGCTTCAACAATTTCCTCGGGCATACGTAATTCTACCGGTGACACCAAGCGCACGCTGATCTTGTCATAGCGGGTAAGAAGCCGCGCTAGCGAGTGCACCGTGCGCCCGTAGCGAAGGTCGCCGAGCATGGCTATACGAAGCCCATCGACCGTTCGAGACTGGGACTTAAGCTCACTACGAATGGTGTACAAGTCGAGCAGTGCTTGACTGGGGTGCTCGTTGGCACCATCACCGCCATTGATCACCGGTACGCGACTGGCCGCAGCGAACTCAGCCACGGACCCGTCTTGGGGGTGGCGCATGGCAATTACATCGGAATACCCGCTTAGCACCCGTGCGGTGTCATAGAGCGATTCACCTTTGGCGATAGCGGAAGATTCAAACCCGGTGGTCTCGCGCACTTCGCCACCCAAAAGATTAAAGGCACTGCCGAAACTAATACGGGTTCGAGTGGAGGGTTCAAAGAACATGGAGCCCAGGATGGCGCCGTCTAACACGCGGGTAATGCGTTGACGATGGGCGTAAGGCCGCATACCGTCGGCAACATCGAAGACGCGATCAACGTCGGGCCGCTCGAACTGATCGATACTCAGAATATGGCTGCCAGGAAAATACACGCTCGTCTCCGTCTAGACCCTTCAGGGCTACGGCTGTTGATTGTAACGCGCGCAAGGCCTCAAAGGGCCTATGTAGCCAGAGAAGCCAACAAATTACCGGCGTAGAGCCTAAGGTCGTTGAGCGCGCCACGCTGACGCTCGCTGAGGTCCTCTCGCGCCAACTCTTGTTCTAACTCGGCGACGAAGTCATAGCGAGGCTCGGTCTCTAGCTTTTGGCGGCAGTGTTCACGCCATTGATCGCGCTCGGCCGCCGTTAGGCTCCCCGGATAATTACGGGCACGATAGCGAAACAACAGTTCTGGTAGGCGCCGATCTTTAAATACCCAGCTGCGTTCAGCCAGCTGCTCCGGGCTGGCCTCGCGCACCTCGGCCATCACTGTGTTATCGGCGCGATCGATAAATCCGTCGTACAACATTTGGTCGGGATCGGTGCGTTTTTCAAACTGACGCTGGGCAAACACGGCTTGTATCTTGGCCTCAAAACCCTTGGCATCTTGCTCGCGCATCGCACGCAGCGTTGCCAGTGCCGCCCGGTGCTGATCGCCATCTAAGCCCAAGCGCTCTGCCGCTTCGCCGCGTAACCAAGTGGTGGGCAGTATCACTGGACCCTTGTTAATACGCACTGTCTTAAGCCCCGGGCGTAAAGCCTCGTCGCCGAGCTGGTCTTTGCTGGCAAATAACCGTTCGGCTATCTGCTCTGGCGGTTGCGCTAAGACGCCGGGATCCGCCGCCAGGTCGGCGCAAATGACCTCGTTGCGATTTTGCGGATGCAGTGCCAGCGGCACAATCACCGCTAAATTGTGTCGAGCACCACCGAACATCCCCGAGACATGAATGACGGGTCGCATCTCGGTCACGCTCAATAGCGGTGCAATCGCATCCTTGCTGCGCTGGGCGTAGAGCTGATCAAACAACGCTGGCTGTTTTTGTTGTAGCAGCCGCGCGAGGCCAATGGTGGCCATCACATCCGATAGGGCATCGTGGGCCGCACCGTGTTCAATCCCGTTAGCCGCGGAGAGCTCCTCAAGCCGAAAGCTCTTCAGACCTTGCTCATTAAGCGGCCATTCAATGCCCTCCGGGCGCAGCGCCGCTATAGCCCGCGTGGCATCAATCAAATCCCATCGGCTGCGGCCTTGGCCATATTCACGCGCGTAGGGCTCAAAAAAATTACGGTAGAGCGTGTAGCGGGTAATTTCATCATCAAATCGCAGCGAGTTGTAACCAATGCCGCAGGTGCCGGGCTGTGAGAGCTGCTCATGAATTTGATGAATAAACGCCGCCTCAGCTAGACCGTGTTCCAAACAATGCTGAGGACTGATCCCGGTAATCCGGATGGCGGTGGGATGTGGCAGATAATCGGGAGTGGGCTTGCTATAAATAACCAGCGGCTCACCCAAAACCTCAAACTGCCGGTTGGTTCGCACCCCGGCAAATTGCAGGGGTCGGTCAATGGAGACCTCGGCACCCGAGGTCTCGTAGTCATGCCAGTAAAAGGTCTCAGATAAGCTCAAGCGCCTGCTCTTCGATCTTCTGTTGCCAGATCTTTGGACCGGTGATGTGCACCGATTCGCCTTTGGCATCCACCGCCACGCTCACCGGCATATCGTTAACCGTAAAGGCATAAATGGCTTCCATGCCCAGGTCTTCAAAGGCCACCACTTCAGCTTGGGTAATGGCTTTAGATACCAAGTAAGCCGCCCCGCCTACCGCCATTAAATACACCGCACCGTGCTTCTTGATGGCCTCAATCGCCACCGGGCCACGCTCGGCTTTTCCGATCATGCCAATTAACCCGGTTTGATCGAGAATATAGTCGGTGAACTTATCCATGCGGGTGGAGGTGGTGGGACCCGCGGGACCCACCACTTCGTCGCGCACCGGATCAACCGGACCCACGTAATAAATGAATTTGCCTTTCAAATCGACCGGAAGCGCCTCGCCCTGCTCCAGCATTTGGGTCATGCGCTTGTGAGCAGCGTCGCGCCCGGTATACATGGTGCCTGAAAGCAGCAAGGTCTCGCCGGGTTGCCAGTCTTTAATGTCTTCAGCCGTTACGGTGTCTAGGTTGACACGGCGCACCGAATCACCGGTTTCCCAAGCAATTTCTGGCCAGTCATTGATATCTGGCGGTGTTTGCAGCGCCGGGCCGTCACCGGTTAGGGTGAAGTGCGCATGCCGGGTTGCCGCGCAATTGGGGATCATCGCCACGGGCAGTGAGGCGGCGTGGGTGGGGTAGTCTTTAATTTTGACATCCAGCACCGTGGTCAAGCCGCCCAATCCTTGGGCACCAATGCCTAATTTGTTTACCGCATCCATGATCTCCAAACGCAGCTCTTCGGCTCGGTTAGACGGCCCGCGCTTGCGCAGCTCGTGAATGTCGATGGGATCCATCAGGGATTCCTTGGCCATGACCGCCGCCTTCTCAGCCGTGCCACCAATGCCAATGCCCAGCATGCCCGGAGGGCACCAGCCCGCCCCCATGGTGGGCACGGTCTTGACGACCCAATCAACGATGCTATCGGAGGGATTCAGCATCACCATTTTGGACTTATTCTCAGAGCCACCGCCTTTGGCTGCCACGCGTACATCTACGGTATTACCGGGAACAATACGGGTGTGGATAACCGCCGGGGTGTTGTCCTTGGTGTTCTGACGCGCTCCCGCTGGATCGGCCAGTATCGAGGCTCGCAGCTTGTTATCGGGGTGGTTATAGGCGCGCCGCACGCCTTCATTAATCATGTCTTCCAGTGACAGCTCAGCGTCCCACTGAACGTCCATACCGACTTCAATAAACACCGTGACAATACCGGTGTCCTGACACAGAGGACGGTGTCCCGTTGCACACAGGCGGCTATTGATCAAAATCTGCGCCATGGCGTCCTTGGCGGCGGGATTTACTTCCATTTCCCAAGCCTTGTGCACAGCCTGGACAAAATCGAGGGGGTGGTAGTAGGAGATGTATTGCAGCGCATCGGTGACGCTATCGATAAGATCCTGTTGGCGAATAACGGTCATGCTTCTTCCTGCGACGTATTGATCAAAAGTGTGTTGAGAGCGCAACTCCTACGGGATCAAACCCGCGGGGCTTTTACTGTCTGAGCGCGGCCTTCACTGCATCACAGTGGTGCCGGGACTGGATTGCATAGCGCGTAACCGCCCTTCCAGATCGGCTATGGAGCTGTTGATCTGCTTGCGGAAGGCATTGATCGACTGAATCCATTCTTCATTGGCCGCTACGCGTTTGTTGAGGGCAGCCCGCTCAAGATTGGCCTTATTGACGTTATCCGCTAAGCGCTCGGCATTGGTTTGTGCCTGCTTGGCATTGTTAGCTAAACGCTCGAGATCGCCCGAGACTTTTTTGAGCGCGGCGATATCTTTTTGCAGACTCGCCACTGCACCACCCTGAGCACTGCTTGCACCCTCTAGTTTTTTGGTGCGTCCCTCGAGTGAACCGGCTGATTTTTCGAGCTTTTCGAGGGTGTTGTTACTGATCTTGCGGGCATCCCAGAGCTTGCGCACTTCACTGTCGAGTAAGCGCATCTGTGCACCTAAATTTTGTGCCGATTTATTAATGCTTTCGTCCGTATCGGAAAGCAATGCTTCGAGATCCGCCACCCGGGTTGCCAGCGCAGCCTTGTCTTGGTCGGCACGATCGAGCTCAGTTTGTAGCTGGAAGGCCCAGGCACAGGCCACGGTTGCCACCACAAAAGTAACCGTTAACCCCAGCCGTGCCATACCACTCGCTCCGGCGGAAGCTGCTGCTCTGGGACTACGAGTAGGTACTGCCCCTCGTGGCGCGCTCGCCACCGCTTCGTCACGGTCGGCCGCAAAAGAGGGAATGTTCATGTCGTCGCGGGGCATGGTCAGTATCCGAGCCTTGAAAGTCGCATTATAGCCTGCCTGCGGCTTAGGATCAGCGCTGAATTGGCATTCTGTACTGCCGCACAGCCAATTATTTGGGCAGGCATAAAAAAACGGCGCCAATGGCGCCGTTCTTAAACTCAAACGTGCAATCAGACGTGCTGCAGCAGCGCAAAGATCACAACAGTGAGGACCAGTGAGCTCACGATCACGCCCTTCACTGACTGCATAGGACCCTGTTTGCCAACAAGGGCGTTGATTTCTAAGAGCACAATCAAGCCCATAGCGGCATAAACACCGTTGATGCTACCGGCGATCGGCAGGTGCTTAGCACCGAGCATGCCGAGCAGCATGGGACCCGAGAACAAGGTGTTGGTGCGGCTAGCCAAACCGGCTTTCGCCGCGGCTACCGGGCCTTCACCCTCTTTCATGCCCAAGACGATTTGCTGGTTCGGCCAAATGATCAGCCACACGTTCAAAAACATGAAGGTACCGGCCAGTGCGCCCATCCAGATTGCTGCCTGAACGCCGCCCAGTGCGCCAACCGAATGTAACAAGTAGGCACCGGTCAAGAACGTGAACATCGCCCCCCAGCGAAACCACCACAGCGCACGCGGCGCCAACTTGGCCATAGCGTCAGACTTGGCCGAGGCCTCGGCTTCTTTGAAATACTCAGTCTGAACAAAGTTGAAGTAGTACAACATGCCGATCCAGACAATGCCGAACAGGACATGAAAATATCGAGCCACGAATTCACCTAGCATAACGCTTCTCCGTTTTGTTGGTTTGATGTACAGCTGCCATCCTTGGCGTGGGCCGCATTGTAAACAGCCGAACTCCTCTTGGCATCATGCAGGTCATAAGTCCGCACACTGCCTTTTGCCCTTTTACGACCTAGCCGTAAACCGGATACCCGGCCATGCCGTGCAGATAGATCACAACACCATAAACTGCCACAGCAATACCCGCGGTAAGCAGCTCTTTCACTGAAGAGCTGTCCGCGCTGAAGGCCGGCTTGCCGTCTTGCTTATTAATCAAAATAACACTGATAACGGCCCAAGCCAGCAGACCGCCAAACAACACAAAGGCCGCACTATCGCCGTTGACCAACAAGTGCCCCAGCGCCCAGCTCTTCACTGCGGTGAGTTGCACGTGCCGGATTTTGCCGGTGATACCGCTTTTGGTCACCGAGGCGACGAAGAGGTAGAGCGCCAGGAACGTTAAAATGCTGTTAAGAATGACGGTCCCGGTATTGGGTCCCCAGAAGTACTGGGTTTCGGCCGATTGATACCCCAGTATCATGAGACCGACGGAACCCGCGATGGCCAAGGTCACGATACCCCGACCGACGCCGCCGAGCTTAGCTCGAGCCTCGGGTGCCAGTCGCTTGAACAGGTGTGCCACTGTCCACAGTAAAACGCCGAGTGCTAGTAGCCCCATAACCTCCCCCGTTATTGTTCTAATGCCCAGTTAAGAATAACAAATAAACGCCACCAAGCGGTGCAGTTTTTCAACCCATTAACGGGTTCACAATCGACCCGCGCACCGGTAACGCGACCTTGAAAATCCACTAACCCGGATGGCAAGGCTATAGCCCAACGGGATTGCAGCGATCGCAGACCACTGCGCTATGATGTCACCTGCAGAGTCGGGCCGCCGTCAGCATCTGCGCAGGCGATCACTGAACCCAGGGGCACAATCTTGTACGACGTCATCCAGCAGATTCACGGTCAACAACGCCAAGCGCTTCGCGAGGCATTCGATAACGCGAGACCCTTTCGGCATGTGTTGATCAAAGATTTTCTGACGCCTGAGTTTTTAACAGACATTCTTGCGGATTTTCCAACACCGGCCCCCGAAGACATGGTGAGCGAATTCGGCGACCCCTCGCTCAAGCATACCGTTGAGAAGATCACTGACCTCGGTCACGCCTATCAGCGCTGGGACCAAGTGCTTCAGAGTCCCGATTTCATCGGATTCATCCAAGACGTGACCGGTATTGATGACCTGTTGTTCGATCCCGATTACATAGGCGCTGGCACCCATAACAACCTGCACGGCCAGTCTTTGGATGTTCACGTAGATTTCAATCACCATCCACTGACCGGCCATCACCGCCGACTCAATCTCATTGTGTATCTGTGCCCTGAATGGCAAGACAGTTGGGGCGGCTGCATAGAATTGCACAAAGACGCCTGGGATAGAGGCCCCAACCGTGAGTGGGTGAGCTATCCCCCGCTGGTTAATCATGCCGTGCTGTTTGAAACCGGCGAAGAGACGTGGCATGGCTTCAAACAAATCCAATTGCCGCCGGACAAACAACAGCTGTCACGGAAATCACTCACGGTGTATTACTACACCGCAGAGCGTCAGGGCGAGGTCACGGAAGAGCACAGCACGGTGTATGTGCCTGACTGGATACCCGAATCGGTCAAACCGGGTGAAATGCTCACGGAAGAGGCCTATCGCGAGCTGGAAACCCTCATGTATCGCCGTGATCATCACCTGCGCAAACTCTATGAGCGCGAGCAGGGTTTTCAGCAACAGATTGCCAAGCTGGTTAAGTTACACCGCTTCGTACAACGGTTAATGCCCTGGCGCTACCGGCGGCGCTAGTACGCAAAATTTTGCCTCACGACCCCACTGATACTAGGGCCCATACCCTCTCCAACCCAAGCTTGAAGAAGTCGGGGGCTGAGGTCTGGGTTCTGGGTTCTGGGTTCTGGGTTCAGGGTTCGAGCTGACAAGATCATAAACACCCAGGCATAAAAAAACCCGGCCGGAGCCG
>CAYPPU010000039.1:0-20284 GCA_964412695.1 uncultured Alteromonadaceae bacterium | reverse complement strand
AACTCGATCGATTTGCTGGAAGAGCAACCCCAAGAGTTTTACATCGAGTTACCCATAGAGATTAACGCTATCGGATCTTTTCACGATTTGGGTGCCTTTATATCCGGCATGGCCGGTTTGCCAAGAATTGTGACGTTGCATGATTTTGATATTGAAGCTGATGGCGATGCCACACATCAGCTTCAGATGAATATTTTGGCGAAAACTTATCGCTATCGCGATGATGAGGGAACTTGAGATGCGCTTGCTAAAACTGCCGCGCTTGAGTCTTCTGTTGACGCTCGCCATGTTGGCGGCCTGTGCCGGTGACATGAATGATCTCGACAACTTTATGGCCGATAAATTGGCTCGACCGGGAGGGGTAATTGAGCCAATCCCGACATTCAAGGCCTATGAAGCTTTCGCGTATGCGGCCACTACGATGCGCAGCCCTTTTGATCGACCCGTAGAAGTCCGCAAGGTGGCGAGTCTTGGTGCGCGCGCAGCGATTAAGCCTGACCCGCAACGCCCGAAAGAATTCCTAGAGCAGTTCACCCTGGATTCATTGCAGCTCGTGGGCAAGTTGGAGCGTGGTGGGCAAACCTGGTCGCTAATCAAAGACCCCGACGGCGGCATACATCGAGTCCAGCGTGGCAGCTTTCTTGGGCGTGATCACGGCAGCGTGGTCGATATGGGTGAGACCTTTTTATCACTGGTGGAAATTGTATCCGACGGCACCACTGAGGGTTGGGTTGAACGGCCCCGTACCCTTGAGCTGGTGAGTCCGTAAAGGAGAGACACATGGCAACAACCTCACAACAGACCGAAAGAGGGCGGGACAAGGCGACCTTTGTTGCCGTGATGGCCGCCTTGTTGCTTACCGCTTGGCCCGCGCTGTCAGCGCCTGTTATTGAGGATATTGGTTTTAGCGCCGGTACCGGCAGTGTCTTTGAGATTCGCCTCGATTTTAGTGAGCGTCCGCCAGCTGATATATCGGCATATACCATCGAAGAGCCCGCGCGTATTGCTATGGATTTTCCCAATACCCGCAGTGGCTTGGATGAAAAACGCTACGCGTTGCCATACGGCAATGCCACCGGTGTTGTGGTCTTGGAGTCCGGTGATCGTACGCGATTGATTGTAAATTTAATCAAGTTGGTGCCCTACGAAACGCAGATCAACGGCAATCAAATGCTGCTGCGCGTTGGCCAAGACATGAGCGGCTCTTACGCCTCGGAAAACACCGTCGATAGCGTGCTTGATACCCAGGCCTCCCAGGTTGAGGGTGCTGTTGCTGAACTAGAGGACTTGGAATTTCGACGCTCACAGGATGGTGAGGGCCGATTAATTCTCACGTTGAGTGACCCCTCGATCGACGTCAATGTGTTCTCTGAGGGTGGCAACATCAACCTCGAGTTACTGAGGACCAGTGTGCCGGCGTCATTGCTGCGGCGATTCAATGTCACCGATTTTGCCACCCCCGTTTCCATGGTTGAGGTAGGAACCACAGACCGGGGAGCGCGCTTGGTCATCCGTGCAGAAGGCAATTACGACTACCTCGCTTATCAGACGGGAAGCGAATACGTTCTCAGTGTTAAGCCCTTAACGGATAAGCAACAAGCAGAGCGGCTTAACGAGTTTGATTATGTGGGTGACCGCATCTCATTAAATTTCCAAGACATTGAAGTGAGGGCCGTACTGCAGTTGCTGGCAGATTTTACCGAACTTAATTTGGTGGCCTCCGATACCGTCAACGGCAAAATCACGCTGCGTCTCCAAAACGTGCCTTGGGATCAAGCCCTTGAGCTGGTGCTGAAAACCCGAGGCTTGGATAGTCGTAAGATTGGCAATGTCTTGATGGTGGCGCCGGCTAACGAAATTGCCGAGCGCGAGCGTCAAGAAATTGAAGCCAACAAGCAAATCGCCGAGCTAGCGCCTCTGCAATCCGAGTTTATTCGCGTGCGTTATGCCAAAGCCGTGGAAGTGGTGAAACTGTTTGATGCGGGATCAGAAGACGGCGGTTCGCTGATTTCAGAGCGCGGTTCAGTCGTGGTCGATGAGCGCACTAACTCCATTATTGTGACGGATACCGCGGCCAAACTGGGTGAAATTCGCGATCTCATTGCCCGTGTGGATATCCCCATCCGTCAGGTCATGATTGAGGCGCGTATAGTGATTGCACAAACCAATCTCGATGAAGAGCTGGGTATCGAGTGGGGTGGCGGTTATATCAATACTGAAAAGGGCGACATCGTCTCGGTCTCGGGCAGTCGCGAAGCCGTGGTTGACCTTAACAATGCGGTTATCAACGGTGAAACGCCTACCCTCACGTTCCCCGCTTCAGGGGGTGGTGCCGGTGGCACTGCGGGCAGTAACCAAGGGCTGGGCGCAGCCTTGGTTGACCTGGGCTTGTCTACCGCGACTAGCGGTTTTGCGGTGGGCTTCACCTCGGATGATTTGTTCTTAACGGCAGAGCTTTCGGCATTGGAGGCATCAGGGAAAGGCGAGGTGGTGAGCCAGCCCAAGATCATTACTGGAGATAAACAGCAGGCCACCATTAAGTCCGGTACAGAAATTCCTTACCAGGAGGGGGCCGCATCGGGTGCGACCACCACCGCGTTTAAAGAAGCGGTGCTGAAGTTGGAAGTCACGCCCAATATCACGCCTGATGACAGAATTCTTTTGGATCTTGTAGTGAACCAAGATTCAGTGGGCGATTTGGTACCCAGTGGTAGCGGCGGACTTATACCCACTATTGATACCACGGAGCTCACCACCCAGGTATTGGTCGGCAACGGCGAGACGGTGGTGTTAGGCGGCGTGTTTCAAAACGAGGAGTTACTGCAGGTACAAAAGGTACCGCTCTTGGGTGACATTCCCTTCGTAGGCACCCTGTTCCGAAGTACGGCTAACAAGACCAGTAAAACCGAGACACTTATCTTTATTACGCCCCGGATTTTGTCAGAGACGTTAACCAACTAAATGCTCGACAGGGTGGCCTAGCATTTTGCGTATCTTTCTCGTCGGCCCCATGGGGGCCGGAAAATCCACAGTGGGCCGAGAGCTGGCGCGTCGCCTTGGCTATGCCTTCGTTGATACCGATTCGGAAATCGAGAAGCGCACCGGTGCGGACATTCCCTGGATCTTCGAAATTGAAGGCGAGCAGGGATTTCGTGATCGTGAAGCTAAGGTGGTGCAAGATACCTGTGGCACCTCAAATGCGGTTATTGCCACCGGGGGCGGTGCCATATTGCGGCAGGAAAATCGTGACTGTATGCGCGATAATGGTTTCGTAGTGTATTTGGCGGCGACGGTCAAAGAACAAGTTCGGCGAACGGGTCAGGAGGGCGCCCGCCCGCTACTCGCAGGCAAAAATCGCGCGGAGGTGTTGGCCGAGTTAATGGCTGTTCGTGAGCCGTTATACAAAAGCGTTGCCCATTTAGAGCTGCCCACTCGGGGTAGCAATGCGCGTCAACTGGCCGAGAAAATTGCAGAGAGCGCCGAGCGCTACACCCGTTAGCGCCCTGCGCTTCTCCACACAGTACGAGAGAGGAACGTGGCCATGTCGGCTCACCTTCACACATTGCGCGTCGATTTATCGGCGTCCTCAAAAGATCGCAGTTACCCCATCGTCATTGGGCGCGGGTTGCTGACCGATACGGCACTTTGGAATGACTGGCTGGGCGATCGCTCGGTGGTGTTGGTCACTAATGAATCAGTTGAGCCGCTCTACGCCGAGTCCTTAACAATGACGTTAGGGGTAAATCGCAATCTCACCCGCGTTGTTCTGGCTGACGGCGAGGCGCACAAGCACCTAGCCAGTATCGAGCAGATCTTGTCAGCGGCATTGGCAGCGCGCCATGAGCGTCGCAGTGTGTTCATAGCCCTTGGAGGTGGCGTCATCGGTGACATGACCGGATTTGCCGCCGCATGCTTCTTAAGGGGGGTAGATTTCATTCAGGTGCCCACAACCTTGTTGGCACAGGTGGACTCCTCGGTCGGTGGCAAGACTGGGGTCAATCACCCTGTTGGTAAAAACCTGATTGGGGCGTTTCATCAACCTGTGGCGGTCGCGATTGACCTGGATACACTGACTACGCTGCCCGATCGGGAGTACGCCGCCGGTATGGCAGAGGTGGTGAAGTACGGTTTGATTTATGACACCGACTTTTTTACACAGCTCTTGCGCGACCGCGACGCCTTGGTGGCGCGTGATGCAGAAGCGCTCGCTGCCGCTGTTGAGCGCAGTTGCTCAATAAAAGCCGCGGTCGTGGCGGAAGACGAGAGGGAGTCGGGATTGCGCGCTATTCTCAATTTCGGCCATACCTTTGGCCACGCCATCGAGCAGGTGCAGGGATATGGCCAATGGCTACATGGTGAGGCAGTGGCGGCGGGTATGGTCTTGGCCAGCCGTCTGTCAGCGTCGCGGGGCTGGCTCGATCAGAGCGTGGTCGCCGACCTTGAGGCGTTTCTGATGGCCTTTGGTTTGCCCACCCAACCGCCTTCGGATATGTCTGCCGAGGACTTCCTGACGGCCATGGCCAGCGATAAAAAAGTGGATAGCGGCCAAATTCGCTATGTCTTGCTGCCCGAATTGGGCCGTGCTGCATTGTTTTCCGACGTCACTTCTACCGAAATCGCGGCCGCGATTGGTTAAAAATTGATCTCCAGCGCCCATTTGTAGGGCAGGGGCCGCCTGTGTAAAATAGCCGGCCTTTTGCCTTGACCCCCCGTCCGTGGGGCAGGTGCCCAGTGCCGAGCGCACTGACAGATTTGAGTGTGACCAAATATGACTCTTAACGCAGTTTCGGGCGTCGCCGATAAGGCTTCGACCAGCCCGCAAGGCCTCTACCGTCCCGAAGAATTCAGGGACAATTGTGGCTTTGGCTTGATCGCCCACGTGGAGGGCGAGGCGAGTCACCGGTTACTGGAAACCGCGATCGAGTCCCTTACCTGTATGACCCACCGTGGTGGTATCGCTGCCGACGGTAAAACCGGTGACGGTTGTGGCTTGCTGCTACAAATGCCCGATCGGTTCATGCGTAAAGTGGCAAAGGCGCAGCTTGGCAAAGAGCTTGGTAACCACTATGCCGTGGGCATGATTTTCATGGGGCAGTCAGCGGCTGCCCAGGAACAGGCCCGAGCCGCCGTAGATAGCGCCCTTGCGGGCAATGGTGTTGAGGTGCTGGGCTGGCGCGAAGTGCCGGTAGTGCCGGACGTTTGCGGCGAAATTGCTCTGGATCAACTCCCCCATATTGAGCAGGTTTTCATTGAGGCGGAGGAGCTGGACCACGCGCACCTGACCGCTGCCTTGTATATGTCTCGCCGCCAGGCCGAAATGGCCATGTCAGACGATACTGACTTCTATGTCTGTAGCCTGTCTGACCGAGTTGTGTCTTATAAAGGCTTGGTCATGCCGGCGGACTTGGCGAGTTTTTACCCAGATCTCAATGACAGTGATCTCGAGACTGCCATATGTGTATTCCATCAGCGCTTTTCCACCAATACGCTACCACGCTGGCCTTTGGCACAACCGTTTCGCATGCTCGCCCACAACGGCGAAATCAACACCATTGAAGGCAACCGCAACTGGTCCCAGGCGCGCACTCCCAAGTTGCAATCGCCGCTGTTGCCCGATTTGCAGTCGGTAGCCCCGCTGGTTAACCGACAGGGCTCTGATTCCTCCAGCCTCGATAACATGTTGGAGCTCATGACCACCGGTGGCGTCGATCTGCCCCGAGCGCTGCGGATGCTAATTCCCCCGGCATGGCAAAATATTGAAGGCATCGATCCCGATTTGAAGGCGTTTTATGAATACAACGCCATGCATATGGAGCCTTGGGACGGACCGGCTGGAATCGTATTAACCGATGGTCGTTATGCGGTTTGTTTGCTCGATCGAAATGGCCTTCGTCCCGCGCGTTGGGTGACCACCAAAGACGGATTTATTACCTTGGCGTCAGAAGTGGGCACCTACAGCTACGCCTCATCGGACGTAATCGCCAAGGGCCGGGTGGGTCCGGGACAAATCTTGGTAGTGGATACTCAGGAGGGCAAGGTCTTACACACCCCTGATGTCGACGAGCTGCTGAAGTCTGAGCACCCCTATAAAAAGTGGTTGCGTCAGCACGCTCGCCACATTGAGGGCAGCTTTGCCGGCGAGATGGCACCGGGCATCCCCGAAGAACAGTTCGACACCTATCAAAAGATGTTCCAGGTGACCTTTGAGGAGCGCGACCAAGTGCTGCGTCCCCTAGCGGAGAGCGGCAATGAGGCCGTGGGCTCTATGGGTGACGATACGCCAATGGCGGTACTGTCCACCAAAGAGCGCTCGCTTTACGACTACTTTCGTCAGAAATTTGCGCAGGTGACCAACCCGCCCATTGACCCCTTACGTGAGGCCATTGTCATGTCCCTCGAGGTCGACATGGGCCCGGAAAGAAACCTGTTCGATGTCACCGAGGACCATGCCAAGCGCATCAGTCTAACTTCGCCTATTTTGTCGCAGGGTAAGTTTAATACCCTGCTGAATCTTGAGTGGGATGGCATCGAGCTGGTTGATATCGATGCCACTTATGATCCTGCTAACGGTGATTTGCGCAGTGCCATCGAGGCGCTTTGCTTAAGCTGTGAGTCGGCCGTACGCGAGGGCGCCACAGTACTGGTGTTGTCAGATCGCAATATCGAGGGTGATCGACTGCCGATTCATAGTTTGATTGCTACCGGAGCGGTGCATCACCATTTGATTCGCACGGGGCTGCGTGCCGACAGCAATATTGTGGTCGAGACGGCGAGCGCTCGTGATTCGCACCACTGCGCCTGTTTGCTCGGTTTCGGTGCCACCGCTATTTATCCGTATTTGGCCTATTCCATTTTGGAAGACCAGGTTCGTCGCGGCGAGCTCTTGGGTGAGCCGACCCAGTGTTACAAAAATTACCGCAAGGGCCTGAACAAAGGCCTGTTGAAGATCATGTCCAAAATGGGTATCTCGGCGGTTAACTCCTATCGCGGTGCCCAGCTCTTTGAGGCTGTGGGTCTAAATCAAGAAGTGGTGGATGTGGCGTTTACCGGTGTGGCCTCACGTATTGGCGGTGCCGGTTTTGCCGAATTGGAACGCGATCAGTGGGCTGTCGCTGCACGCGCGCGCTCACGCCGCAAGCCTTTGGAGCAGGGTGGTTTCCTCAAGTTTGTACACGGCGGCGAATACCACGCGTTCAACCCGGATGTGGTCATGACGCTGCAGCAAGCGGTGGCTTCGGGTGATTACAGCGATTACCAGCGCTACGCTGATTTGTGCAATAAGCGCCCAGTTGCCTCTCTGCGCGACCTGTTGGCGTTGAAACTGCCCGAACAGGGCATTTCTATTGATGAGGTCGAGCCCATTGAAAACATATTGCGCCGGTTTGACTCGGCGGGTATGTCACTAGGGGCGCTATCGCCGGAAGCACACGAATCACTCGCTATGGGCATGAACGCCATTGGCGCGCGTTCTAATAGCGGTGAGGGCGGTGAAGACCCCGACCGTTTTGGTACCAACCGGGTATCAAAAATTAAACAGATTGCTTCGGGTCGTTTCGGTGTCACGCCGCACTATTTGGTTAATGCCGAAGTGCTACAGATTAAAGTCGCTCAAGGCGCTAAGCCGGGTGAGGGCGGTCAGTTACCAGGCGGCAAGGTCAATGACTTGATTGCGCGTTTGCGCCATTCGGTGCCGGGCGTCACGCTAATCTCACCGCCACCGCACCACGATATTTACTCTATTGAGGATTTGGCTCAGCTAATTTTTGATCTCAAGCAGGTCAACCCCGACGCCCAGGTCTCTGTGAAACTGGTATCAGAGCCCGGTGTTGGCACCATCGCCGCGGGCGTGGCGAAAGCCTACGCCGATTTGATTACGATTTCGGGCTACGACGGTGGCACGGCTGCTAGTCCAATTACCTCCATTCGGTATGCGGGATCGCCGTGGGAGTTGGGTCTTGCAGAAGTGCAGCAAACGCTGCGGGGTAACCGTTTGCGAGGTCAAATTCGCCTGCAAGCCGATGGCGGCATGAAAACAGGTCTGGATGTGATTAAGGCGGCCATTTTGGGCGCGGAGAGCTTCGGATTTGGTACCGCACCTATGGTGGCGTTGGGCTGTAAGTACTTGCGTATCTGTCACCTGAACAACTGTGCCACCGGTGTGGCCACACAGAATACGGCGCTGCGAGAAGACCATTATGTCGGCACCGTGGATAGGGTCATTAACTTCTTTACCTTTATTGGTATGGAAACCCGTGAGTGGTTGGCGCGTTTGGGCGTCAGCAAGCTAGAGGACCTGATCGGGCGCACCGATTTGCTCGAGCGTTTACCCGGTAACACCGACAAGCAGGCGGCTTTGGATCTGTCACCCATTTTATGGACCGACCCCACCGCTGAGGGTCAGCCCCAGTTTTGTCAGGTGAGCAGCAATGATCCTTTTGATACTGCCGACAAAGCCGAGCAAATGGTGGCTGACATGTTGCCCGCTATTGAAGCGGCCAGCGGCGGCGAGTTTAGCTACACCCTGACTAACTGTGATCGCTCCATTGGCGCACGCATTTCTGGCGAAATCGCCAAGCGCCACGGTAATTACGGTATGGATCATGCCCCAATAAACGTTCGCTTCACGGGTACGGCGGGTCAGAGTTTTGGCGTTTGGAACGCCGGTGGCTTAAACCTATATCTCGAGGGCGATAGTAACGACTATGTCGGCAAGGGTATGGCTGGCGGTAAGCTTGTTATTTACCCGCCGCGTGACTCGGAGTTCGACAGCAACACGACGTCCATTATTGGTAATACCTGCTTGTACGGCGCTACCGGCGGTACTTTGTATGCCGCGGGCGTGGCTGGTGAGCGTTTCGCGGTGCGTAATTCGGGTGCTTTGGCTGTGGTCGAGGGCGCGGGTGATCACTGCTGTGAATACATGACCGGTGGTGCCGTTATGGTGCTAGGTCCCACGGGCGTTAACTTTGGTGCGGGCATGACCGGTGGTTTTGCCTTTGTTTTGGACTTGGACCGCAGTTTTATTGACCACTATAACAGTGAGTTGGTTGAGATTCACCGAGTTAGCGGCGAGCCGATGGAAGCCTACCGACACTACTTGCGCGACAATATTCAAGCGTATGTCGAGGAAACGGGCTCCCAGTGGGGCGCGCGGTTGTTAGAAAACTTTGAAGACTATGTGGGCAAGTTCTGGTTAGTGAAACCTAAAGCCGCTGATTTCAATCAGCTGCTCGCTCGCTTGCGCGATACCGATTGAGGCCTTTTGATGACGACACGATTGGCGAACAATTTCCAGTTTCTTGAGGTTAAGCGGCAGGACCCGCCCAAGAAAGATATCGAAACCCGCACTGAGGACTTCGTTGAGATTTACGACGCCTTTTCGGGTGGCCAAGCCACGGAGCAATCGCACCGTTGCTTGTCCTGTGGTAACCCCTACTGCGAGTGGAAGTGTCCGGTACACAACTACATACCCGATTGGCTGAAATTGCTTTCTGAGGGTAATTTGTTTGCCGCCGCAGAATTGAGTCATCAAACCAATACTTTGCCCGAGGTCTGCGGCCGGGTTTGCCCTCAGGACCGCCTGTGCGAAGGGGCCTGTACCTTAAATGACGGCTTTGGTGCCGTTACCATTGGCAATTCCGAGAAGTACATTACCGACACTGCGCTTGCCATGGGTTGGCGTCCCGACATGTCTCAGGTGGTTCCCACTGACAAGAAGGTGGCCATTATTGGGGCCGGACCTGCGGGACTGGGCTGCGCCGACGTCTTGACCCGCAATGGCGTGAAGGCGGTGGTGTTTGATCGCTATCCCGAAATCGGTGGCCTGCTCACCTTTGGTATTCCCCAGTTCAAGCTGGAGAAATCGGTGATGGAGCGGCGCCGCGAAGTATTTGAAGGTATGGGGATTGAGTTTCGTCTCAATACGGAAGTGGGCGTGGACATTGAGATCGATGACCTCATGGCTGAGTACGATGCGGTTTTCCTCGGCATGGGTACCTACAAGGCAATGCAAGGCCGTTTCCCCGGCGAGGACCTCCCGGGGGTGCACAAGGCTCTGGATTACCTGATTGGTAACGTCAATCAAAAAATGGGCTATCCCCAGGATCCCGAGCAGTACATCGATCTGAAAGAGAAGACCGTTGTTGTGTTGGGTGGTGGTGATACCGCGATGGACTGCGTGCGCACCGCCGTGCGCCAGCAAGCCGACTTGGTGTATTGCGTTTATCGTCGCGACGAAGAAAATATGCCGGGTTCGCGCCGTGAGGTCCAAAACGCCAAAGAAGAGGGCGTCAAGTTCTTGTACAACCGCCAACCCATCGAAGTGGTTGAATATTTTGGTGAAGCCATTGGTGTCAAAGTGGTTGAGACCGAGCTAGGAGAGCCCGATGCTGACGGTCGGCGGCGCCCCCAGGCCGTTGAGGGCAGTGAAACCGTAATCGAGGCCGATGCCATTATCATGGCCTTTGGCTTCCAGCCCAGTCCCGCTGATTGGTTTGGCGATATTGACGTCAAACTCAACGACTGGGAGGGCGTTGTGGCTCCAGAGCAGCAAACCTTTAAGTTCCAGACCAGTAATCCCAAGGTATTTGCCGGCGGTGACATGGTTCGCGGTTCTGATTTGGTGGTGACTGCAATCTGGGAAGGCCGCCAAGCTGCGGAAGGCATCCTCGACTATCTAGGCGTGTAATCACGCGCCTTGTACGCATGTGCGTCCAGCTAAACCTGGACAAAATCGTGGCGAAAACCCGATTGCTGTGACAGGATGTGCCTTTTAGCGGCTGCAAGGCGGCCCCAAATCTCTGTTGGACTGGAAGGCACCTGTGACTGAGCTACAAAACGACCGATTCCTGCGAGCACTGCTGCGCGAACCTGTTGATCGCACGCCGCTGTGGATGATGCGTCAGGCGGGCCGTTACCTGCCCGAATACCGAGCCACCCGCGAGCAGGCGGGTAGTTTTATGGGGTTGTGCACCAATCCGGAATTGGCCTGCGAAGTGACCCTGCAACCGTTGCGCCGCTATGCGATGGATGCCGCCATTCTATTTTCTGACATCCTCACTATTCCTGACGCTATGGGCTTGGGGCTGTATTTTTCCGAGGGAGAGGGTCCACGTTTTGAACGGCCCTTGAATAGCCCTGCCGATATTGCCGCATTGGAACCCGAACGCGCTGTGACCGAGTTGGGTTATGTCATGGACGCGGTTGCACTGATACGTCGAGAGCTGGGTGGCCGCGTGCCCCTCATTGGTTTCTCGGGCAGCCCCTGGACATTGGCAACCTATATGGTTGAGGGCGGCTCCTCGAAAGACTTTGCAAAAACCAAAACGCTAGCGTTCAACGAGCCGGCACAGATGCATGCCTTACTCGAGAAGCTGGCGGATGCGGTCGCGGCCTACTTGAGCGCGCAGGTGGCAAGTGGCGCCCAAGCGCTGCAAATCTTCGACACCTGGGGTGGCGCTTTGGGTCACAGCGCTTATCGCGAGTTTTCACTTGATTACATGGCACGCATTATTGAGCAGTTACCGCGTGAAGCGGATGGCCGTCGGGTACCCGTTATTGTGTTCACCAAAGGCGGTGGGCAGTGGTTAGAGACCATTGCTGATTGCGGCGCCGACGCAGTCGGTTTGGATTGGACCACCGATATTGCCGATGCCCGTGCTCGCGTGGGCGATCGGGTGGCGCTTCAGGGCAACATGGACCCCAGTATGCTGTTTGCCAGCCCCGAACGAATCCGTGCCGAGGTCGATACGATTCTTTCGGGTTTCGGTGCAGGCTCCGGTCACGTGTTCAACTTAGGTCACGGCATCACGCCGGGTGTTAACCCTGAGCATGTGTCGGCCATGGTCGACGCGGTGATCGAGCTTTCGCCCCAGTATCACATTTAAGAATCACGGCTGAGGGTCGCCGTTCTGCCCTTACTGCAGCGTAGTTAAAGCCCGCTAATTATAACCTGTTCACGACCTGTGGTTAGAAGCCGCTAGCCCTCTGCTGATCACAGCTAGCTGCGTGGGATCGTTACAGACTACCAGTCCGATTCTGGAATACCGTGGTCCATATCGAGAGCGGGTGAGTCCGACGTAGGCGTACCGACAACTCGTGCTGGCACCCCAGCGACGGTGGTGTGAGGTGGTACTTCTTTGAGAACCACCGATCCGGCACCCACCTTGGCGCCTTCGCCTACAATAATGTTGCCCAAAATTTTGGCGCCGGCACTAATGAGTACGCCATCACCAATTTTGGGATGGCGATCGCCATCTACCTTGCCCGTACCGCCCAGGGTAACCGACTGCAGAATAGAAACCTGATTGCCGACAACGGCGGTTTCGCCCACTACCAAACCGGTAGCATGGTCGAGCAAAATGCCGCGACCAAAGCGGGCCGCCGGATGAATATCCACGCCGAACTTTTGGGACATGCGGCTCTGTAAAAACAGCGCCAGATGCTCACGCTTTTGCTGCCACAACCAATGCGCTACACGGTAAGTCTGCAGTGCGTGAAAGCCCTTGAAGTACAAAAACGGTAAATACAGTTCATGACAGGCTGAATCGCGCTCGATAACGGCCTTCAGATCATCGCGAATGGCGTAGCGAATCGACTCATCGCGATTAAACGCGTCGAGCATGACATCGCGCAGAACCATCGACGGCGCAGTGGGGCTATCCAGCTGGTTAGCCAGATGGAAACTCAGTGCTGATTCGAGTTCATCGTGGTGCAAGATAGTGGCATGAAAAAAGCTCGCCAAGATGGGCTCGGCGGCCGCAGCGGCGCGCGCTTCATCACGAATGCGCTGCCAGATGGGGTCGCCCCCGCGCAGCGCTCGAATTTTTGTCGGTTGTGATGCTGCCATAGTGCGCACCTCCACCAAAACCAAAGCAAGGGGGCGAAGAGTAGCTCAGCTTCGCGCTTTGCTCTAGTGCATTTTTTCCCCTGTAAATTGCCACAAGGTATCGCCGCGGGCGGCGTATTTGCGCTCAAAAAGCGTCATCCCGGCCGGATTTTCTAACGCCACCAGCGCCCCGTCTAAGCCCCATTGCTCGCAGGCAAGCTGAAATTCCTGGGCGTAAATGCCCCAGTTGGTACGAAGTTCGACGGCGCCGCCCAGACCGATGAGCGAGGCAAAGCCCGGGTGGCCGTGAATACGCCGCTGTAGATGAGCCGCTTTGGGCCAGGGGTTGGGGTAAAACAGCGTGTGCCGATGCAGGCCTATGCCGGCTTCGACCAACGCTCGCCAAAAAGGTTCGCACTCGGCGCGCAACAGTAAGTACTGGCCCGGTGTGCGTACGTGTTTGGCCAGGCGATGACTGGACTGGTCGATGCCAATCACTGCGCACTCGGGATACAGGGCGCTAAGTGTCGAGGTGCTAAGCCCGGTGCCACAGAATGAATCCAAGATAAGTGGCGGGTGCCCTAGGGCATCCAGCCAGTCTAGGGCTTGCCTAATCGCTTCACGGGTGTGATCGGGCAGCGGTTTTTGCCAGACACGTTGGCGTTGCCGCTCGATCACCTCGAGTAGCTTGGGGTGCGGTCCGCTCTGGTCAGAACGGATCTCACCGTTTGGGGTTTGCGCGTCTGTAGTCACCTTGCCATGATAACCCGGCTGATTAACGGAGCCGATCATGCGGGCCGATCTACGACCCTATTGGGTGAAAAAATTGTGGTTAAATTTTCGCGATGCGTGGGTGGCGTATTTTTTGCGGCCGCGCTGCGTTGAGCTGGGTGACTATGCCAACATCATGAATCCCTGGTACGTGGATATTTCCGGAAACAATATCCGTATTGGCCATTCTTTCACCGCCGTGGCTTCGGCCCATCGCCGTGTGGAGCTGGGGGTGTGGGGCCGCGAGGACGGTAAGGGACAGCTGACACTGGGCAACGCCTGTTTGATGAGTCCGGGCTCTCGGATCAGTGCTAGCGATTCCATTACCCTGGGCGATGGGGTGATGTTGGCTAACGGTGCTTACGTTACGGATTCCGATTGGCATGGGCTGTATGACCGCGTAGCGCGGGACGACACGCCGCACCCAGTGGTGATTGGCAATAACGTTTGGTTGGGTGATCACGCGACCGTGTTAAAGGGCGTGACCATTGGCGAGAACAGTGTCGTCGCTGCGGCAGCAGTCGTAACGAAAGACGTGCCTGCCAACGTAGTGGTTGCCGGCAATCCTGCCACGGTAGTCAAAACCCTCGATGCATCAGCAGAAACAAAAACCCGATCGGATCTGTTTGCCGATCCCGCGGCTACAGCGGCATTTTTTGATGCGGTAGATCGAGAGCTTCTGTCGAAAAACCGATTGTTACCCTGGCTGTGGAGCATTGTTTATCCGCGATCCCGTCAGGAGCGTGCCTCAGAGTAATCGCAAGCTGGGTTCCTGAAGCGCCGCGAGCTGTTCGCGCAGCTCTAATATGTGGTCAGACCAGAACCGCTCTTGTCCGAACCAAGGGAATGCTCGAGGAAAGGCGGGATCATGCCAGCGACGGCCCAGCCATAGCGCATGCTTCACAATGCGCAGGGTCCGAAGGGCTTCAATCCAGCTAATCTGCTGTGGGTCAAAGTCATGAAACTCTTCATAGCCGGCAATAAGCTCGGCCAGTTGTAACTCCTGTTGTGCCCGATCGCCGTTTAAAAACATCCATAAGTCTTGAATAGCAGGGCCGCTCACGCAGTCATCAAGGTCGACGAAGTGGGGTAGATCATCGCGCCACAGAATATTGCCCACGTGGCAATCACCGTGCAGTCGAATCTGATCGGCAGTCCCGTAATGGCCGAGGCGCTCGGCCACCAAGGCGCCGCAATCTGTCAGCAGGCTGTCGTAAGCAGGGTGTAAATCCCGCGGCACAAAGCGTTCAAGTAAAAAGTCGCGCGCTTCCTCAAACAGTGCTTGAGTCTTGAGTGACTCCCGATAGGCAAAGGGTTGGATCGAGCCAATGCGATGAATTCGCCCTAAGGTGCGCCCCAAGATTAATTGGTGATCCAAATTATCCAATTCCGGCGGATAGCCGCCACGGCGCGCAAAAGCGGTTAGTCGAAATCCATCCACATGAAACAGGCTTTCTCCGTCAATGAGCATGGGCGCCACAACCGATAGCCCGTGCTCAGCCAGTTCTTGGCTGAAGCTATGCTCCTCCTGAATTTGTGCATCGCTCCAACGCTTAGGCCGATAAAACTTCACGATTATCGGGTCTTTATCCTCAACGCCCACCTGATAAACCCGGTTTTCATAGCTATTGAGTGCGATTAGCCGAAGATCACAGCGAAAGCCCAATGCTTCGACACAGCTCACTACCTGATCGGGCGACAGGTGCAAGAATGGTTGAACGGCAGCATCGGTGTCAGTGCTCATTGGGGCAGCATAACCCACAGCGATTGGTTACGCGCACAAGCTTAGGGAGCAGCGGTATTTTCACCACCTAATCCTCTGTCGGCGCTGCAACACTCGCCAAAAACATAATTGCAGCATTGGGAGGACAACCCGTGCCCGCTAAATATGGATACCTATGAAGGTGTACTGGTCGCGGGCACTATCCGCGACTTTTACTCTGTGCGCTACGTGCCTCTGCCTCCCCTCGGTGTGTTTCAATAAGGTTTAGGGCGTATGCGCTAAACACCAGGCGTTAACCGATTTCGCGCCCGCTGTTTTCAATACATTTGCGGCAGCCGCTAACGTCGACCCTGTGGTTATCACATCGTCAATCAAGGTGACCGATCGACCTAGAAAAGGATGGGGGTAGGGCCTTCGATATGCCCTAGGCAACAGGCCTTCGAGCAGCCTGACTTCTCGACGCAATGAAAAGCGATTTTGTGATAACCGCGCTCGCTCCGTTCGATTGAGTTGGTGCTGATTTACTGATGTGCCTGTCACTTTCAGTAGTGTGCTTATCGGTGCGCAGTTTGTCTGGGGTAGTTGCCGGGTGAGCTCAGCAGCCAACAGCACGGTTTGATTAACGCCGCGTTGTAATTGTTTGCGCCAATGCATGGGAATAGGCAGCCAGTAATCGGCGGGCGGCACTACCGCTTGGTCGAGCGCTAGGCGCACCAGTAGCGGAGTTAATTCGCTTTGACCGTGAAATTTCCAAGCGTGTATCAGTTTTCGCAACGGCCCATCGAAGGCAAGGGGTGCCACAATCGTCGACAGTGGCGATGACCGGCCATGACTGCGCGGGCGGCAAGCTCGATTGGCTCGTATCTGCTGGTAGCAGTTCTCGCACAACCAGCTCGGATGAAAGCAGCGTTCTTGGCAGCTGAGACACAGTGCCGGCAGGAATGGTTCTAGGCGGTCGCGACACTGGTTTACCAGCAATGCCAAATTGAGAACAGTGGGCAGCTTCATACGCTCAGCGTGCACTGATAATGTGTTGAGACCAACAGCCGGAACCGAGTATGACCTAATCTGCACATCAAAGATCAGTATTGAGTTAGTAGAGAGTCTTGGGATAGCAACGTGCAGATCGAGACATTCTCAGCAGGCATACAGGCGTAACAGTCGCCAGTGCCTATGCCAATTTGCTACTCTCTGGGCTCTAGAGGAGAGCGCGGCCATGTCACAGCCTGACCAGCACAACGATGATCCCAATGCCCCGCGGCTTAACGCTGAAGATCAGGCTAGGGTAGACGGTTTTTTACAGCGCGGTGTCAATTCGGTGGAGCGAAAGCCCTTTAGACCCCTGTTTCTCATCTTTTTGTTAATTGCGGTGGTTACCGGTTTTAGTCTGTTGAGCCAAGGTATCGCTCGCTGGGCCGGGGTGTACTAAGCCCGTTGGCCAGTTACGCCCCATTTGGTATGCTTCGCGGCCTCGGTGTGTAGCGCAGCCTGGTAGCGCACTTCCTTCGGGAGGAAGGGGTCGGAGGTTCAAATCCTCTCACACCGACCATCACTACGCTTCAAACCTCGCACGACTTCCGCAAAATCATTTTTTTGGCTCGCATTCCATCAATGCCAAAAGGGGATTTCGCCAAGGCTATCGCCTAACTGCCCAACGACGGCTGATGGCCTTGAGTGTTAGGCGTCTTGCGATTGGAAATAGCGCGGTGTTCGCCATGGCGCCACGCGAAACGAACGCACATAAAAGGACTGGAAAAAGATGATGATGATCCAAGTCCAAAACGCCGGTCCGCGGATAGCCGCCACCCAATCGGTGGGAATACCCAACAAGGTAGCATCGCTGGCAAAGAGATCAAAGCTGAATTGCATTTCGCAGTGACTGGTGGCGCAGTTACGAATGGCTTCAATAGCCGACCATATATCGTTGAACGTGCCCCAAAGGCTACTTAGGCCCAATACGATACTGCTAATCCAAACTGTAAAGGCTGCAAAAGCAATCCAGGCCAGTGCATCACTAATAGTCTCTTTCACGGCTTCGCTTCCTTCTGTTAACGGCATCGCTCAGCTTTAACGCTGCTTTTATATGACTGTTATCTGTCAAATACCGTCTCCCGCGGCCCGATTCTACAGTGACAAAGTGCGAGCAGTGTTGGTCTGGTGTGTTTTAGATGCATAAGCTGGGTGGAACTAGAGTGCGGCGACCCCATAAATTTGGGAAAAAAATCCCAAAATAGTTGACAGCACCATAATTTGGGAATAAATTCCCAAATTATGGTGCATGAAACCCTTCTTAGCCTGCAGCGGGCTGCCCGAACTATCCTTACTCAGCTTGTGCGTTGCTGGTTACGCCACGGCGTGACGTACGGTGTGTTTAGCGAGCTTACCCGTCAGATTTTTGTCGAGCAGGGCCATGAGCTTGTTCAATCCAGCCAAGGCAAGGCAACAGCGAGTGCCGTTGCGGCGATCACCGGGTTGAGTCGAAAAGAGATCAAGCGATTACGGGAGGTTGAGGAAGAAGCCCTAACGCTCGCCGCCTTATCCCGTGGCCGAGCTGTTAGGGTTTTGGCCGGTTGGACAACGGATCCACGCTTCAATATCGATGGCAAACCACAGGTTCTGAGTCTTGATGCATTAGACGGTGGTTTCCGTGCGCTAGTTGAAGGTTACGCCGGCGACGTAACGCCCGTCTCGATGCTGAATTTGCTAGAGCGAGCAGGCTGCATAGAGTACGTGATGGGGGGGGTGGCGTTAACGCGCAATGCTTATCTGCCTATGGCTACTCCAGCTGAGCGACTCGATATTTTGGGCACCGATACCACCGAGCTAATGGCCAGCATTGCTTACAACATCAGCTGTCCTAGTGATCAGCGCGTTTTCCAAAGAAAAGTAAGCACTTCAGGGCTCTCGATCGAAGCACTTCGCGACTTTCAAAACTATAGCAACGAAAAATCCCAGCAGCTACTAGAAGACTACGACCAGTGGCTGGCGGACCGACTTGCACAAGACGATCAGCTTCATGATGACCGTGGGCATGGGGTATCAGTGGGCATTTATTTTTACAGTGACCTCATAGGAGATCAAAAATGAAACAAGTATTTACGGCGCTGGCATTTGCTGTTGGCGCAAGCCTCGTCGCAGTTGGCGTTGAGTCACATCCAGCCAGCGGAAGATTCGGTGCACTGTTCGGCACAATACAGACAATGCGCAGTGGGCAATCCGCGATTAATTCAACCTTGGGTATCAGCGGTAGCGGACGTCCCGTTGCGCTGGGAACGATTGACGGCTTTGGCTCTATATTTGTGAACGGTGTTGAATTTGAGACCGATGATGCCCAGATATTTCTGGACGGCCAGCGCGGCAGTGAAGCAGATCTTGATGTCGGTATGGTGGTTCTCGTAAAGGGGTCGGTGAATGCAGATGGTAAAACCGGCATAGCTGAGACCGTTATATTTGACGATGAAGTTGAGGGACCTATTGCTGCCATCAGTATGAACACCGATGGCGATGCAAAGCTAATTACCGTGCTGGGTGCCGATGTTATCGTTGAAAAAACTGGGACGGTATTTGAGGGCGTCACCTTTGACACGCTGGCTGTGGGCGACGTGGTGGAAGTCTCTGGCTTTCCCGAGGGCATAGCCAATCTTCGCGCCACTCGAGTTGAAAAAAAATCGAGCCGCTACACAGCAGGAAGCCAGATCGAAGTCAAAGGCTCGGTTAGCGGACTAACCGACACCACATTCATGATTCGGGACCAATTGGTCGATTATTCGGGCGCCAAGCTCTCTGAATTTAAAAATAGATCGCCAGCTGACGGGGACTATGTCGAGGTCAAGGGTATCCTGCAGGGTAATACCTTAGTGGCATCTTACATTGAGCTGGAAGGATCAAGCCGTGGCAACTTTAGTCATGACGATGACGCTTTGATTAATGATGGCGATGACTACTCAATACAGGGTGCTGTTCGTAACTATGTCAGTGACGCACAGTTTGAGGTCAATGGTGTTGTCGTTGATGCCTCCAATGCAGTGCGGGTGCCCAGTGGTCTGCGACTCATAAATGGGGTCGCTATTGGGGTACAAGGTAGTTGGCAGGGAGAGAGGCTCATTGCCTCGCGCATAGAGGCGAGGCGTGGTGATCTCGAGATCGAAGCGAGTATTGTGCGCTTGGACGCCATTCTCGGGACAGTCTCTTTGGAATTATTTGGTGGTACGGTGACAGTGGGAACAGACGTTCAAACGCTGCTTGATGACGACACTGGCTCACGACGTTCAATGACGTTCTCTGACCTCCGGTTGGGCGATTTTGTTGAAATAGAAGCGGTGGACTTAGGCGATCGAATCATAGCCACCCGCATTGACAGAGACTATCCAGATGACGTGGAGCTTCAAGCAGCAGTGGAGTCATTCTCCGCACCGTCGACGATTACCGTGGCAGGCCTAACTGTCTCTGTGAGCAATGCAAGGTTTGAGGGTAAAAGCGGTGCAAATACTGACGCCGACAGTTTTTTTGCGGATCTCGCGGTTGGCGATTTGGTCAAATTGGAAGATCGAAACGGGGACGGCGCAGCCGATAATGTGGAATTTGAAAATGCTGGTCGCCCAGATGGCGGCTATGACTTTGATGATGACGACGAAGACGATGATTCGTATGAGAACAGCTGGGACGATACTGATGATGGGGACGAGGCTAATGATGACGACTTCGATAACGATTCATCGGAGGATGACGACGATGGCGATGGCGATGGCGATGACGATGACGATGACGACTAGTTTTGGTCTAATACTGGGTGGCGGGAGCCGGCCTGGGCGGGTCCGGCAACTCCGGTTGAGACATTGAGCCTAGCGTGCGGACAGTTGTTCATTGCCAGGCTCTAGACTGGCAGCTACAACGCGTTATTGAGACACCATTATGCAATTCACACTCTGGCCCGCCTGCGTCAAGGTACACGGTTTTGAGCAACA
>CAYPPU010000038.1:0-24232 GCA_964412695.1 uncultured Alteromonadaceae bacterium | reverse complement strand
GGATTCTCGGCAATTGTTGGCTTTGCTCAGTGACTTGTGCAGTAGTTGGCGATTGCCGCTTGCAGCAAATTGATAGCGGGTTTGAGTTGATTTAGCGGTAAGCGCTCATCGGCTTTGTGGGCGGTATCGATGGAACCCGGGCCTAGCACTATGGTTTCTAGGCCGAGTTGCTGAAGAAAGGGGGCCTCAGTCGCGTAGTTGACGCCGGCAGCCCCTTGGCCGCTTAACGCCTCGGTTAATTCGACGACTTCGGCTTCAATGGGCTGCTCAAACGCCGGTACCGGCGCTATCAGCCGCCGCATCTCAACATTTAGTTCGCGGTCTTTTGCGAGCTGTTCAACAAAGTGCTGTAGCTCTGCTTCCACGGTATTGAAATCTAAGCCGGGCACCAGCCGGATATCGAAATGTAATTCCACCTTGCCACAGATGCGGTTGGGGTTATCACCGCCGTGGACGCAACCAAAGTTCAGTGTGGGGTTGGCCACCGGTAGCAGCTCACAGTGAAACCGTTCCGCGAGGGTTTGACGATATTGGGATAGCAGATTCAATAACTCGGGAAGGGCGTCAATGGCGTTATGGCCCAGCGCAGGGTTTGAGCTGTGACCGCTTCGTCCTTCGAGCGTGATGGCCTGCATCATAATGCCCTTATGCATGCGCACAGGCTGTAGTGAGGTTGGTTCACCAATGATGGCGGCGCGAGCGCCTGCCAAGGTCTCTGCCACCAAATGGCGCGCACCTGCCATGGTGCTTTCTTCATCGCAGGTAGCAACGAGATACAGCGGCGCTGAGAGTGCCTTGGCATTGAAACTGTCGGCGGCGGCCAAGGCTAACGCGAAGAAACTCTTCATATCAGCGCTACCCAGGCCATGCAATGCACCGTCGTATTCGATGGCACGCAAGGGGTCGCTCCGCCAGCGCTCGGCGTCAAAGGGTACGGTATCAGTATGACCCGATAGCACCAGTCCTCGACGTCGATTATCCGCACTTTCAGGGCCCAAACGCGCCACCAGATTGGCTTTGCCGGGGTTATCAGGTAGCGGCTGAATATCAACCACAAAGCCCTGAGCCTCGGCAAAGTCAGCCAAGTGCTGAATAACGCCCAAATTGCTGCTATCCCAATGGGGGTTGGTTGAGCTGACCGAGGGAGACGCAATTAGATGCTGTATCTGCGTGATGACGCGCTTTTCCAAGGTGGACATCGGTTCAGGCAGTGCGTCAGCTAAACACGAGTTTTAGCCCATAGAAAAACACGACGGCGAGTCCCGCAGCGATAGGCAATGTAACCAGCCAAGACGTGATGATGGATCCAACGGTACGCAAGTTTACCGATTCGACACCTTGTGCAATCCCGACTCCCAAAATGGCTCCCACTAGGGTGTGGGTTGTTGATATGGGTAAGCCTGTTCCCGAAGCCACCACGACGGTGCCCGCCGCTGCTAACTCGGCAGTGAACCCTCGGCTCGGGGTTAGGTGACAAATTTTTGTACCGACAGTCTGAATGACCCGCCATCCCAGTGTCGCGAGGCCCACCACAATACCGGAGGCGCCAATTAACAGTACCCACCATGGCATAGCTGAGGCGGCGGCAATATCGCCCCCGGACTGAATCAGTTGTACCACCGCGGCGAGGGGGCCAACAGCATTGGCGACATCGTTAGAGCCGTGGGCGAAGGCCATGCTGCAGGCGGTAAAAATCATCAGCAAACCAAAAACGCCCTCAAGGTTATCTTGCTGGGGATCGGCAATCCGGCCCTTTAACAGGCGTGCACCTATTATAGCTACCACCAGTCCAATACCCGAGGACAATATGGCTGAATCCAAAAAGGCCGACCCGGTATTGAGGTCAATGTTTAGACCAATGTGTTTTAGGCCTTTGAGCAAGGTAACCATGGAAATCATGAAGCCCACGAGCCACATGTAAAGCGGGATAAAGCGCAGTGCCTGACCCTTAGGGTTTTCGCTATCTAGAATCAGTACGCGAACACTGTGATAGAGCAAAAAAGCCATGGTGCCGGCGAGCAGCGGCGAGACCAGCCAGCTAGCAACGATTGATCCTACCTGCGGCCAATTTACCGCGCTGGGGGTAAGCGCAACGCAGGAGAAGCCGACAATAGCGCCGACGATTGAATGTGTTGTTGAGACTGGCCAGCCACGATAACTGGCTATTAATAGCCAGGTGGCGGCGGCGAGGAGGGCGGCTGTCATCCCGAACAACAGTAGTTCTGGCGTCGAGGCAAATTCAGCCGGATCGATAATGCCCTTGCGGATTGTGGCGGTAACCTCGCCCCCTGCAAAAAAGGCCCCCAAAAATTCAAAGACTATGGCAATGACGATAGCCTGCTTCAGCGTCAGGGCCTTGGCGCCAACCGAGGTTCCCATGGCGTTGGCCACATCATTAGCGCCAATACCCCAAGCCATATAGAAACCGAAGGCACAGGTGATCAGTAGCAGGGTAAAACCGTGATTGGCAATGATATCCATGAAACCGCGTGGCCCTGTCTTGGGTGTTATAAGCAAAAGCAAGATGCCATTAAGGGCCGCAGTATAGTGACCATTGGGTTGCCTGTCTTGGTCAGATTTTTTGCAGATTTGTGACAGTTTGATGGCTGAGACCGGAGGTTGAATTGCGTTCGAATCGACCTTAGCTAGGTGTCTCGGGCGCTACGTCTTTGAATTTCGGCAAAGGGCTACCTGAACTGCCCTTGCATCGGCGCGGCTTCTGCGGCTGATTTGGCTGGCTTTGGGCGCGTGGCCTGTGGCATCGTTGCGTAGAAAGGGTGCAGAGGCAGTTGCAGGGGTTTAGCTGCGAGTTCAACCCCGTGTTGTGTGTCGCTCGAGTTTGCCGTGAGATCCGATGCCTATGACATTGCCAAGACCCCTCATCGAGAGGGCAGACAGCGCGATTACCAGGCTGAATGAACGACTGGGGAGCACATTTACCGACCAGCTTATTATTGCGTTGGAGCGGGACGCTCAGTGGCAAAACACCCGCCGTGTCCTAGCCGCGAGTCCATTTGTTGTTGAGCAACTTGAGCGAGAGGGCGACGCTTTCTTAGCGGATCTCCAGAGCGGTGAAGGTTTCACAGCTTTGGCGGATAGCCTTGAGCCATGGCGCCTCGCTCTATCTGACGCGGGCCTGTCTGTAAACTGTAACGAAATCAGCACCCAGCGATTATTGCGCCGATTTCGGAATCAGGCCATGTTGCGATTGGTATGGCGTGCGTTTTCCGGGCAAGCAGATCTCGCTGAGACCCTCCGTGATTTGACGCACCTAGCCGAAAGCTGTGTCGAATTTGCCGTTGGCTGGGCCACACATCACGCCCGTGAGCGCTTTGGAGTGCCGATGGGTAGAGACTCGGGCACTGAGCAGTCGTTGATCGTCCTAGGTATGGGAAAGCTGGGTGGTAGGGAGCTCAATCTGTCCTCAGATATTGATTTGATATTTGCTTACCCCGAGTCTGGCGAGACGGTGGGTGCACGCAAGTCGCTCTCGAATCAAGAATTTTTCACCCGGGTGGGCCAATCGATCATCCGTCTGTTGGACGCCCCAACCGCCGATGGCTTTGTGTTTCGCGTGGATATGCGTCTTCGACCTTATGGGGGTAGCGGCGCCCTAGTATCCAGTTTTGACGCCCTGGAAAGCTATTACCAGGCACACGGACGCGAGTGGGAGCGTTACGCCATGCTAAAGGCTAGAGCGCTGACAGGCAGTGAGGAATCGGTGGCCCAGCTGGACGCGCTGCTGAATGCTTTTGTCTATCGACGCTTTGTGGATTTTGGTGTGCTCGACGCGCTGCGCGATATGAGTGCACGGATCACAGCTGAGGCCCACCGTATGAATTTACGGAGGGATATCAAGCGCGGCATGGGCGGAATCCGACAAGTCGAGTTCATTGCGCAAAGCCTGCAGCTGATTCACGGCGGACGCATAGCCGATTTGCGAGTGCGCGGCTTGGAACCGGCGCTCACAGCGCTGGCGCGTCACGGGTTTATATCGGAGGACGATCGGGATTCATTAATCGCTGATTATCGCAGTTTACGTTTACTGGAAAATGCGTTGCAGGGAATGGCTGATACCCAGACGCATCATCTTCCCGATGACCCTTTATCACTCATGCAGTTGGCCGCGGTATTGGGCGATGCGGACGGCGACGCATTGAGTACGCGCATTACCGAGCTTCGGTCGCGGGTACAGCGGGCGTTTGACACCATGGTCGCTTTCCCAGCCAATGGGCAGGGCGAGGGAGAGGACATCAACGTCGGTAGCATTGGCTTCGCCGAGCTCGATGTAGAGCAGTTGGGACAGTGGGGGTTTACCCAGCCTGAGCGATCCTGGCAGGCCATGGAAACCGTGCTTGCCTCGCCGCGCCTGGCGGTAGCCGACGCTGATAGCCGAAGGCGTTGTGAGCAATTTCTTCCGGTACTTTGCCAAGCGGCAGGGGCGACATCGGACCCAGATCTTGCGCTTCAACGGACCTTGCCTTTCGTTGAAGCGGTTCTTCGCCGCAGCGCGTACCTGGTGCTCTTGAGAGAGAACCCCGACAGTCTGGCGCTTCTGCTGACCCTAAACGTCGCCAGTAGCTGGATTGCCGATAAGCTCGCCAGTCGCCCCGAGTTACTCGAGGAATTGCTACACCGCGACCGACTGCTGACACTACCCGATCGCGCTGAAATGCGGGCGCTGGTGGAGGATCAGCTCATTCGGGTGCCTGAAGACGACCTCGAGGCTCAACTACAGGCGATGGTGCGCGTTAAAGAGGCAATAACATTGCGCATCGCGGCCAGTGACGTCACCGGGGAATTACCGGTAATGAAAGTGGCCGATAACCTGACGTTCCTGGCCGAGGTTCTGGTCGACCACGCCTTGGCCATTGCCGAGCGCGATCTAGTGGCAAAGCACGGTGTTCCCGGGGGCGACAATGCAGGCTTCGCGGTTGTGGCCTACGGCAAATTCGGGGGAATTGAGCTCAGTTACGGCTCAGACTTGGATTTAGTCTTTGTTTTCGAGCCCGGAGACGGGATGACCGCCGGACCCAAGGCGGTGGATAGCGTGCGATATTTCACGCGGCTCGCCCAGCGTCTGGTCCACTTGTTGTCAGCCAATGTCAGTTCGGGCCATTTGTACGAGGTTGATTTGCGCCTGCGTCCCAATGGCGATTCTGGGCTTATTGCCGTGAGTTTTGATGCGTTCGCCAATTATCAGCGCCATTCTGCATGGACTTGGGAGCATCAGGCTCTGCTTCGCGCCCGGGTCGTATCGGGTGCGGGCGCACTGCGAGAGCGCATCACGGCGCTGCGCGAGGAGATTCTTTGTCGTAAGCGTGATCGGTTGGCTTTGGCGTCCGAGGTCGTGGACATGCGCAACAAAATGTCGGCCAACCCGGTCAGCCAAGATCGCCCGCCAGAGGGCTATTTTCATTTGAAGGTCGATCCGGGGGCTATCGTCGATATAGAGTTTCTGGTCCAATACCTGACCTTAGCATCGGCGTGGGAACATCCGCGTCTCGTAGCCGAGAGCGATGTGATCAATGTGCTGGCCGCTCTATTGCAGGCAAGTGTGTTATCGCCGCAGGAGGAGGATCAGCTGCGAGCAGCCTATCTGTCGCTGCGCAGTGCTGTGAATAAGACACTGCTTCAGGCACAGCAGCCTTGGGGTAGAATAGCGGACCATTGGGCGCATTTATCGGCAGTTATTGCTATTCGGGATAAGTGGTTACCCGGTCTGCGCCCGTTGCCCGAGCAATAAACTCAGTCATAGGAGATAACATGGACCTGTCCAAACTTGATGGACAAATTTGGCTCGACGGCGAGCTGGTGCCCTGGAAAGAAGCCAAGGTGCATGTGTTAACCCACACTTTCCATTATGGACTGGGGGTATTTGAAGGGGTTAGAGCCTATGCAACGCCCGATCGCGGCACCTGTATTTTTCGTCTGCGTGAACACACCGACAGATTGTTTCGATCGGCGCACATTCTGCAAATGGATATGCCATTTGATAAGGACACCTTAAATGCCGCCCAGCGTGAGGTTGTTCGTGTTAACGGATTGGAGGAAGGCTATATCCGCCCCATGTGCTTCTTGGGTTCTGAGGGCATGGGATTGCGTGCAGACAACTTGAAGACCCACGTCATGGTTGCAGCCTGGCCGTGGCCTTCTTACATGGACCCTGAGGCGCGGGATCGTGGTATTCGCGTGCGCACGTCGAGCTACACCCGTCACCACGTCAACATCACCATGTGTAAAGCCAAGGCTAACGGCAATTACACCAACTCTATTCTCGCATTGCGTGAGGCCTTAGACAGTGGTTGTGAGGAGGCGTTGCTGCTCGACAATGAGGGGTACGTCGCCGAGGGCAGCGGTGAGAACTTCTTTATGCTGCGTGACGGCGTTATCTACACCCCTGACCTAACTTCATGTTTGGATGGCATCACACGTAACAGCCTATTTAAGATCGCTGCTGATCAGGGCTATGAAGTGCGTGAGCGCCGCATTACCCGCGACGAAGTCTATATTGCCGATGAGGCCTTCTTTACCGGCACGGCCGCTGAAGTGGTACCCATACGTGAACTCGATCGCCGCGCGATTGGTGAAGGCCGCCGCGGTCCAGTGACGGAAAAATTGCAGGCCATCTATTTTGATGCCGTTCGGGGTAAATCAGCAGACTACGCCGACTGGTTAACACCTGTCGCTGACTGAGTTTAAGTCGACATGGAAACGTTGCCCTCAGGTATCCGCTATCGCCATTGGCACGCCGAAGGGGAGACCCGTGCAGCCGTGGTGTTGGTTCATGGTCTAGGTGAGCATAGCGCCCGCTACCAGGCGCTTGCCGCCCATTTTAGTGGTCGGGGTTTTGCGGTTATTGCACCGGATCACTTGGGTCACGGCGAATCACCGGGCGATCGGGTGTACGTCGATCGGTTTGACGATTACCTAGCGGGCGTGCGCGAGTGCCGCCAAGTGATGGCTACCCAGTATTCCCAATGCCCCTGTTTCCTATTGGGGCACAGTATGGGTGGCCTGATTTCTGCGCGCTTGTTACTTGAGGATCAAAGCCTTTATCGCGGTGCACTCTTGAGCGGCCCAGCATTTGCTGCCGAGGCGCCGCCTCCGGCGATCGTGATTTCGATAGGTAAGCTGCTGTCTCGAATCGCCCCAAAGATGGGCATGATTGAGCTGGACTCTACTGGGGTCAGTCGTGACCCTGCGGTTGTCTCGGCTTATCAGGCGGACCCGCTGGTCAATCATGGCAAAGTCACGACCCGCTTAAGTGTTGAGTTGCTCGGTACCATGGAGCGTGTGATGCAGGCCGCCGGTGACATTACGTTGCCGCTACTAATCATGCACGGCGCCGCCGATTCCATGGCAGCTCCGTCCGGCTCGCAGCAATTTGCGGAGACAGTGGGTTCCCATGATCTGACATTTAAGCTTTTGCCTGGTCTGTACCACGAGATTTTCAATGAGCCTGAGGGCCCTGAGATCATCGCCGAATTCGCCGACTGGATTGAGGCTAGGCTCTAATGTCTCTGGTGGCACTGGTTCTCGGTGCCGGAGGCCAGCTGGGCAGTGAGTTGTTAGATAGTGCACCGGCTGAATTGTCTGTTAGCAGCGCTACTCGCGAGCAACTCGATATTACGGATGCCGCTTCGGTTAGCGCATGGTTGGACAGCGTCGCTCCCGATCTGGTTATTAACGCAGCGGCGTACACCGCCGTGGACAAGGCCGAATCTGAACCCGAGCTAGCTTTTCGCATTAACGCTGAAGCGCCGGGCTGGTTGGCTCAGTGGTGTGCGTCCCATGGCAGTCAATTCCTGCATGTCTCCACGGATTTTGTTTTTAACGGGCGGGCAACGGCGCCTTATCGTGAGCTTGATAGCACTGATCCGCTGGGGCAGTACGGTCTGAGTAAACTGGCGGGTGAGCGAGCCGTCACAACAGCTTACCCGGAGGCGACCATTGTGCGCACAGGCTGGGTCTATTCGCGCTACGGTCAAAATTTCGTCAAAACCATGCTGCGTTTAATGGCGGAGCGAGATGAGCTGCGGGTGGTAAATGATCAGGTAGGTACTCCCACTTGGGCTAAGGGTCTTGCACAGGCCTGCTGGGGCTTGGCCGGTCAATCGGGGTTGTATCACTGGAGTGACGAGGGCCAATGCACTTGGTATGACTTTGCCCTGGCTATTCGTGAATTGGCACGTGAGCGCGGTTTGCTCTCGAGATGTCCGGAGATTACGCCGATAACGGCGGCGGATTACCCCACGCCGGCGTTGCGCCCCGCCTACAGTGTGCTCGATAAGCAGCGCAGCTGGGAGGCATTGGCCACGCGGGGATTGCCTTGGCAGGAGCAATTGGCAACCATGTTGGATGAACTGCAAGAGGAGCAGAGTAGGGCATGAGTCGATCCGTGTTGGTGACCGGTGCCGCCGGCTTTATTGGGGCTAACTTTGTCCATCACTGGGCGCAAAATCACCCCGACGACCGCTTGGTGGCATTCGATAAATTGACGTACGCAGGTAATCGCCAAAGTCTGGCCGTCCTTGAACAAGAGGGCCAGGTGCACTTCATTGAAGCGGATATCTGCGACGCCGCGGCGGTATCAAGGGCACTTAAAGAAAATGATGTCGACACGGTGGTGCACTTTGCTGCTGAGAGCCACGTGGATCGCTCTATCACCGGCCCTGATGCGTTCATTCAAACCAATGTGGTTGGTACTCACACGCTGTTGGCAGCCGCAAAGGAAGTCTGGTTAGCTGGCAGTGGTCGCCCTCACCGATTTCACCACGTCTCGACCGATGAAGTGTTTGGTTCGCTCACAGCCGATGACCCGGCATTTCACGAGCAGCTCCGCTACGAACCCAATTCACCTTATTCGGCGAGCAAAGCGGCCAGTGATCACTTGGTGAGGGCTTACCACCATACCTATGGTTTAGATGTCACCACGAGTAATTGCTCTAACAATTACGGGCCGTTTCATTTTCCCGAAAAGCTGATCCCACTGTGCATCACAAACATCTTGGACGGGAGATCCCTGCCGGTTTATGGCGATGGCAGCAATATCCGAGATTGGCTGTATGTACGCGATCACTGTGCCGGTATCGAGCAGGTACTGTTGCGGGGCGTGGCGGGCGAAACCTACAACATCGGCGGTAATAACGAGTGGAACAACTTAGATATCGTGCGTTTGTTGTGTCGGCATCTCAATACCGCTTTTGCCAATGACAGCAATTTGGTCACGCGCTTTCCCCACTCGCCAGCAGCAACGGCAGAGGCCGAGGGGCTGATTACTTATGTCGCCGATCGAGCCGGACACGATTGGCGCTATGCCATTGATGCCAGCAAGATCCAACGCGAGTTGGGCTTTAGCCCCAGTGAGACCTTTGAGAGTGGTATTGCCAAAACCCTTAGCTGGTACCTAGATAACGAGGCTTGGTGGCGTCCTTTACTAACACGCTGATTGGCGGTTCTCAGACATACACCGTGGGATAGTCTGGTTCCTGCGTTGACCTAATCAGGGACATTTTGTTAGCCGTCTGGCCTTTAGTTGTGAAATTTGGGGATGTCCGCCCAGGGCTGCCCCTGACGGTCTTTGCTGGACAAATTGGGGGTGCTGCCCTCGATTAAGGGCCAGTCAATGCCGATGTCAGGGTCATCCCAGGCTAGGGTGATTTCACTCTCGGGGTGGTAGAAATCGGTGCATTTGTAGAGAAAATCGGCTGACTCGGATAGCACATAAAAGCCGTGGGCAAAGCCGGGGGGTACCCAGAGCATTTCATGCCCTTGGGCAGTTAGGGTAGTGCCGAACCAGTTACCGCAAGTGGGTGAATCCGCACGAAGATCCACCACCACGTCGAAAACCGAGCCAGAAACCACCCGCACCAGCTTTCCCTGGGTTTGTTCGGTTTGAAAGTGCAGCCCACGGAGGATGCCCTGACTAGAGCGGCTGTGGTTGTCTTGCACAAAGTGGCAATCAATACCGGCCTCGGTGAAGGCGCGCTGATTCCAAGTCTCTAAAAAAAATCCGCGATCATCACCAAATACAGTGGGCCGTATTAGCACAACGCCGGAGAGCGGAGTGGGCTCAAGGATCATCCCAGTACACCCCTTGCTCACCGAGCAGGCTCTCTAGGTAAACCCCATAGCCGCTTTTTATCAGAGGTGCGGCCAGCCGTTTTAGCTGCTCGGCGTCGATAAAGCCCATTCGGTAGGCCACTTCTTCAGGGCAGGACACTTTCAATCCCTGTCGTTCTTCAATAACACGAATGAAATTGGCCGCGTCCATGAGCGAGTCATGGGTGCCAGTATCGAGCCAAGCGGTGCCGCGGGACATGACTTCGACACTCAGATCTCCGCGCTCTAGGTAGCAGCGGTTGACGTCGGTAATCTCCAACTCACCCCGTGCCGATGGGGTAATGGAGTGGGCGATATCGACGACGTCGTTGTCGTAAAAATACAGGCCGGTAACAGCGTAGTGGGAGCGCGGTTTTTCGGGTTTTTCTTCAATGCCAATGGCTTTTCCGTTGCCATCGAATTCCACCACACCGTAGCGCTCGGGGTCTTGGACGTAATAGGCAAACACGGTTGCACCAGAATCTTGGCCTGCCGCGGCGCGCAGTTTCTGGCTTAAGCCGTCGCCGTAAAAAATATTATCGCCGAGGATGAGCGCAGCAGGATCGGCACCGATAAAGTCCTTGCCTAAAATGAATGCTTGCGCCAATCCGTCGGGGCTGGGTTGCACGGCAAATTGGATATTGATGCCCCATTGGCTGCCGTCGCCCAGTAATTCAGAGAACGCCATTTGGTCACGAGGCGTTGTGATAATCAAAATGTCGCGAATACCCGCGCGCATAAGCGTGGCCAGCGGGTAATAAATCATCGGCTTGTCATAGACAGGCATGAGCTGCTTGCTGACTGTTTGGGTCAGCGGGTGTAGCCGGGTACCGGAGCCGCCGGCGAGGATAATGCCCTTGTGGTTGGTCTTGGTTTGAGCAGCCGCGGTCATGGGTCAATGGCGCCAGAATGGAAAGTCGGGCGCCATTGTAGCCCTACACCGTTTGTGTGTCAGGCTGGCATGGCTACTGATCCTCGCCCTTGCTAGACTCGGCCTCGATTATTTCCCTGCTCTCTCAGATGAATGCACCCGCTGATATCAGCTCCGTCCCTCACGGGACGACGCCACCGCACCAAGGGCCACCCTTAAGGGTTGCGCTGTTGGGTTATCGATCCGCGCCCTATACCGGAGGGCAGGGCGTCTATTTGCACTATCTCAGTCAGGCGTTGCGGGCCCGCGGGCACAGCGTCAGTGTCATCTCGGGGCCTCCTTACCCCAACCTTGATGACGACATAGCACTGCACAGGCTGCCGAGTTTGGATTTGTATAGCAACGGCCTGTCATCGGTATCGGCTAACACCCTGTGGCGCGACCCGCTGGCCCGGACCGAATGGTTCAGTAAACTTACCGGCGGCTTCGCGGAGCCCTGGACCTTTGGCGAGCGGGTGAAAGCTTGGATGCTGGCTCGAGCCGATGAGTTCGATGTTGTTCACGACAATCAAACCTTGTCTGACGGTGTGCTGTCGCTGCAAGAAGCCGGAATGCCGCTAGTGGCTACGATTCATCATCCCATAACCCGGGATTTTCGATTGGCGCTGGCGGCGGCGTCAGGATGGAGTCATCGCCTGTTAGTACGACGCTGGTACCGATTTTTGGGTATGCAGGGGCGCGTTGCCCGAGCGCTAGACAATATCGTCACGGTATCGGGTGTATCCCGGCGCGATATTTGCGCTGATTTCGGGGTGGATCCAAGGCGCGTGCAGGTGATGCATAACGGGGTGGATACGGCCTTATTCAAGCCGATACCCGAAATATCGCGTAACCCCGATCAGCTAATCGCCACCGCCTCCGCGGATGTGCCGATAAAGGGGCTGCAAGTACTCTTGCGAGCCGCTGCCGCATTGGCCAAGCGTCGGCCGGGCCTGCGCTTGATGTTGATCGGAAAACCCAGACCGGGGGGCGATACTGAAAAACTGGTCGACAGCCTAGGTTTGGCGCCGCGCATTCAGTGGTTGAGCGGGGTTGATCAGGCGCGCCTGGTGAGCTTGTATGCCGAAAGTGCGGTGGCCGTTGTGCCGTCTTTATACGAGGGATTTGGGTTGCCGGCGGTGGAGGCTATGGCCTGTGGCATACCGTTGGTCTCCTCTGACGGTGGCGCCCTAGGGGAGGTGGTCGGTGACGGCGGCGTGCAGGTGCCTGCAGGCGATGCCGTGGCCTTGGAACGTGCTTTGGATGAAATGCTGTCAGACCCGGCGGCGCAAGTAGCGTGGGGTACACGGGCACGGCTGCGAGCGGAGACACAGTTTAGCTGGGCAATCTGCGCCGAGCGGCTGGAACACTATTACCGAGCGCGACTACGCCGATGTTAACGGTCGATTTTTCTTGGTTTGCGCTGGAGCCCGGCTGCCAGGTGTTGGATGTTGGGTGTGGTGAGGGTCGTCATACCTTGGCGGCCTATCTGCGTCCGGGCGTCACCGCCACTGGCGTCGATTTGAGTGAGCAGGACCTGGCGACAGCACGAAGTCGCATTGCCGATATGGACAGCTTCTCTCCCGGAGGAGCGATCGCTTTCATGCGCGCCGATGCGACTGAACTGCCGTTCCCCGATGCCAGTTTTGACCGGGTCATCTGCAGTGAAGTCCTGGAGCATGTACCTAATTATTTGGCTGTGATTGAGGAACTGGTGCGGGTGCTGAAGCCGGGCGGTAAGCTTTGTATCAGTGTCCCTCGGGCATGGCCAGAGAAAATCTGCTGGCGCCTTAGCGAGGCGTACCACAACACCCCGGGCGGACATATCCGCATTTTTGACCGGATTGATTTACGCCGGGAAGTACTTCGCTACGGCGTGCGGTGCTATCGTGAACACGGCGCCCATGCGCTGCACGTGCCTTATTGGTGGCTTAGGTGCTTGGTGTGGCGTACGGCGGACCAGAATCCACTGGTCAAAGGGTATCACCGGTTTTTGGTGTGGGATTTAATGCAGAAGCCAGCACTGACCCGTTGGCTCGAGCGCCTGTTGAGTCCTTGGATGGGGAAAAGCGTGGTGATGTACTTCAACAAGCCAGACGCCGCGGAGAGCACAGTGTGAGCGGGCTCTACCTGAGTCGTGGCCTATTTCCGGCGGAATTTTTGCGCCCTACTATCGATTACATTCTCGATGTGCAAACAGCCGCGGGTGAAATTCCTTGGTTTAACGGTGGCCACTCTGACCCCTGGGATCACACGGAAGCCGCCATGGGTTTGGCTATTGGCGGTGAGATCGAGGCCGCGTACAGGGCTTACCGTTGGCTTGCTGAGCAGCAGTTACCCGATGGTAGTTGGTGGCGGGCCTATCGCAATGGACAACCCGATGACCCTGATCGTCGCGAGAGTAACTATGTGGCCTACATTGCTACGGGCATTTGGCATCAGTATCTGATTACTCAGGATCGGGATTTCCTGGTGGAGCTCTTCCCAGTCATAGATCGCGCCGTCTCCTTCGTACTGGCATTGCAAAGCGAGCACGGTGAGATTGATTGGGCGGTGGACGCTCAAGGACGACCCAAGGGTGATGCGCTCATGACCGGCTGTAGTTCTATCTACAAGAGTCTGGAGTGCGCCTGCCATATTGCCCAGGTCCTGGGCGAGGATTGCCAGCATTGGGCCACTGCCCGACAGCGGCTTGGGCGGGCATTGCGCTCCCGGCCTGAGCGTTTCGATCGCACTTGGGCCAGCAAATCGCGTTACTCCATGGACTGGTTTTACCCGGTACTAGCAGGGGTCGTGCAAGGCACCGCGGCAAAGGCGCGGTTACAAGCGCGTTGGCAAGAATTTGTAGAGCCAGGACTGGGGTGTCGCTGCGAGGTACAGGAACCCTGGGTCACGGTAGCAGAATCGTGTGAGCTAACATTAGCGCTACTGGCTGCTGGCCAACGCAGTAAGGCGATTGAGGTATTCAGCTGGCTGAGCCAATGGCGGGACAGCGACGGCGCTTGGTGGACCGGCTATCAATTGGTGGAAGATATCCTGTGGCCTGAGGAAAAGCCCACTTGGACTGCCGGCGCTATCCTATTGGCGGCAGACGCCCTCACCGGTCACACCGCGGCGTCCGAGTTGTTTACCTCGGTCGACGAGCCGATCGTGGCGGGTTTGGCCCGCGCCCAAGCGGATTAACCCCGGAGGGCTTAGCCGCCGCGGCGCCGCAGGGCGCGCAAGCTGTCTTGTTGGCCAGCAACGTCATACAGCCCTGACTCCACGGCCATTCGCCAAACGGTGTAGGGCGCTTGTCCGCCCCCGGCAGGATCGGGAAAGACGTCATGAATCGCCAAAATGCCACCTGGGCACACTCGAGTGCCAAATAAGCGCCAGTCATTGATTGCTGCATCAATGCTGTGGCCGCCGTCTATAAAAACCATGCCAAAGTCGCTAGACCAAAATCGGCCCACGGTTGTACTAGTGGCGATTAGAGCGATAACCCATGGCTCTAACCCTGCCGCCGCAATATTGCGGCGAAATTCAGGTAGCGAGTCAAACTGCCCGTTTGCATCTACTAACGCCTGATCATGGAAGAACTCGCCTATCTGGTGTTCTTCTGAGCCGCGATGGTGGTCGAGCGCAAACACCACAGAATCGCATTGCTTAGCTGCCTCAGCTAGCCACAGGGTAGAGCGACCGCAGTAGCTGCCAATTTCAAGGATGGGTCCAAAAGGGGCGGCCTCGAGGGCTAAACTGTGAAGAAATTTCCCCTCGCTATCTGGCAAGAATCCTTTAACGTCAGGGTTTGGGGGCAGTGTCATGGTAGGCTCCGAACATTCCAGTGTGGAGTATACGTCTTGCTGACAGACCAGAGCTTGAGGAAGCACCTGCGATGCTAATGCTGTATAGCTGGGTACTGCGTTGCTTAGTTCCGCTTTTCGTTCTGCGCTTACTCTGGCGTTCCCGCCATCATCGGGGTTATCGGCGCGCCTTGGGGCAGCGCCTGGGATTCGGCTATCCGGCGGCCAGCGCGAGTACTCAACCTAGAGTTTGGTTACACGCAGTTTCGGTGGGTGAGACCCTGGCCATGGCGCCACTGGTCGAGGCGTTAATGGCCGCTTACCCTGACCGGCGTATTGTCGTGACGTCGACAACGCCGACTGGTGCTGAACAGGTAGAGCGATTGTTTGGTGATCGGGTGGACCGCTGCTGGATGCCCTTCGATACACCCGCCGCCATCCGGCGCTTCTTAGGCCACTGGCAACCGGGAATACTGCTGTTGGCTGAGACAGAAATTTGGCCCAATAGCATACTGCTTGCCCGTGCAGCGCAGCTACCGGTGGTCTTGCTTAATGCTCGGCTATCTGAGCGCTCTGCTCGGGGTTACGCGCGTATTAAAGGACTCTCTCAGCCGGTATTCGGTGCTCTTACGGCGGTTGCCTGTCAGCAGCAGGCTGATGCCGATCGGTTTAGTGCATTGGGTACACCCGCGCAGCAGATCAGGGTGGTGGGCAGTGTCAAATTCGATGTCGACGTAGCCAAGTTGCGGGCCCAGGGAAGGGCCCTCGCTGAACACCTGTGTCTGGACGGGAGTCGGCGTTACCTGATGGCCGCCAGTACCCACCCAGGCGAGGAGGCCCCAGTGCTCGAGGCCTTTGGGTACTTGCGTGAGCAGTTTCCCGATCTGGGCTTGTTACTGGCACCTCGCCATCCGAATCGCATGGCCCAAGTGCTAAAGACGGTCACGGATGCTGGCTGGCGAGCAGTTGTCCGGTCTTCCGACAGCGCCTTCACGGTGTCTGAGGATGTGTTGCTGATTGACACTTTGGGTGAGCTGGGCGCTTTTACGGGGCTAGCATCGGCGGCATTTGTGGGTGGCAGTTTGGTGGAGCATGGCGGGCACAACCCGCTGGAAGCCGCGGGTCAAGGAGTGCCCACTGTCTTTGGTCCTCATACGTTTAACTTTGAGGTTATCTGTGAGCAGCTTTTGGACGTTGGTGCCAGTCGACGTGTTAGTGATGTGCCGTCACTGGTGTCCGCGCTAAGGCCTTGGTTATCAGTCGCTGATGAGACCAAAAAAGCCGGGCTGGCTGCGCAGGAGTTCCTGGCGACGCGCACCGGTGCCACTGCGCGTCAGATCCAGTGGCTCGATGAGTTGATAGCGCGGTAGCGCGCTGGGTTAACGGGCGCCGGAGGCTGTCGGTGCCGGCGGGGCTACCAAATTGTTATCCAAGCTGGATATGTCCTCTGGAGACAGAGTGCCTGCGTTTTGCTTCAGTTTCAGCGAGTTAATAATGAAGTCATAACGGCTATTGCTGTAGTCCCGCTCAGCTGAAAAGACCTTGTTTTGGGCGTTCAGTACATCCACGATGTTACGTGTGCCCACCTCATAGCCCGCTTCCGTGGCGTCCAAGGCGCTCTGGGTAGACTTGATGGCCTGTTGCCGCGCGTTGACGCGGCTGACATCAGAGACCACGGTCATGTGTAAGGAACGTGCAGCCGTGACGGTTGAGCGTTGCAAATTAATACGCGATTCCTTGGCGGCCAAATAGCGCTGCTCGCTCTGACGGCGAGTGGCACTGATTCGACCCCCTGAAAATAAAGGCCAATCGACGCGCACGCCAATGCTTTCCCGGGTTTGTTCAGATTGTGGATCTACCAAAAAGATGGGCGCCGGGTCGGCGATGCGGCTACCCGAGGTTTCGGTATCGGAATATTGGTAAGTGGCGGTCACAGTAGGCGCATGTCCGGCCTTGCCGGCGTTGGCACCCTGGCGGGCCGATTCCTCGGCGTAACGCGATGCCGCTAGGCGTGCGTTATTCTCTAGTGCAAAGTCGACCCAAGCGGCTCGATCGGCGGGCTCGGGGGTCTTAATGCCGAACTCTTCGCTTAAGCGAAACAACTCACCGTGGCTTTGTCCGGTGAGCACGCTTAGGCGCTCTTGTGCGACCGCGACATTATTTTCCTCGACGATACGCTGAACTTGAGACAAGTCGCGGGCCGCCTCGGCTTCGTAAACGTCGGTAATGGCAATCAGACCCACTTCAAAACGCTGTTGGGACTGCTCAAGTTGCCGCTCGAAGGCGCGTTCCTGTGCTTGCGCCGCTGACAAGTTATCTTGCGCCCGCAAAACGCCAAAATATGCCTCAACCACTCGCACAATGAGGTCTTGGGTGTTGGCTTCCAGCTCGGCTTCGGCCTGCTGGCTAAAGGCTTGCCCCGACTTGTAGGTAAACCAAGCAGAGAGATTAAACAGGGTTTGGGACAAGCTGACGTCGTAGCCTTTGGTTTCGGTGTCAGATTTGTTGAAACCCTCGCCAACCGTGGGCACGCCCAACTGGCTAAAACCGAGAATTTGTTGGCTGGTGCTCTTAGCCACAGTGTCGGTATAGCCATAACCCACGTTTACCTGCGGTAAAAGTGGAGAGCGGGCGATATTTTCTTGTTCGATATTGGCCAAATACTGGGCTTCCTGCGACTTTAGCAGGGCGTCGTTTTCCAGTGCCAGCTCGTAGATATCCAGCAGCGATTCGCCATGGCTTGGCAGTGCCAAGCTAAGTGCTGCCAACAGTAGGGCGGTGCTGAGCTGTTTCATTCGACGGGGTGTATTCATGTGGGTTCTCAGTGATACATCAAAATCTGGCGCGGATTCTACCACTCGATGGCTCCGTCTACACCCGCGTAATTACCGCTGTCATAGCCGCGCGGTATTGCTAAACTAAAGTCAATGAGTTGGGGGAAGTCATGGTTTCGCAGCGTCAGCGTAGCAGAGAACGCTACACAGTAGACTTGGTGGACTTGCACAGTCTGTGTGAGGCCAACTACGCGCGCTTACGCCAGATTTTCCGCGATTACGAGCAGTGCAATGAGCGCGAATTTACGGTGCAAGGCGCTCGAATTCACCTCGAAGTCATCGAGCGCAGCCGCTACACAACCACCTTTCGTTTGGTACAAAGTGGCATTTTAAAGTTGCCCGCAGGCACTGTTAGGCTGGACGTGAGGATGTACCACGATGCGCGCATGGCCGAGGTGGTGGGCTTTCAATCGCATCAGCAGATTGCTGGCCGCTATCCTTACCCCAATCCACAGATGTACCAACGCGACGAGAAGCAGCAGCAAAATCAGTATGTCGCCGAACTGCTTTCCCATTGTTTGGCGCAGGGTACTGAGCCCAGTGCCGGGGAGTTCGTTGCCGACCGATGAAGAACAACACCGTCCTGTCAGGCGAGCAGAGGCTCGAGACTGACACTCCGCTGCGGATTTTTCAGATTACCGATACTCACCTTATGGCCCGCCCCGGCGGTCGGTTGCTGGAAGTGGATACCGATGCCTCGCTGACTGCCGTTCTGGCATTGGTGCGAGAACAGGCGTCCCCTCCTGATGTCGTATTGATTACGGGAGATATTGCAGGCGAGGCATCAACGGAGGCTTATCTGCGCTTGATTGGGCACTTGGGTGAGCTTGCCGACGCGGCTTTTTGGTTGCCCGGAAACCACGACGGCTCAGTAATGCCCGATATTGCTGAGCGATTTCTGCGGCGAACGATTACCACTGATACCTGGCAGATTGTCATGTTGAACTCGCAAGTGTCGGGTGAAGTGGGTGGACATGTGAGCGCCTCCGAATTGGACGCGCTTAAGCAAGTTGTTCTAGCCGCCAATGCCGAGAGTCGGCACGTGTTGGTGGCACTGCACCACCATTTGCAGCCGGTCGGTTGTGCTTGGCTAGACGAGCAGCGCGTTGATAATACCGACCAGGTCCAGGAGATATTGGCAGGTGCGCAGCAAAAAGTGATCGTTATTAACGGCCATGTGCATCAAGAAAGCGATCAAACAGTGGACGGGATACGCTATCTTTCGGCACCATCCACCTGCGTGCAGTTTGCGCCCGGGCAAGAGCGGTTCAAAGTCGATCTCAAAGGCCCCGGTTTTAGGGTAATGGAGCTCTGGCCCGACGGCCGTCTAGAGACTCAAGTCATGCGACTGCCCGATGATCAGTTCAGTGTTGATCTCAGTTCAGGCGGCTACGAGTGAGTCTGACTGGCGAGATCGCCATAACATGTAGGAGAGCGGCAGTCCGCCGATGAGTCAATATAACGCCGATGCTATTGAGGTCTTAACCGGCCTTGAACCCGTGCGGAAACGCCCGGGCATGTACACCGACACCACCCGACCCAATCACTTGGCTCAAGAGGTGATTGATAACAGCGTCGATGAAGCCCTTGCTGGCCACGCCGATCAAGTTGATGTCACGCTTCATGCCGACGGCTCATTATCGGTTTTCGACAACGGCCGCGGCATGCCCGTGGATTTACATCCCGAGCAAAAAAAGCCCGGAGTAGAGGTCATCCTCTCGACGCTGCATGCCGGGGGCAAGTTTTCGGACAAAAATTACCAGTTCAGTGGTGGTCTACATGGCGTTGGCGTCTCCGTGGTCAACGCGTTGTCAGAGCAGCTCGAGGTAACTATTAAGCGCGACGGCAATGTCTACCAAATGCGCTTTGCCGGGGGCGAAAAAACCAGTGATCTGGTGATAACAGGCAGCTGTGGTAAACGTAATACCGGTACCGGCATCAGCTTCAAGCCCGACCCGCGTTATTTTGACTCGGCCAATTTTTCGATGCCTCGTCTTGAGCATACCCTGCGCGCTAAGGCGGTTTTGTGCCCGGGTTTGAGGGTATCCCTACTGGATGAAAAAAAGAATGACAAAAAGGAGTGGTATTACGAGGATGGCATTGCCGACTACCTAGCCGATGCCACTATCGATTTTCCGGTTATTCCCGAGCAGCCGTTCACCGCGTCGTTCTCTGCCGAGACTGAAGCGGTTGATTGGGCCCTGCAATGGTTGCCCGAGGGTGGCGATGTGGTGGCTGAGTCCTACGTCAATTTGATTCCCACAGCCCAAGGCGGGACCCACGTTAACGGATTACGCTCGGGCTTACTCGAGGCTATGCGCGAGTTTTGTGAGCTCCGCAATCTGTTGCCCCGGGGTATCAAATTAACCGCAGAGGATCTCTGGGATCGCTGTTGCTACGTACTGTCTTCAAAACTTCAGGACCCTCAATTTTCGGGTCAGACCAAAGAGCGGCTGTCATCGCGTGAAGCGGCAGGTTTTGTCTCGGGTATTGCCAAAGACAGCTTCAGTTTGTGGTTAAACCAACACACGGCCGACGCTGAGACCTTGGCCGACATGTGCATTAACCGTGCTCAGGCGCGTTTGCGTAGCGCCAAGAAAGTGGTCCGTAAAAAGGTGGCTTCGGGTCCCGCGCTGCCAGGCAAGTTGGCCGATTGCACTACCGAGGATCCCTCTCAGGGTGAGCTGTTTTTGGTCGAGGGTGATTCCGCCGGTGGTTCAGCCAAGCAGGCACGCAATCGCGAGTTTCAAGCCATTCTGCCCCTGCGCGGGAAGATTCTGAATACCTGGGAGGTCGACTCTCAAGAGATTCTGGCCTCTGCAGAAGTCCATAATATCTCGGTGGCGCTGGGCATTGATCCGGCGGTGGATGATCTGTCAGGGCTGCGCTATCACAAAGTTTGTATATTGGCGGATGCCGACTCTGACGGTTTGCATATTGCCACCTTGATCTGTGCATTATTTCTGCGTCACTTTCGGCCGCTGGTCCGCGCTGGACATGTTTTTGTTGCCATGCCGCCTTTGTACCGGATCGATGTGGGTAAAGAGGTTTTCTACGCTCTGGATGAAGCAGAGAAAACCGGTATTCTCGATCGCTTGAGCGCCGAGGGTAAGCGCGCCAAGCCAAATGTGCAGCGCTTCAAGGGCTTGGGCGAGATGAATCCGTCGCAATTGCGCGAGACCACAATGGATCCCGATACCCGTCGACTGGTGCAATTGGTGCTCGATGCCGATGATGACACCAACAGTACCTTCGACATGCTGCTAGCGAAAAAGCGCGCCGGTGATCGAAAGGCCTGGCTGGAAGCCAAGGGCGATTTGGCGGAAGTGGGCGTGTAAAGCCCCTACCTAAACGTAAAAACACCAACTCCGAGGAGAACGCTATGCCCCGTCCTATCGTTATTCGTGTATTAGCCGCCACAATCCTCACAGTGGCTATTGGTAGTCCTGCGTGGGCCGAGTGGCTTGTCGCGAGTGAATCCTCAATCAGCTACGTGTCGCTAAAAAATAATGCAGTCGCTGAGAACAATCGTCTCACGGGACTAACCGGGGGTATCGACGCAGACGGTACCCTTTCTATGACTATTGATCTGGCTTCAGTGGAGACCGGTGTCGATATTCGTAACCAGCGCATGGCAGAGCTATTCTTTGAGGTGGCGCGCTTTCCCAAAGCCCATATCACTGGCAAGGTCTCTGATGACCAGCTGGCGGCACTTTCGGCCGGTGAGGTCATCGACACGGCCATACCCCTGACGCTGGATCTACATGGCGTTAGCGCCACACTCACCGCTAGTCTGCGTGCGTATCAAGTGGCTGACACGCTGTACGTTAATTCTACCGAGCCGATACTGCTGCAGACTGCGCAGTTCAATTTGTTAGGCGGTGTTGAGGCCCTACGTAACATTGCGGGCTTGAAAGCCATTGCGCAGGTGGTGCCGGTGACTGTCGACCTACAACTTACAGCCGACACGGCAAGCCCATAAGTATTTTTCGGCTTCGCCCCTAGCGCCCCATCAGCGCTTGCAGCTGTTGTTGATAGCGTTGCGCGCTGACTTGATTGCCTAATTCTTGGGAATACCCCACCAGCGCATAGAGCACATTAGGCTGTCCTGGGCGTTCCAGATTGAGCCGCTCTAACAGCGCGAGCGCCGTTTGCGGGTCGCCGGTGTCATGCAGTGCAATGGCATAGACATAGCGATATTGACTGCCTTCGAGCTCGTTATCAGCCGCCTGCTTGAGATGCTTAAGACCCTGCTCCCGCTCGCCAGAACGAATGTACGATAGCCCAAGTGAGTGGTGTAGCGCGGGGCTGTGGGGGTTAAGCGCCAGGCCTGATGCCAGCAATTCGCTTGCCTCCACCTCATTGCCCTGCGTCCGAAGAAGATCGGCTAAGTTGATTCGGGCCGGCTCAAGCTGTGCGTTGATGCGCAAGGCTTCACGCAGGGCACGTTCGCTTTGTCCCAGCTCGCCTCTTTGTCGATAGAACTGTGCCAACTGGACGTGGACGGAGGGCATATCTAAGTGTTGGGATTGCACCGCGAGGTACTCGTTAAATAACGGATCCAGTTTCTCCAGATCTACGGGCCGCAATTGCTCCGAGGGCAGCTCAGCGAGTTGCTCGGCGACTGCCATGCGTACTGCCAAGACCGAGTCGCTGATTAGCGGCCGCAACAGTAAATACCGTTGTGCGGGTGGCAGGCTAGCGCTGGCGCGGACAGCACTCACACGCACTAAGCTCTCCTCAGCAGACAGTAAAGGCGCAAGCGTTTGCGCTAAGTTGGGCGGTGCCAGATTGCCAAGGTGTGAAGTTGCCGAGGCTCTCAGCATAGCCGTTAGGCTGTCATCGGTGACGATTTGGGATAACTGGGGTATGGCGCGAAGGTCGCCCCGGCGCGCTTGTTGTAGGGCTCTTGCAGGGTCCCGGGCAGTGTTGGTGGGTCGCTGTCCCCATTGTGTGAGGTGCTCTAAAGCCCAGCTGGGGGTTTGGTCGGCATGGCACTGATTACAGGCGTTTGGGCTCCCCAAAACTAACGACAGATCAGGACGGGGAATGCGCATACTGTGGTCACGCCGTGCATCGACGCCCATGTAGACCTGGCTTGGCATGTGGCAGTTCACACAGGCCGCGCCGGTGCTTTGCGCCGGATGGTGGTGATGGCGGGTAGTGTCGTAAGTGCTGGCTTGGTGACATTGTCCACAAAGCGCATTGCCTTCAGCCAGTAGGGCGTTGGAGTGGGGGTTGTGACAGTTACTGCACACCACGCCTGCCTGAAACATCTTGCTCTGAATGAACGAGCCATACACGTAGACTTCATCGCGGATTTGACCGTCATCCCAGTACAGTGGACTTTCGATAGTTGCCAGTCGATGGGTGTCTAATAGCTCCAGACCGTAGTGGTAGTCACCGAGGGTACTGCGTCGTGCATGGCAGCGACCGCAGTTATCAATTTGCTGTGAGTTCTCAAGGGCCGAGGTGCGAGCTGCAATCGGCTGTCCCTCACTGAATTGCCAGTGACCCCGCGCGCGCAACTGAGTGACTAGGCCGCTGTTTTCAAGGGCTTCAAGCCCACCCTGACGAGCGGCCTGAACATGGTTTTGTCCGGGTCCATGGCAGGCCTCGCAGCCCACATCAATTTGTTGGTACTGGGTGTCAAATTGGCGGCTAGCAGCGTCGTAGCCCTTAACTACAGCGGTACTGTGACATTCAGCGCAGCGGGTATTCCAATTCTGGTAAGGACCTGTCCAGTGCAATGGATCGTCGGCTGAAATCACTTCCTCACCATGAAGCGAATACCAGCGTTGGCCGCCCTCGCTCGAAGGTCGGGCATCCCAGGCAATGGTATGTGCCTGCAGGCGCCCACCGGGCAAAGGCAGGAGTAACTGTTGCAGGGGGTAGACGCCGAATACGAACGGCACGGGAAATTGCTCAAGCTCTCCCTGAGCATTGTCGGTCTCTACGAAATACTGGCCGTCACGGGTCAAAAACCGGGTGGTGACATTGCCTGAGGTAAATCGAGCGTCGTTGAAATCACCCAAAACCGACTCGGCATTGGCTTTCTGCATGGCCAAATCGTGGTGAGAGCCTCGCCAATCTCGAGCTGCCTGCTGGTGGCACTCGGCACAAGCTTCGTTACCTATAAAGTCATTGGCCTGGGCGCTAGAAAGCCCTGTCGCTGTTATAAGTAGTAACGCGAGTTTAAGCCCACAGCTTCCGCTGAATCTGCTCAATCGGGTCAGTCGCGCCCGAGGCCAGCCATTTAGCCAGCGCACCCGCCACATCACTGAACGACACCTCCGGCGCAAGCGGTGTGTTTTGCAGCCAGTCGATGGTCGTGCTGCTGTCCAAGCCGTCCATCACAGAAGCGTAGCCCAGTTGTTTTAAGGCCGTAGCATTGGAGAGCTGTTCCATCTGACCCGAAAGCGGACGCGTTAATACCGGTTTGCGCCAATGTAAGCATTCGCTGATCAATTCGAACCCGCTGTTGCATATAACGCCCCGGCACTGCGCCAAGTCGCGCTTGAAACCCGCGATATTGGCGCGACGCCGGCTGACATTGCCCTGTTCGCTGTCGTCGATGTTGGCGGCGTACTGCTTGAAGC
>CAYPPU010000037.1:0-24802 GCA_964412695.1 uncultured Alteromonadaceae bacterium | reverse complement strand
CATCGCTAGATCCTTCCTTCAGTTCAGCCCAAAGACCCTGTGCGCTGGGCTCAGCGGCGGCATCCCCCTGCAATAAACGCTCGAGGTAACGGGCAATCAAATCCACTTCCAAATTGACCCGGCTACCCTCTCGGTATTCGCTAAACACGGTTTCCTCATACGTTTGCGGAATAATATTGAGATCAAAATCGCAGCCATCGACGGCGTTCACCGTGAGGCTCGTACCGTCGACGGTGATGCTCCCTTTGTGGGCGATGTAGCGCGCCAATTCCTTGGGCGCACGTACCCAATATCGCCAAGATCGACCTTCGGTAACGATACGCTGAATCTCACCCACACCATCAACATGGCCGCTGACAATATGCCCCCCAAGGGCCGATTTGGGTGTTAACGATTTCTCCAAGTTGACGCCATCACCCACACCGCGATCACCCAAGGTCGTGAGCTTTAAGGTCTCACAAGAAACATCGGCCCAAAATCCGTCTCCAGGAAGATCGATAACCGTCAGACATACACCACTGGTAGCAATGCTATCGCCTAATGCCACCTCATCTAGGGGCAACTTTCCCGTGCGAATGCGCAGCCGCAGATCGCCACCATTAGGCTCCATGGCGGCAATCTCACCGACTGCTTGAATAATGCCTGTAAACACGCCTTAACTCCTTCGGGCTCTCTGTTACCTTCTTACTGAGGCGATGATACGCAGGTCAGCACCGACGGGTTGCACCTGTCGGTAGTCCAAACGCACTGCTTGGGTCAGCGCTTGCAAGTCCAAGGCCACCATTGAACGGGCCGAAGCGCCCAGTACCACCGGCGCCTGATATAGGACAAGTCGATCTACCCACCCACCGGCTAAGAAGGCCGCGGCCAGACGAGGACCTGCCTCGATTAAAATTTCATTACCACCGCGGCTGCCGAGCTCTGAAAGTACCGCACTTAAATCCAGACCGACATCAGAACTGGGCAGCGCTATGGCTTTTTCAGACACGACGGCGGGCTCGCCCTGGGCATGGATGAGAAGGGTTTCGGCGTCTTCTGAAAGAACACGAGCGCCCTCGGGTACACGAGCCCGGCGATCCAGCACCACGCGAACCGGCGGCCGGTGAGTCGCCCGCGCAAGCGCATCACCCTCAATACCCAGTTCATCGGCGCGTACCGTAAGCGCACAATCATCGGCCAAAACGGTTTCCGAGGACGTGACGATAAAGCTACTAGCCGCGCGCAATCGCTGCACATCAGCCCGAGCCTCAGGACCGGTTATCCACTGACTCTCTCCCGACGCCATCGCCACCTTGCCATCCAAGGAAACGCCCATCTTTATCGTCACCCGCCCGTAGCCCCGGGTCACGCGCCAGAAAAAACCCTGCAGCCCCTCCAGCGCATCTTCGGCCATCAGACCCACTTCAACGTCTATGCCCGCCTCTCTCAGTCGAGTGAACCCGCTGCCCGCGACACGGGGATCGGGATCCTCAAGGGCAGCCACTACGCGGCCAACGCCGGCGCTAATCAATGCTTCAGTGCAGGGACCTGTCAGACCTTGGTGATTGCAAGGCTCTAAGGTGACATAGGCCGTGGCGCCGGCGGTGGCATGGCCCGCGGCCTTAGCCGCCGCTAACGCCATAATTTCAGCATGAGCCTCGCCGGCAGGTTGGGTGAAGCCTGCGCCGATTTCTTGCTGGTTTTGGACCAATACGCAGCCGACGGCTGGGTTGGGGTTTGCCCACTCCCTAGCGCATGCAGCCATAGCAATAGCACGGGCCATAAACGCACCATCGTCGATGCGCTGATCAGTTGAGGTAGTCGTCATGATTCGGGGTCAGCGGGCTCAGCTTCCAGGCGCTCGATGGCATCCCGAAACTCTGAAAGATCCTGAAAACTGCGATAAACCGAGGCAAACCGGACATAAGCTACTTGATCCAGCGCCTTTAACGCTTCCATAACCAACTCGCCGACCTCGCGCGAGGGTAACTCTCGCTCCCCGGTGGCGCGAAGTTGATGTTTGATTAAAGAAATCTGCTGCTCAATAGCCTCCAAGGAAACCGGCCGCTTTTCAAGCGCGCGCAGAAAACCGCCGCGAAGCTTCTCTTCATCAAAGGGCTCGCGATTACCGTTTTGCTTGATCACTCGCGGCATGACCAGTTCGGCCAGTTCAAAGGTGGTGAAGCGCTCGCGGCATTGCAGACACTCGCGACGGCGTCGTACCTGCCCACCCTCAGCCACTAATCGAGAATCGATGACTTTGGTGTCATCGGCGGCACAAAATGGACAGTGCATGGCGCTTCAGTGCCGGGCCTGTGGCCGAGTGCTCAGTTACCGTAAACCGGTAAGCGCGAGCACACCTCAAGCACTTTTGCGCGGACTGCAGGGATCACCTCCGCCGAGTCGCCGCGCTCCAGGGAATCCAGAACGTCGCAAATCCATTCGGTCAACGCGCGAGTCTCACTCTCGCCAAAGCCGCGCGTGGTGATCGCGGGGGTGCCCAAGCGGAGACCGGATGTCACAAAGGGCGAGCGGGGATCATTCGGCACAGCGTTCTTATTGACCGTGATATAGGCCTCACCCAGAGCCGAATCAGCGTCTTTACCGGTGTATTCCTTACCAATCAGATCCAGCAACATCAGGTGGTTATCGGTACCGCCCGAGACAATCTTGTGGCCGCGGGCCACAAAAGTTTCCGCCATAACCTTGGCGTTGGCCACAACCTGCTTTTGGTAATCGACAAATTCAGGGGCCATGGCCTCTTTAAACGCCACCGCCTTAGCAGCAATGGCATGCATTAATGGGCCACCTTGAGCACCTGGGAAAATAGCGGAGTTGAGCTTTTTCTCCAGATCGGGATTAGCGCGGGCCAAAATGATGCCACTGCGTGGGCCGCGAAGGGTTTTGTGGGTGGTTGAAGTCACTACGTCGGCGTAGGGAACCGGCGACGGGTACACACCTGCAGCCACCAGACCGGCGACGTGCGCCATATCAACCAGAAGCCAAGCGCCGACCGAATCGGCGATTTCGCGGAAACGCGCCCAATCCATGGTGCGGCTGTAAGCCGAAAAACCGCCTATGATTAGCTTGGGCTTGTGCTCCAGCGCCATTGCCGCAAGCTCGTCATAGTCGATCAAACCGTTGTCATGGTTGATGCCATATTGCACCGCGTTGTAGAACTTACCCGAGAAATTAACACCGGCACCGTGAGTCAGGTGCCCACCATCGGCCAGACTCATGCCCATCACGGTGTCACCCGGTTCGAGCAGCGCGTGGAATACCGCCAAGTTAGCGCTGGAACCCGAGTGGGGCTGGACGTTGGCGTAATCGGCACCAAACAGTGCCTTGGCGCGCTCGATGGCCAAGACCTCGGCTTTGTCGACGTACTCACAACCGCCGTAATAACGTTTGCCCGGGTAGCCCTCGGCATACTTATTGGTCAGTACCGACCCCTGCGCCTCGAGCACTCGGGGACTGGCATAATTTTCCGAGGCAATGAGCTCAATGTGCTCTTCCTGACGGCGCGTCTCCGCCGCCATGGCTTCAGCAAGTTCGGGGTCAAATGCCGCAATCGACTGGTTATCACGGTCAAGGTATTGCGAAAGCTGGGTCGCAGCCTGATTCATGGGTCTGTTCCTGGATTGAGTGAAATCGGCGGACGGAGCCCAGTATCATGGGCGCCAGACGTGCGCATTTTACCGCAAGCAAAGCCGGTTCGTAACTTTAGGCCGAAACTTTGTCTTAAATGCGTCACGTTTTTACATTATCTTCGGCCTCTCATCAGGTTTCGTAGCAAATTTGTCCTCTTGGAAGTGCCCGTTTTATGAAAATCAGCATCTTTGGCAGTGGTTATGTAGGCTTGGTGCAAGCCGCCGTATTCGCCGACGTCGGGCATCGCGTCATTTGTATGGACGTAGACGCCGAGCGCGTCACCCGGCTGGAGCGCGGCGACATCCCCTTTTTTGAGCCAGGGCTTGAAGCTAAGGTCCAAAGTGGGGTCGCTCAGGGCCTACTGACCTTCACGACCGATGCCGCCCTCGCGGTCAATGCCAGCGATTACTTGTTTATCTGCGTGGGCACCCCCGCCGGCACCGATGGCAGTGCCGATTTGGTTTACGTCATGTCAGTGGCCGACAGCATTGCCGAGCACATGCAGTCGCGCAAAGTCGTGGTCAACAAATCCACCGTACCCGTGGGTACCGCTGACGCGGTGCAGGCGCGCATCCATGCCGGCTTAGCGCAACGGCAGAGTGCTTTGCCAGTTGAAGTCTGCTCCAACCCCGAATTTTTGAAAGAGGGGTCAGCTGTGGCCGATGCCATGAGCCCCGATCGCATCATTGTGGGCGCCCGCTCACCCGAAACGGTGGAAGAATTCCGCACCATGTATCAGGCGTTTAATCGCAACCGCGACAAACTCATGTTCATGGATCCCCGGAGCGCCGAGCTGACCAAGTATGCCGCCAACGCCATGCTGGCCACCAAAATCAGCTTTATCAATGAGGTCGCCAACATTGCTGAGGCCGTCGGTGCCGATATTGAGCTGGTTCGCAAAGGCATGGGTTCTGATCCACGTATTGGTTATCAATTTATTTACCCCGGTGCGGGCTATGGGGGCTCCTGCTTCCCCAAGGACGTGCAAGCGCTCTCGCATTTAGCCAACAGCCAGCACGCATCCGCCGCCATCCTGACAGCGGTTCACCAGACCAATGAGAATCAGAAACAGCGCCTAGCCGATCGCGTGCTGGCGGTACTGGGTGATGAGCCCGCCGGCAAAACCGTCGCCATGTGGGGGCTCTCTTTCAAGCCGAATACCGACGACATGCGCGAAGCCCCCAGTCGCACAGTATTGGAGACCCTCTGGCAACAAGGTGTCACGGTGCAGGCCTATGACCCAGAGGCCATGAAAGCCTGTGAAGCCATTTATGGACAGCGCGACGATATGCGTTACGTAAGTAACAAAGATGCCGCGCTTGAGGGTGCTGACTGCCTGGTTATTTGCACCGAGTGGAAGCTATTTTGGTCTCCGGATTTTGAAGACTTGAAAAGTCGCTTGCGAGCCCCCCGCATTGTTGACGGTCGCAATTTGTACAATCCGGCACAGCTCGCAGAGCTGGGTATTGAGTACTATGGCATTGGGCGCGGCCTCTCCGTGCGATGCCCTGAGTGAGCACGAACCTCGCACTGGGTTGGCGCGAGTGGGTGACTCTGCCCGGCCTGCAGATTAGCTGGATCAAAGCCAAGGTTGATACCGGCGCGCGCACCTCGGCACTTCACACCAGCTACTACGAAGCCTTCGAAAAAGCCGGCGAATCCTGGCTGCGGTTCGCGGTTCGGCCATTACAGGGTGATTCCCAGGAGAACATAATCTGTGAAGCGCCCCTACTCGAGTGGCGAGACGTGACCGACTCAGGAGGCCACAAAGAAAGTCGCCCTGTCATATTGACTGAGCTTAAACTCGGCGGCGAATTACGCACCATAGAAGTTACCCTCACTGATCGCGACAGCATGCGCTTTCGCATGTTGATTGGTCGTACCGCAATTAGAAAAGGCGTCAGCGTACAGCCCGGCGCTTCTTTTTTGCTGGGTGGATCCAGCACCCAACCCCCGGAGTCATCGTGAAAATAGCTGTTCTCTCTCTCAATCCCCGCCTTTACAGCACAGCTCGTCTGATCGAGGAGGCCAAGAAAGCCGGGCATGAAGCGCGGGTTATCGACACCCTCAAGTGTTACATGGATATCACCTCATCTAACCCAGCGGTCTGGTATCGCGGCGAAAAACTGGAGCGCCAGGATGCCGTCATTCCCCGGATCGGTGCGTCGATCACCAACTACGGCACGGCGGTCATTCGCCAATTCGAGATGATGGATACCTATTCGCTGGTAGGTTCAATTCCCTTAGGACGCTCGCGCTCCAAACTGCGTGCCCTGCAGCTATTGTCGAAAAAAGGATTGGGTATGCCCGTGACAGGCTTTGCCCACGACGTGCACAACACCCGACAATTGATCAAGTTGGTGGGTGGCGCGCCGCTGGTAGTGAAACTTCTCGAGGGCACGCAGGGCCGCGGGGTGGTATTGGCGGAAACGGTCAAGGCGGCGGAATCGGTAATTGATGCCTTCACCGAGCTCAAAGCCGACTTTCTAGTGCAGGAATTCATCAAAGAAGCCGGCGGCAGTGACGTGCGCTGCTTTGTTATTGGCAACAAAGTGGTGGCGGCCATGGAGCGCTCGTCAGCCCCCGGGGAGTTTCGTTCAAACCTGCACCGAGGTGGCAGCGCCAAACTGACCAAATTGACGCCCGCGGAACGCCGCACGGCCATCAAAGCAGCGCAAACCATGGGGCTCAATGTGGCCGGCGTGGATATTCTGCGATCTGACCGGGGCCCATTGGTAATGGAGGTGAATTCATCACCCGGCCTCCGCGGTATTGAGGAGTCCACCGGGGTCAACGTCGCCGGGAAAATCATTGAATTCATCGAGCAGCACGTTCATACCGGGCGCTCTAAAAAGCAGCTCAAGGGCTAAGCGACAATGGCTAAACGTGCTCCCAAAGCCACCCGCCCCGATTTCCAGTTGGGCGGCATCTCGGTCGCTCCTGGAAGTCGCGGCACGGCCGAGATCAAAGTCGCCCCCACGTTTAGTAACGATGACCTGTCAATTGAGGTGCAAATTGTTAACGGCGCAAAGCCTGGACCCACTTTATTCGTCTGTGCGGCTATCCACGGCGATGAAATCAATGGGGTGGAAATCATCCGACGGGTACTGCGTTTGGTCGATCCCAAAAAAATGTCGGGCACGCTGTTGGCAATCCCCATTGTCAATGTGTACGGGTTTAACAACCTATCTCGCTATTTACCGGATGGCCGGGACCTTAACCGCAGCTTCCCGGGTTCCTCGAGCGGCTCTCTGACGGGACGGCTGGCCGACACTTTTTTGACTGAGGTGGTGCGCCGCTGCAGCCACGGTATCGACCTGCATACGGGGGGCCGGCATCGCTCGAACTTTCCACAGATAAGGGCCGATCTATCGGATTCTGAGATTAAGGGAATGTCAGAGGCCTTTGGTGCCCCTATTGTGATCGACTCAGCCGTTCGAGATGGCTCATTGCGTGAGTGCGCAACGGATCTCGGTGTACCGGTGGTGCTCTATGAGAGCTGCGAAGCGCTGCGCTTTGACGAGGTGTATATCCGCGCCGGCGTGAAGGGCGTGATCAACGTGATGCGTCATATTGGCATCCTGCGAAAATCCCGGGCTAAGGCACCAAAGGCACCCATTATCAGTAAAAGCACCCAGTGGCTAAGGGCCCCCGTGAGTGGCTTGCACCGGGTGCTGGTGCCCCTAGGCGCCCAAGTCGATAAAGATCAGGTATTGGGCGTGGTCTCAGATCCTTTGGGGGACGCCGAAACCGAGGTCATTGCGCCGCTATCGGGTATCGTCATTGGACGCTCCAACCTACCGACGGTATACGAAGGCGATGCCTTGTTTCACATTGCCAAAGTGTCGGCGCGCACCGAATTTGAGTACGAAGAATTCCACGAAGGACTGCTTCCTTCAGATTACAGCCACGATGCCACCAAACCCATGGATGCGCCTATCGCAGGCTAGTAGGCACAGCCCTTAAGCCAATCCGCGATTTCCACTCAACTGCCAAAGGCTAGTAAACTCTGCGGCCCAGTGATGCTGGCAAGACCGTAAACACCAACCGCTCTAAGGATGTGATTAATGGCGCAATACGTCTACACCATGAACCGCGTGGGAAAAATTGTTCCTCCAAAGCGCGAGATCCTGAAAGACATATCCCTGTCCTTTTTCCCGGGAGCCAAAATTGGCGTCCTGGGTCTCAATGGCGCCGGTAAATCCACGCTGTTGAAAATTATGGCGGGGATTGACACCGACATCTTGGGCGAAGCACGGCCCCAGCCGGGAATAAAAATCGGCTACTTACCCCAGGAGCCGCAACTCAATCCCGATAAGGACGTGCGCGGCAACGTAGAAGAAGGCGTGCAAGAGGCCATCGATGCGCTGACCGGCCTTGAAGCGGTTTATGCCGCCTATGCTGAACCCGATGCCGATTTTGACGAGCTGGCCAAGCAACAAGCGCGCTTTGAAGATGTGATTCAAGCCACGGATGCCCACAACCTGGAAACGCGCCTGGAAATTGCCGCCAATGCACTTCGACTGCCGCCCTGGGATGCCGATGTCACCACGTTGTCGGGAGGTGAGCGCCGCCGCGTTGCGCTATGCCGTTTACTGCTGTCCGAGCCCGATATGCTGTTGCTGGACGAGCCCACTAACCACTTAGATGCCGAATCCGTGGGCTGGCTCGAACGTTTCTTAGAAGGCTTCCCGGGTACCGTGGTAGCTATCACTCACGACCGCTATTTCTTGGATAACGCCGCAGGCTGGATTTTGGAACTCGACCGCGGCCGCGGCATCCCCTATGAGGGCAATTACTCGAACTGGCTGGAAGCCAAAGAAAAGCGGATTGAGCAGGAGCAGCGCCAAGAGGCCGCGCACCAAAAAGCCATCAAAGCCGAATTGGAATGGGTACGCTCTAACCCGAAAGGGCGCCAAGCTAAGAACAAGGCGCGACTACAGCGCTTTGATGAATTGAATTCACAGGAATTTCAGAACCGCAACGAGACCAACGAAATCTACATTCCCCCAGGCCAGCGCCTTGGTGACAAGGTCATTGAGGTCAGCAACCTGCGCAAAACCTTTGGCGATCGGTTGCTATTCGACAATGTCAGCTTCACCGTCCCCAAGGGCAGTATCGTTGGGATTATTGGCGCTAACGGTATGGGTAAATCAACCCTGTTCAAACTATTGATGGGTATTGAGCAGCCCGATGGCGGCGAGGTCAGCCTCGGCGAGACGGTGCAGTTGGGTTACGTCGACCAGTCCCGAGATGATCTCGATGGCAGCAAAACTGTTTGGGAAGAGGTCTCCGATGGCCACGACATCATGCGCATTGGAAACTATGAAATTGCATCACGCTCTTATGTCGGTCGGTTTAACTTCAAAGGCTCTGATCAACAGAAATTCGTCAAAGACCTATCCGGGGGTGAACGTAACCGTCTGCACCTAGCCAAACTACTGAAACAGGGCGCCAACGTACTGCTGCTTGACGAACCCACCAACGACCTCGACGTTGAGACCCTGCGCGCGCTCGAAGAAGCCATTCTGGCTTTCCCGGGATCCGCGATGGTGATCTCTCACGACCGCTGGTTTTTGGACCGTGTCGCCACCCATATTTTGGCTTACGAAGACGACGGTAGCGTGGTATTTCACGAGGGCAACTTCACCGAATACGAAGAAGATCGCGTTAAGCGCCTGGGCAAAGATGCCGAAACGCCCAGCCGCGTCGCCCATCGAAAATTGATGTAAACCCCTCGTGCTGGTGCTGGTACCTAACCGCGCCAGCGCCCCACCACCACGGTGACATTATCCCGAGGCCGTCGGGCAGAAGCCTCTGCCATGAGGCGCTCGAGCCCCGTCGCCGTGCTGGTCTCGCGACACAAAATTCGGGCAATATCGCTTTCAGATAACACGTCTAATAGACCGTCAGTGGTCATTACAACGCGCTCGTCACGCAGTAACTTACCGGCACCCAAACCGGGCTTGAGATCAGCCGGGGGCGTTACCCCTAGCGCCTGGGTAATGACGTTGCCCTGCGGGAAATCACGCGCCATATGGGGTGTTATTGCGCCAGCGGCAATCTGTGCTTGCGCCAGCGTGTGCGGCACAGTAAGTGGTCGAACACTGCCGTCAAAGACACCAAAAGCCGCACTGTCACCCACCCAAATCAATCTAAACTCAGGGCCCTGCCAGCGCATTGCCACGACAGTAGAACCAATCTGACTCAGGCCCAGGTGCTGAGCTTGCTCAGCCAGCGCCACATTGGCGTCGGCGACGCTCTGGTCGAGAAATCGCTCTTGCTTGATGGACCGTTTCACCGTATCGCAAACCAGCTGCGACGCCGTGGCGCCAGCGGGTAGACCGCCGACACCGTCGGCCACCACCACCAGCCCGGTAATTTCATCCACCAGCCAGCTGTCTTGGTTATCAACACGCCCCCCGACAACACTGGCGACGGCTATTTCGAGTGCGCCATCAACCAAGTTAAAGCGCTGGATCATGGTCACGCTGGCAAAACACTCGATCGCGAAAACCGCTGACAACGCAAGGCCACGACACGCCCATTGGCCAATGCAACAACGTGAGAGCCTTCCGTCCGGATGCCGATAGCTTCAAAACAGCGCATCGAGCGCCTCCACCAAGCGTCCCACGGGTACCACTTCCAATCCCGGTATCGGCTGCTTAGGCGCATTGGCTTTGGGCACGATGGCGCGCCGAAAGCCGTGCTTAGCTGCTTCACTGAGGCGCTCTTGCCCGGAGGGTACGGGTCGGATTTCACCCGAGAGGCCCACCTCACCAAAGATGACCAACTCCCTCGGCAGGGTTCTGGAGCGGAAACTTGAAACGATAGCCATCAACAAGGCCAAGTCCGCACTGGTCTCGGAAACTTTGACACCGCCCACCACATTGGCAAACACGTCTTGATCACCCACCTGTATGCCACCGTGACGATGTAATACCGCCAATAACATCGCTAAACGGTTCTGCTCAAAACCCACCGCAACGCGACGCGGGTTACCCAGTGAACTGCCATCCACTAGTGCCTGAATCTCGACTAACAGCGGACGCGTGCCCTCCCACACCACCATTACTGAGGTGCCCGGCGCCACCTCCTCCGCGCGATCCAAGAAAATCGCCGAGGGATTTTTGACTTCTTTCAAGCCGGCATCGGTCATGGCGAAGATACCCAGCTCATTAACCGCGCCAAAACGGTTCTTGTTACCGCGAAGCGTTCGGAAGCGCGAGTCTTCCTCACCTTCGAGCAGAATCGAGCAGTCAATCATATGCTCCAATACCTTCGGACCGGCGAGCTGACCCTCTTTGGTAACATGACCGACCAATATGAGAACTGTTCCCGTGGTCTTCGCGAAGCGCGTGAGCTGGGCAGCGCAATCGCGCACCTGCGCGACACTACCCGGAGCAGAGCTCAAAGCTTCCGAGTGCATGACCTGAATCGAGTCCACCACCATCAGACGAGGTTGCTGCTGCTCTGCCGTTGCTAAGAGGATATCTACGTCGGTTTCTGCCATCAGCTGTAAATGATCAGTGGGTAGACCAAGTCGATCAGCACGCATAGCCACCTGTTGGGGACTTTCCTCACCCGTGACATAGAGCGCCGGCACTTGCGCTGCCAGCTGGCAGAGGGTTTGAAGAAGCAGTGTGCTTTTACCTGCGCCGGGATGTCCGCCCATCAAGATAGTTGAGCCCGGGACAAAGCCACCGCCGAGTACGCGATCCAGTTCCGAAAACCCACTCGAGAACCGCGGCAACTCCACCAAATCAATGTCCTTGAGCAGGCGAACCTCACTGGTAGCACCCGCAAAACCTGATTTAGCAGCGGCTCTCGCGGGAGCGCGGCCGCTTTTAGCGGGACCCAAACGAATTTCGGTCACCGTGTTCCAGGCGCCGCATTCGTTACAACGGCCCTGCCACTTGCCGTAATCAGCACCACAGTCATTACACACGAAGGCGGTCTTGGCCTTGGCCATTTACCTTTTCTCCAAAGCTGCCCTATCGGGTACTACACCCCGAGGCCCATCACCGTTATGCTACCAGACTCTTACAGATACCCGACTTGTCCATGTCACCCGCCACGCTCATTCCCGATCGACAGCTCACCTTTTCTCCGGACCTGGCTGCCACCATTGGTCTGGAAGCGGCTATTTTATTGCAAGGCATTGGTCCTTTGCTGCCCCGGGAGCGCGGCCAATGGCACGCCCTAGTGATCCCGCAGTTGGAGAGACAGTTTCCTTTTTGGAACGGCGATCGCATTCGGCAGCTACTGCAAAATTTGGCTGAGCTCGGCATCCTAAGCGTGCTACCGGGTGAAAATCACCACAGCTTACGGGTGGCCCCAGCTGATGCCAGCCTACCAACACGCGACAGCGTCAATACGAGCAGCCCGGCAATCAGCAACACAAGCCGTGCAAACGCCCCACCTTGGCAGCCTCAAAATGGCACGCTCGATTTATTGGCGTTAAATCACGGCATCGACCGGCAATTTGCTCTGGCGCAGTTGGCTAGCTTTGACGCCTTAGGAGATAACGCGGTCACCAACAATGACAGTCGATTTAGACAACATGTATTGGCGGCGTGGCGACACCACCAGCACCATCATCCGGCTTTTGCCACCCCCACGGCTACGCCCTTTGACAGTCAGTGGCAACCCAGCGAAGACGCCATGGAGATCATGTTGCGTAGCGAGGTGGATGCAGAGTTCATCGACTCCATTCGGCCCGAATTCATTCTTTACTGGCGCGAACGTGGCGGCCCACCAAAAGAAGTGAACAGCCGCTTTATCGAGTTTGTCAGAAATCGCTGGGTGCGATATCAATCAGGTCTGGCGCACAGCACCGAACCCCGCCCAATGGTGCAAGACTGGCAGCCCCATGACCATGTCTACGATATTCTCGCCATGTCTGGGATTGAACGCGAATGGGCCGAAGCACGAGTGCCCGAGTTCGCCTTGTACTGGAGCGACAGCAATGAGCTGCACACCTCCTGGAATTCAAAATTTTTACAGCACGTGAAACATCAGTGGCGCTGGGAACAGCGGCAGGGAGGCTCCGATGACGGACAGCAAAGAGGCGTCAGCGCTGGCGCAGGCACTCGTACCCGAGATCGGAGTATCGCCGATGACCTCAGCGACACCAGCTGGGCCAACTGACGAAGGTGAGCGCCAACAGCTAGTCGAAGCCCTGAATCAAGTCTTTGCGCTGTTTAGACTCAACTTCCACAATCAGTTCTACGCCGCCTACCCCGATGGCGAGCAACTTAACCAGGTAAAGCGCCTGTGGTTAGACGCACTCAGCGATTTTCCCGCCGAAGTGATTTTGCGCGGCGCCAAACACGCTCTTGAGAGTAGCGACTACCTCCCCACCCTCAAACGTATGATCGATAGCTGCCAGCAAGCGTTGCTGGATCAAGGTCTACCCTCTCCGCGACAAGCGTTTATTGAGGCCTGTGAAAAACCCTCGCCGAAACTGGCCCAGCCCTGGTCACATCCCGTGGTCTACTTTGCCGGTCGGGACAGTGACTGGTTTTTCTTGAGTAACAGCAGTGAGCAAGTAGCTCGTCCAGTATTCGAAAATCATTACGCCAACTACCTAAAACGGCTGCGCCGTGGCGAGCGTTTTACCCTTCCCCAGCACGAGGAGTTACCGGCAGCTCAGTCAGCAGAAATGACACTGGAGGATCGGAAGGCTGCACTGCAGCGCTTGCGGGATGAATTAGTACTGTAGGTGTCGTTTGCCCCAAGATCGCGCAACTCGACATTGGGTTTCTGTGGCCTTTTGGCGCAGGCGCTGGGTCCAAGATAGGTAGAGAAAATCCCGCCCCGCTTCGCAGCCTCTAGCACACTGCTTGGCTAGGGAAAGTCGTCGTAACGACCTCGGGACAGGTTGTCAAAACGGGTGTACTCGCCCTGAAACGCCAATTTACAAGTACCAATCGGCCCGTTTCGCTGCTTCCCAATAATGATTTCCGCCACGCCTCTATCGAGGGAGTCCTCGTGGTACACCTCATCGCGATAAATGAACATGATCACATCGGCATCTTGTTCGATCGCGCCCGATTCACGCAGGTCGGAGTTCACCGGCCGTTTGTTGGGACGAGCCTCGAGGGCTCGGTTGAGCTGTGACAGCGCCACCATCGGGCAGCGAAATTCTTTGGCTATGGCCTTAAGGCTGCGAGAAATTTCAGAGATCTCGGCGGTTCTGCCCTCAGAGCTGCCGGCCACACGCATCAGTTGCAGGTAATCGACCATGATCATACCCAACTGTCCGTGCTCACGTGCCACCCGGCGAGCGCGCGAGCGCAATTCTGTGGGGGTGAGCGCCGGCGTATCGTCGATCATGATGCGGGTGTCCTTGAGCTTATTCATCGCCGAAGACAACTTGGGCCAATCGTCCTGCTCGAGTTTGCCGTTGCGCACGCGGCCCTGATCAATCCGTCCCAAGGAGGACAACATGCGAATGACCAGGGATTCAGCCGGCATCTCCATGGAGAACACCAAAATCGGTTGATCGCTCGCCAGCGCGGCGTTTTCAACCAAGTTCATGGCAAAACTGGTCTTACCCATTGAGGGGCGACCGGCAACGATAACCAGATCGGAGGGCTGTAAACCCGAGGTCATACTGTCCAGATCGATGAAGCCAGTGGTCAAGCCGGTGATGTCGCCGCCAGAATTAAAGAGCTCTTCAATGCGCTCAAGTGCTCCCGTCAGCAGCGGCTCCATGGTACGCGGACCGCCGGTTTTGGGGCCATCTTCACCAATCTGCATGATCCGGCGCTCGGCCTCATCTAACAATTCTTCGGCACTGCGCCCGTCGGGGTGAAAACCGGTATCGGCAATGTCTTGTGCAGCAAGAATCAATTTACGCAGCACGGCGCGCTCATGCACGGCAGTGGCATAAGCGCGAATATTGGCGGCTGTCGGGGTTTGCTCGGCCAACTCAGCGAGGTACTGGTGCCCACCGGCGGCATCGAGCTCCCCGGTAGCCAGCAATCGGTCAGCTACGGTAACGACATCAATGGGCTCGCCTCGATCGACCAGTAACGCAATCTGACGAAAGATGGCCCTGTGTTCAGGGCGGTAGAAATCGCTGGCCGTAACCAATTCCGCGATGGCGTCCCAGCCCTCCGCGGACAATAGCAGGCCGCCGATAACCGAACGCTCGGCCTCGAGGGAATGGGGCTGCATGCGGATACGGGCAATGTCCGTATCGATGGGGGCCGAGTATTCAGCTCTGGCGCTGTACTCACTCATACCGCGTGGATCTCTCTGTCATTGAACAGAGAGCATACTCTATTTGAAAGGAAGTGGGCGCCCGATAGGCGCCCGGAATACGATTGATATCTTACTCTGCGACAACGTCAACGGTAATGCTGGTGCTGACATCACCGTGGAGCTGAATGACAACCTGGTATTCACCCAGCTCGCGAATCACGCCGTCGGGCAGTCGAACCTCAGACTTATCTACCTCAACACCACCTGCGGTGATGGCGTCGGCAATGTCACGGGTGCCCACAGAACCGAACAGCTTGCCCTCTTCGCCCGCCGTAGCGGCGATAGATACTTTTGCCAAACCTTCGATCGACTGCGCGCGAGCCTCGGCTGCTGACAGCGCTGCCGCAGCGGCAGCTTCCAGCTCCGCGCGACGCGCTTCAAATTTTGCGACGTTTTCCTCGGTAGCCGGTACGGCTTTGCCCTGAGGAATCAAAAAGTTACGTCCATAGCCCGGCTTAACCGTGACCGTATCACCCAGGGTACCCAGGCTTCCGACGTTTTCCAGCAGAATAACTTCCATGGCTCTCTTTCCTTGTGATCGACTTAAAGCCGAGTCCTTCCTAAAAATTCCGTTTCGGTACCGTCAGGTTCCCGTTCGCTGCCAGCGCGATCGAAAATCCCATACCGCATCTACAACAGCGGCGGTCACCAATGCCCATTTCATGGGATCGACCAAAAGCCAGATCACATAAAACAGCGCCAGGGTGTTCCCCCCCCTGCCCGTGGCCCGCACCCAAGCGTGCACCAGACCAAAACCGCAAAACACCAATGGCACTACAAACACCGCCGCCCAAGCAGCCCACTCTGTACCCATTGACCACAACGCCACCGCGGCAGTGATCAATAGCACAGCGCCTGCCACTGGCATTCGCAACCCGTGAAATTCCTCGCGGAATCCTCCGGGGTTGTACAGTGCCGCCTGCCAGTAGCGTCCCAACAACACGCTCAGTACCGACATGCCGGCATTGGCCGCAGCAAACATACCTGCCACCTGTAAGGCCGTTGGCCGAACTAGGGCAATGGATGTCTCAGCACCCTCGGCCAAATTCGCTTCCAACTGGTCGAAGAAAAGACCAAAGGCCTCGACCATGTTGGCGAGGAACTCGCCGCTAAACAGCATTAAGCTGGCACCGCTTAACAAACCTACAACAACGCTGGCGGCTAAAGCCCATGCCAAGTTGACCGTAGCTCTAAGCACGCAGGCCAAACCAAATGTCCCCAGCAGTAACAACACGCTGCCGGGATCGCCTAGATACCAGGCGAATAGGAACGCTGGTAACAGCGCCCAAAGTACAACCCAACCTCCAGCCTCTGCACCGCGGCGTAGCGTCACTAACGCTACGGCTGCCGCGCTGACCCAGCCAAAGAGCAGACTGCCGGCACCTACTGTTGCAACCGCCAGCGCCTGCCAGCGGCCGCGCATGATGAATTCAGCGAGGCCGCGCACGTCAATCGCTCAGTGATGCGAGTCCGTGTAGGGCAACAGCGCCAAGTAGCGCGCGCGCTTTATAGCGGTCGCCAGCTGACGCTGATACTTAGCCTTGGTACCGGTGATTCGGCTAGGCACAATCTTGCCGGTCTCGGTGATGTACTGTTTCAGCGTCTCCAGATCTTTGTAATCGATCTCTTTCACACCCTCTGCGCTAAAACGGCAGAACTTACGACGACGGAAAAAACGTGACATGGATCAGTCCTCAGTAGTTTCTTCGACGGCGTCATCGTCGTCGGTAGATTCATCGTTATCGTCAGCGTCGTCAGCATCGATCGCAGAGGCTTCAGCCGCCTGGCGCTCCTGATAACGCGACTTACGCTCGCGATCTTCTTTTTCCGCCTTCATGATCAGCGACTCTTCCAGCACCGCGTCATCGCGACGGATGACGAGGTTGCGAATAATGGCGTCGTTGTAACGGAAAGTGGTGGTCAGCTCTTCCATAGCCTCATTAGAAGCCTCGACATTCATCAGAATGTAATGAGCCTTATGCACCTTGTTGATGTGGTATGCCAATTGACGGCGACCCCAATCCTCAAGACGATGCACCGAACCACCATCTTTGGTGATCAGGTTGCTGTAACGCTCGATCATACCGGGGACTTGCTCTGACTGGTCCGGGTGGACCATGAACACAACTTCGTAGTGTCGCACTTGCGTACTCCTCACGGGTTATCGTCGCCCGACCAGCGGTGCGACAAGGAGATTAGGCCTAAGCCCATCGAATTTTGAGCGGCGGAGTCTACCGAGGCGATCCGTGGAATGCAATGTGTGAATTTGGCTTATCTGGCCCCCAGTTTGCGGGGTGTTTAGACCCCACCGCGCTGCCTGAGCACCTCAAACAAACAAATACCGGTGGCCACGGACACGTTCAGAGAAGAAACCGTCCCCTGCATGGGCAAGGAAACCGTGAAATCACAGCCCTCGGTGGTTAACCGTCGCATACCCTCGCCCTCAGCGCCCATGATCAGTGCCAGCGGCAAGGTCAAATCCTGCTGATAAAGCAATTGATCGGCATCGCCGGTAGTGCCCACAATCCAAACCCCCAGCTCTTTAAGTTGCGCCAGGGTTCGCGACAAATTGGTGACACGCACAAAAGGCACCGTTTCGGCAGCCCCACAGGCCACCTTGCTGACAACAGGGCCCAAATCGGCGCTGCGGTTCTTGGGTACGATGACCGCGGTAACACCCGCGGCGTCGGCACTGCGCAAGCAAGCGCCCAAATTGTGTGGGTCAGTCACACCGTCGAGTATTAGCAACAACGGGCAATCTGCCGCGGCGATTAGCGTTGGAAGCTCCGTCTCAGGGGTGAGCCCACCTGCGGTTCGTGGCTCAACTTCGGCCGCTACGCCTTGGTGACGTCCCGACACCCATGCATCCAGATCGGCGCGTTGACAACGAAATAGCGCCACCCCCTGATTAGCCGCCAACGCTTCAAGGGCCTGGGCGCGCTTGTCACGCCGGCCGTCTTGTAAATAGAGCGCGCGGACCCGACGCGGCTCGTGTCGAAGCACGCCTTCAACGGCATGAAAGCCATACACCCAATCGTTGGTTGCGCTCACTTGCGGCGACCCTTCTTACCTGATCTTTCTTTGCTCGCCTTGCGTTCCGCCGCCCCACCCGCGGCGTTTTTAGCACGACCGCGACCTTTTTTGGCAGCGGGGGCCGAGTCATTGCCAGCACGTTTTTTCTTGGCACCGCCCCCACCGGCCCGATCAGTGCGTGCCGGTTTGCTGCCCACCAGCTCCAAGTCGACCTTGCGCTCATCTAGATCCACCCGAGCCACCCGAACAGTCACGGCGCCACCCAACTTGAAGGTTTGTCGCGTGTGTTCACCCACCAAGCGCTGCTTGGGCTGGTCGTAGTGATAGTAATCGCCGGGCAGCGCACTGATATGCACCAGTCCTTCAATATAAAGATCTTGCAGCTCGACAAAGATGCCAAAGCGCGTGACGGCCGAAATTAAACCGGAGTAGGTTTCACCGACTTTATCGCGTAGAAACTCACATTTAAGCCAGGCTTCCACTTCGCGAGTGGCATCATCGGCTCGACGTTCAGTCATTGAGCAGTGCTCGCCATGCCCCGCCATATCCGCTTCGGTATAGGGGTAAATACGGGCTTTGGGCAGGGCTTTCACCCCGTCAACCCGCCTCAAGCCGGCCAAGGTTTTGCGGGATCGAATGAGATGCCGTATGGCACGATGGACCAGCAGATCGGGGTAGCGCCGTATAGGAGAAGTGAAGTGGGTATAAGCCGGATAATGCAGCCCAAAGTGTCCGGCATTGTCAGGCTGATAGACCGCCTGACTCAGTGACCGGAGCATCATGGTTTGAATGATACCGGCGTCCTCACGATCACCGAGTTGGGCTAACACCACTTGATAATCCTCGGGGGTAGGACTCTCCCCGCCGGGCAGGTCTAACGCCAGCTCACCCAAAAAGGCACGCAGATTGCCCAGACGCTCGCTGCTGGGGCCCTCGTGAACTCGAAATACCACCGGCAAATTAGCTGAGGCCAACAACTGCGCCGTGGCCACATTCGCAGCCAGCATGCATTCCTCAATCAGCTTATGGGCGTCATTGCGATGCACCGGCACAATCGCCTCAATTTTGCGTGCTTCGTTGAATACAATCCGGGTCTCCACGGTTTCAAAATCAATGGCTCCGCGACGCTCCCGCGCTTCTCTTAGCACCACATAGAGCGCATGCAAGCGCATGATGTCGGCAACCCGTTCGCCCTCGACCTCGGGGTGCCAACCCTCTTCAATCACCTCACCCACTTGGGTGTAGGTGAGGCGCGCGTGGGAGTGAATCACCCCTTCGTAGAACTCCGCGTGCTCGACCTCGCCTTCAGCCGTGATCACCATCTCGCACACCATCGCCAGACGATCGACCTGCGGTTTAAGCGAGCACAGTCCGTTTGATAACACCTCGGGGAACATGGGCACGACGCGCTCAGGGAAATACACCGAATTACCCCGCTCAATGGCTTCAGCATCTAACGCCGAACCCGGCCGCACGTAGTGGCTAACGTCGGCGATCGCTACCCACAGTCGAAAGCCAGCCCCCTCGGATTCGCAATACACCGCGTCGTCAAAATCTCTTGCGTCTTCGCCATCGATGGTGACGAAGGCACGATCGCGCAAATCGACGCGTCCGGTTTTATCTGCCTCGCTGGGCTCGTCACGCAGCTGGCCCGCCTCAGCCTGCACCGCCTCCGGCCACTGCCAAGGAATGTTGTGAGCGCGGATGGCAATGTCGATTTCAAGCCCGGGATCCAAATGATCGCCCAAGATCTCCTCAACCTCACCCTTAGCGCCCAGCACCGAGGTGGGGTAGTCGGTAATTCGTACCGAGACCATCTGTCCGGTCACGGCGCCGTTTTTCTTGTTGGGGGGAATGAGGATGTGCTGACTAACGCGGGTGTTATAAGGCATCAGAAAGCCAATGCCGCTCTCTTCCATATAGCGCCCCGGCAATACCTCGAGTCCGCGACTGAGCACTTCGACCACCTTACCCTCGACGCGCCCACGACCATCTCGACCGGTCTCAGCAACCAACACCTCGTCACCATCGAACACCCGCTGCATTTCCCGAGCGGACAAAAAGAAATCTTCCTCTCCCTCGTGGGGCACCGCGAATCCGTAGCCGTCTCGATGCCCCATGACGCGGCAACGCTGCAATGCCAAGCGCTCGGCCAGCCCAATATGCCCTCGGCGATCAATGTGTACCTGACCGTCGCGCTGCATGGCATTAATACGCTTCCTGAGCGCGTGCAACGCCTGCTCACCAGCCAGATCAAGGGTTTCAGCCAATTGACTCAAGGTCAGGGGCTCCCCTGCCTCGGTCAGCACCGAGGTCAGTAGCTCTCGACTAGGTATGGGATTTTCATAGCGCTGTGCCTCACGCTCGGCATGAGGGTCTGCGGGGGGCTGTGAAGGCGATCGACGACGAGGCAAAGGTTCTCTCAGAACTGGCACTTAGGCGGATACCGTCAGTATACGTGGGATCTGTTAAGGCGACAGGCCACAGACGCGGTCATTGTTACAGCCCGCGGCGGCTTTCGTGCATTAAAGTGGAATTTGTGGTATTGGTTTTAGCGTTCGAACGCTCTTAAAAGGACCACACCATCCGTCTCACCGCTTACACCAACTATTCCCTTCGCACCCTCATGTACTGTGCCCTGCATCCCGGCACCATGGTCCGCATGGAAGATATTGCCAGTGCCTTTGGCATTTCGAAGGCCCACCTACTGAAGTCGGCCCGTCAACTGGGCAAGTTGGGGTATTTAAAAACCACTCGGGGACGAGCGGGCGGCGTGCAGTTGGGTATGGCGCCCGAGCGCATCAACATTGGCGCTGTGGTGCGCGCCCTTGAGGGCGATAGCGAAGTGGTTGAATGCTTCAACCCCAGCACGAACACCTGTCCGTTGATCGGTGATTGTCAACTCACCGGGATTTTTCATCGCGGTCTAGAAGCCTTTTTGTCTGAACTCGATAAAGTCACGCTGGCCGATGTCACCCACGACAGTGACGCCTTGCGTCAGCGCCTTCCAAGTTTGGCTGTAGCCTAAACACCGCTGACTCTGTGGGGCTCTGCCAGGACTCAACTGGCCTTGGCTCCCCAGAGATCCGTGAGCACAGCCCGAGAAAACTGCGGCGTTAACAGACGCACCTGACGCACCGCGGTTTGACTAGTGCTGACGCTCATCTCATAAGCCTGCTCATCGACAGCGGTACCATAGAGCTCAATACTCAGTGCCAACTCGTCCTTGGAAGAGCCGAACGGAAATACCCCCAACACCGTGACCTGATCGACAAGAGCCGATTCAGCAGCGCCAGAACGGAAATGATTGTCTGCAAGAACCGCGCCGTGGTTTGTCTCGGGTGACAACAAGATATCAGTGAGCGCAATGATGCCGCTGGAACTTTGCAGCGACACAGTCCGCTGGACCTGCGCCAACACCTCGGTGCGATGGCTATCAAACTCTCGCTCAGTGACGCCACCATCACCGTCTTGATCCAACCCACTAAAAGCAGAGACGGGCAACGACACCACTAGATAGGCCCGCTCGTCCTCGAATCGCAAAGTGCCCTTTTGGGCCACCATAAGGTGACCCCAACTTGGCACCGCCATGAGCGTACAGACCAGCACCGCACTTAACGCAGTCGCTATTTGGCGATTCATAGGGCACCTCGCACGCAACGCTGAAAGTAGGGGTAAGTGTCAGTGGCGTAGTAATGGTAGATACCCTCGGGAAACTCGGGGGTCACGCCAAAGCGCCCGTTGCATTCATCGAGATCCCCTGAGCCCGCTGCATAAACCCAATCTTCTTTAAATGTGCCCAACGCATAGCTATTCACGGAGGGGCGATTGCTGGGCACCGAGCTGACTAGGGTGTAGCTACCCGTTATGGTTTTTAAACCCGAGTCGGCGTCAAGCGGATTGCTATAGCCATAGCGGGCATAGATTGGAAAACCGTCAGCGGCCCAACCAATTAGGACCATACTGGCGCCATCAGCGCCCTGCATTTCCAAGTAGCCCTCGGGCATACCGTGGTAATGGTATGCGCCATTGGGTTGTACGTGTGCATTGTTGCTATCGGTACCGAAATCAAAATGGGACTGACCCAGGGCCTCGATACTCCAGTTGCCATTGTTACCAATCATGCTGCAGGACCGGCCACTGTCATCACAAGATCCTGCGGTATCCGCATCGATCTTGACGCCATTCAACACATAACCCACCGCGCCGCGGGGTCCACCCAGCTCCGTCATGCCAGCACTTTCTGTCGGCTCAAGCGAGAAGGTTTCACTCACTCGCTGCTCACTAATGACATTGGGATTATTGGCATTGGGGAACTGGCCCACGGTGTGATCTGGAATCCCGTTAGCGACCAAACTGCGTGCCGTACCCGAGCAACGCCAGGTCGCCTCACTGGTGTAGGTCAGCGACGGCTGACTGTTGTAAGCCACGTTCTCAAGATCGCATAGCACACCGGCGGTGCTGACATTGCCTTGCGCGTTTTGGGGCGTCTCGGCACCGGGATTATTGACAATGGGATCGGTGGTATTTTCTGGATCGGAAGGGCCGCTGGGCTCGGCTGGGACCACCGGATCGCTGGGCTCTGCCGGCGTCGCCGGTCCCGGTGATGTCTCAGGGCCGGGTGGCGGCTGATTGATCGGGATCCACATGGTGAACGGCACCGGCTGGCTCCCACCCCCGTTTCCCGGCTGAAGTCCGCCGGGACCGGTGGGTGCACGCGGTGCGACGGGTCTTCGGCTAAGGGCGCTCGGCTCAACTGGGGTCGATGGAGCCGCACCCACGTCACCAAAAATACCCGAAAATTCCCGAACAGGGTCGGATAAGGTTTGACCGAAGCCCTGACTGGAGATTCCAGCAGCAGCAATAATGGCTATGGAAAGTGCTGATCGGCGTAATCTGTTCATAACGGCTGTCTCCTACAGCGGCATTTGACACTGTTACGACCGAGTAACGAAAAACCCGTCGGCGAACCAAATTTTTTTCTCATAACTACTGACGGCAAGCCCGGCCAGTATGCCGGATTGACAATTTCAGGCGCACTGAGTAGTCTGCGCGCCCTCTGTCTAAACGGAGCTTTGCCGCTGCCCAGGTGGTGAAATTGGTAGACACGCTAGCTTCAGGTGCTAGTGCTCGAAAGGGCGTGGAGGTTCAAGTCCTCTCCTGGGCACCATCATCCTCATCTATCGAATCACCAATGTAGCGACGTCGGTCTCGAACTTCGATACGGCAAGAGGACTATTCCAGCTGCGCGCCAGAGGCGCTTGCGTGATCCGGCTCGCCGCAGTGCGGCTCGAAACCCCAGATCACCCTCTCCTGGGCACCATCATCCTCATCTATCGAATCACCAATGTAGCGACGTCGGTCTCGAACTTCGATACGGCAAGAGGACTATTCCAGCTGCGCGCCAGAGGCGCTTGCGTGATCCGGCTCGCCGCGCTGCAGCTAGACACCCCAGATCACACTATAGGACAACCTCACAAAGACTCTGCGCAAACCGATTTTTATGTCCGGCGACACAAACCGCTTTTTGTCATTAGAGGCCGCAGAAAAATAAGGTTATGCTGCAGCGACGGCCAACAGAGGACGACCCATCATGGACTCAAGCTATATTTTTCCTATTTTCTTAGTTGTTTCACTGTTTTGGGGTGTGGCGATCTACAACCAGTTGGTGGCACTGGCCAACCGTTATAAAAATGCCTTTGCCCAAATTGAAGTGCAGCTTAAACGCCGCTACGACCTTATTCCCAATTTGGTCGAGACCGCTAAGGGCTATTTACAACACGAACGTGAAACCCTGGAAGCCGTGATCGCGGCGCGTAACGAGGCCGCAGCGGCATTGGGTGCACTGGGCCGCGACAATCTCGACGCCAAGGGTATTCAGCAACTCGCTGGCGCTGAGTCGGCACTAGGTAGCGCCATGGGCAGGTTAAACGTGGTCATGGAGGCCTATCCCGATTTGAAGTCTTCCGAGAACATGCAACAGCTATCAGAGGAACTGACCACAACCGAAAACCGTGTTGCCTTTGCTCGACAGGGTTTCAATGACGCCGTGACAAGCTACAACACCTATCGGCAAAGCTTCCCCAACGTCATCGTTGCAGGGTGGTTTGGGCACCGTGAAGATGCCGGGCTGCTGGAGTTTGAAGACAGCGCTGAGATTCAGGCAGCACCCAAGGTGAGTTTTTAACGCACTCTAAGTCGTTGTTATGGATTTTTTTCGCGAACAGGATATCGCGCGCCGCAATTCGCGCCTGCTGACCCTGCTCTTCGCACTAGCCGTGCTCACCCTCATCGCGCTGACCACCGCCGTTCTCGGTGGTGTGACCGTGGTCGGCGGAGCCTCCACATATCAACCGATAAGCATTGCTGAATGGCTCCGTGTTCTGGACTGGCCACTGTTTTTCAGTGTGGCGGCCGCCATCAGCTTGGTGGTGGGTACTGTCGTTTTGTTCAACTGGTTACGCTTTTCACAAGGCGGTGATGCCGTCGCCGAAGCCCTCGGTGGGCGGCCGGTGACATCAGGATCGAGTGACCCCTTAGAGCGTCAAGCGCAGAATGTGGTCGAGGAAATAGCACTGGCGGCCAATATGCCGGTGCCCCCGCTCTACATTTTGGATGATGAGCGCGGCATCAATGCCTTTGCGGCGGGTACCAGCGTGCAAAACGCCGTAGTTGCCGTGACCCGAGGCAGTTTGGAGCAGCTTAATCGACAGGAGCTGCAGGGGGTCATTGGTCACGAATTCAGCCATATCCTCAACGGCGATATGCGACTGAGTATCCGTCTGGCTGCACTGTTACGTGGCATCACGTTCATTGGCGACGTCGGCGGCGTTCTGCTTCGCAGTGTCATGTTGGGGCGTCATCGCCG
>CAYPPU010000036.1:0-26782 GCA_964412695.1 uncultured Alteromonadaceae bacterium | reverse complement strand
GAGGCCTTGACCGGGAGGCCAGTTCCCGAGAAGGTACAGGCTGTGGGCTATCAAATGGGCTTGGCAATGGTGCTGAGTTTAATGCTATTTGCCCTGTATAATGACGTGGTCCGCCTGTGAACCTTGGGGGTAGCAGCGGACGTGGGGACAGGCCGGCTCTGCCAGCACAGTTCACAAGGTTCAGTTTTATCGCAAGTCGTCGCGGCGGATGTCGTGGTGGCTCCGGCTATATCGGAGACATAATCCAGTAATGCGAATTTCAGTGGTCCCGACTCTGTTGGCGAGGATTGCTCGCACTCCAGTGCTAGCTATTTTTTTGTTGGCTGTCGCTGCGAACCCGTCGCACGCGCAACAAGAGCCCTTCACCATTGCCGATATTCGGGTTGAGGGTTTACAACGTATTGCGCCGGGAAGCGTGTTCGCGGCTTTGCCTGTGGGCGTGGGTGACGTGGCCGACAGTTATGCCATCCGTACGGCAGTCAAAAGCTTGTTTGCCAGTGGCAACTTCGATGACATCTCTATTGGCCGAGATGGCAATGTATTGGTGGTTACGGTTGCTGAGCGACCGAGCATCAGTGAGATCACCATTGAGGGCAATAAAGCCATTGAGACTGAACCGTTGCTTGATGGCTTGAAAGGCGCGGGCCTAGCCGTTGGTAATGTCTTTCAGCGTTCGACGCTAGAGGGCATGCAAATGGAATTGCAACGCCAGTACGTTATTCAAGGCCGCTATGACGCCAAAATCGAGGCCGAAGTCATACCTGAGCCGCGTAATCGCGTGTCCATTGCCATTGATGTCACCGAGGGCACGGTGGCGACGATCAAACACATTAATGTTGTTGGCAATACGGTATTTACAGACGAGGAGCTACTCGATTTGTTCGAGTTGAAGACCACTATTTGGTGGAAGTTTTTCTCTAGTGACGACAAATACTCGAAAGAAAAGCTGACCTCGGATTTGGAGTCCTTGAGCTCCTACTACATGGACCGCGGTTATTTGCAGTTCAATATCGACTCTACCCAAGTGGCGGTATCGCCTAACAAAGAGCAGGTCTATATCACTGCCAACGTCACCGAGGGCGAGAAGTTCACGGTTACTGATGTCGGTTTGTCTGGCGATTTGGTGTTGCCCGAGGATGATTTGAACCGTTTCATCTTGGTGCAAGAAGGGCAGATCTATTCCCAGGCTCTGGTGACGGCGACTGAGGACTATTTGACCCGCCGATTGGGTAACGAGGGCTACAATTTCGCCAAGGTCAGTGGCATCCCGGAGGTCGATGAAGATGATTCGACAGTGGGTCTTAAGTTCTTTATCGATCCGGGCAAACGCACCTATGTTCGCCGTATTAATTTCATCGGTAACGACCGTACCGTCGATGATGTGTTGCGCCGAGAAATGCGCCAAATGGAGTCGGCTCCGGCGTCCTCAGCTTCGATTGAGCAGTCACGTATTCGCCTAGAGCGCTTGGGCTTCTTCAAAACAGCCGAGAGTGAAGTGGTTGAAATCCCCGGTCACGACGATCTGATCGATGTGGATTTCACTGTTGAGGAACAATCCTTTGGTTCTATCGGGGGTAGCTTGGGCTATGCTCAGGACGCGGGTCTGATTCTCGGCCTGAACTTGCAGCAGAATAACTTTTTGGGCACCGGCCGGCGTGTTGGGATTAGTTTAAATTCCTCACGCTGGCAGGACATGATTAGCTTTAATTACACCAACCCATACTTTACCGAGGATGGTGTTAGTCGCGGCTTCAGCTTGTATTACCGTAAGACCGATTTGTCGGAAATCAATGTCGCCAGTTACACCACCGATACAGTCGGTCTGAACTTGAATTTTGGCTATCCCATTAGTGAAACCCAGCGCTTGTCATTTAGCTTTGGCGTTAGTGATACCAACATCACGGCGGGTCAGTATGCTGTTCAGGAAATTAAGTCTAGCCCGCGCTTGGTTGATGCCATTGACAGTTGGTACACCAGTACATTGTTAGCCGACGGCACCTACGGTGCCCCCGAGATCTTGTTGCCCATCGCGGATCTTCCCGAATCGGCCCTAACCTTCCCGCCTGAACCTGGATTCCTCGACCAGAACGGCGATCAATTTTTGAACTACACGGTGTCGGCATCCTGGCTGCAGTCGACGTTGAACCGAGGGCAATTGGCCACCCGGGGCTACTCGCAATCGTTGGGCCTTGAGGTGTCAGTACCGCTATCTGATTTGGAGTTCTATAAGCTGACTTACCGTGGCGAGATTTATTTCCCCATCTACAACGAGTTCACCTTGCACCTGCGCGGCGAATTTGGCTACGGCGACGGCTATGCCGACACCAGTGCATTGCCATTTTATGAGCACTTCTTCGCGGGGGGCTTTGGCTCGGTGCGCGGTTACGAAACTAACACCTTGGGCCCCAGAAGTACTGAGCCCGTGATTTACGGCACGGGCGTGCCCATCACGGCTATAGATGAGAACGGTGTGCCAACGGAGGTTGGTGGTCCCGACGGTCGTGGATTTGGCTATACGGTTGATCCCACAACGGGCAAAATTGTGGTTCAGCCGCTGTACTATGACGAGCCCGATCCGTTTGGCGGAAACGTCTTGGTGGAGGCAACTGCCGAGATCTTGTTCCCTATGCCTTTCATCAAGGACAGAAGCTCTTTGCGGTCGGCATTCTTCTTGGACGTGGGCAACGTGTTCAATACAAATTGCCTGAAGAATCAGTACAACTGCTTTGACATTGATGCGGCTGAGTTACGCGCCTCAGTGGGTGTGGGCGTAACCTGGCTGTCTGGATTTGGCCCGCTGACGTTCAGCTTTGCCAAGCCGATTAATGCTGGCGAGTTTGATGAACGTGAAGTGTTCCAGTTCTCGCTGGGACGTGGATTTTAATGTAACTACCTTGTAATGGAGGTCTTTTGTGAAACTGCTCGTTAAATGGATTGGTGTCAGCCTTTTGGCAATGTGTTCTATGGGCGCTTTGGCCCAGGGCAAAATTGCCGTTGTGAATCTTCAGGAGGCGATTCTCCAAACCGACTACGCTCAACAGCGCTTGGCAGAGTTTGAGAGCAATGAAGACTTTGTCTCTGACAAAGATGAGTTTGAAAGCTTGCGCAAAGACCTGGAAAAATTTGCTGAGGAACTGCAGCGTGATCAGGCTGCGATGAGCGAAGATCAGAAGGTATCGGCACGTCAGAAGATTGCCAGCAAGCAAGCAGATCTGGAATACGTTGCTAAGAAATTACAAGCGCTCCAGCAGCAAAATGCACAGCGTGTGCTGCAGGAATTGGCACCCAAAGCCCAAGAAGTCTTGCGGGATATTATTGCCACTGAGCAAATTGGCCTGTTATTACAGCAGCAGATGGTGATTCATGCTGATCTTGGCTACAGCATTACGGCCAAGGTCACTGACAAATTGAACCAACTGCCCTCAGGCGACTAATCGATTAGGTCTATCAATGCCGGCCCTATCTGAGATCGCAGCGTATCTCGACCTCGAGTTCAGAGGGGACCCGGCATTGGTACTAACCGGTATCGCCTCTGTCGAAGAGGCGGGTGCTTCACAGCTCAGTTTCGTCACCAAAGCGCAGTATCTTGAGCAAGCCCGCTCGGCCGGTGCTGTTATTCTGCATCCCGATTGGGCTGACGATTGGCAAGGCCCTTGCCTGTTAAGTCCGCATCCCTATTTGAGTTATGCCAACGCCACACGGCTGTTTGATAACCGACCGGTGGCTTCTGGCGAGGTGCACCCGCAAGCGATTGTGGATCCCAGTGCCCGCCTAGGGCACTGCGTCACCGTCGACGCGGGGGCTGTTGTGGCGGCCGGTGTGGTTTTGGGCGATGGGGTTTGGATTGGCGCGAATGCGGTGGTGGGGCAGGACACTCAGATTGGGGAAAACACCCGAGTTTACCCCGGTGTTGTGATTTACCATGGTGTCAGTATCGGCAGGGATTGCACATTCCACGGCAACAGTGTGATTGGCGCTGACGGTTTTGGTTTTTCCCCTTCTGACCAAGGGTGGATCAAGATTTTGCAGCTGGGTGGCGTACAGATTGGCGATCGGGTTGAGATTGGCGCCAGTTCAACGGTAGATCGCGGTGCTCTCACCGATACCGTCATTGAGGACAACGTGATCCTGGACGATCAGGTACACATTGGGCACAACGTTCGCGTCGGAGCGCGCACCGGCATGGCGGCCTGCACAGGTGTGGGTGGTAGCACTGTGGTGGGACGCGATTGCACACTGGCGGGTATGGTTGGCGTTGGCGACCACATCACTATTGCCGATAACGTGCACGTTAATGGTCAGGGCCGGGTTAGCAAATCGCTACTGGAGCCGGGTGTCTGGGCGTCTGGCACTCCCATTCAGCCCTATCGCGACTGGAGTAAAAATGCGGTGCGATTTGAGCAGTTGGCGCAAATGGCACGTCGAATCTCCGCTTTGGAGAAACAGCTGGCTGCCTTGGCTGATACGGCAGCGACCGAGGAGGACGATCCATCGTGATCATGGACATTGACGCTATTCGCGAACATTTGCCGCACCGTTATCCATTTTTGTTAGTCGATCGCGTGGTTGCGATGGAGCTTGGTGAGTCGATAGAGGCGTATAAAAATCTGTCTATCAACGAGCCGTATTTCGATGGTCACTTTCCCGGAAAGCCGGTCTTTCCCGGTGTATTGTTGATTGAAGCCATGGCGCAGGCGGCGGGCATCCTCGGTTTCGCCACCATGGATAAGCGCCCAGCTGACGGCACCATGTACTACCTAGTGGGCGTGGATGACGTGCGCTTTAAACGTCCCTGCGTGCCGGGCGACCAGGTCAAGCTCTTTGCCAAAATTTTGAGTGAACGTCGGGGTGTCTGGAAGTTTGAGGTCTCGGCAACGGTCGATGGCGAAACCTGTGCTTCGGCAACCATTTTGTGTGCGGTTGCTGATAAGTGATACACCCAACGGCGATTGTTGATCCAGCCGCGGAGGTTGCGGCTTCAGCCACAATCGGTCCGTGGAGTTGGATTGGCCCCAACGTCTCTATTGGCGAAGACACCATTGTAGAGCCTCATGTGGTGATCCGGGGTCCAACCCGTATTGGGGCCCGCAACCACATTTACCAATTTTCCTCGATTGGTGAGGCTACCCCCGATCTTAAATATCGGAATGAGCCGACCGAATTACATATTGGTGACGACAACATCATTCGCGAAAACGTCACCATTCACCGGGGCACGGTTCAAGACCGCTCGCTAACGCAAATTGGTAATCACAATTTGATTATGGCTTACGCCCACATTGGCCACGACAGTATCGTCGGCAATCACACCATTTTGGTGAACAACGCGGCTTTGGCGGGGCACGTGGAGGTTGGCGATTGGGCGATTTTGAGCGGCTATACGCTGGTGCATCAGTTCTGCAAAATTGGGGCACATAGTTTTAGCGGTATGGGTACGGCCATCGGCAAGGATGTGCCCGCTTACGTCACAGTCGCGGGCAGCCCGGCTCAAGCCAAAACGATAAATGCAGAGGGTTTGCGCCGACGGGGTTTCGAGTCCCACGCCATTGCTGAATTACGTCGAGCCTTCAAGATCATCTACCGTCAGGGACTCACGCTAGACGCTGCCGTACAGCGCTTGGAGGGCATGATGCAGGAAACGCCTGAGCTGCAGGTGTTGGTAGAGTCGCTCAAAGCCTCTGAACGGGGCATCGTTCGCTAGGGAGCCAAACTATGCGGCTGGGACTCCTAGCAGGCGAGATTTCTGGCGATCTTTTGGCGGCGTCATTGGTCGCGGAGCTGGCGCTGCGTCACCCCTTGGAGCTATCAGGCATCGGCGGTCCGGCCCTGGCCTCTGCCGGCTTACACAGCAGTCACCCCTTGGATCGTCTGGCGGTCATGGGTCTGATCGAGCCCTTAAAACGCCTACCCGAGTTATTGCAAATCCGCGCCTCGGTCTTCCAGCAGCAGCTAGCCTGGCAGCCGGATGTTTTTTTAGGTATCGACAGCCCCGATTTTAACCTTGGCCTCGAGCGTCGATTGAAGGCTCATGGCATTACCACGGCGCACTTGGTGAGTCCCTCGGTTTGGGCCTGGCGACAGGGACGGCTTAAGGGTATTGCCACAGCGGTGGACCTGATGATGTGTTTGCTTCCCTTTGAGCTGGGTATTTACCAGCAGGCGGGTATCCCGGCGGTACACGTTGGACATCCGCTCATCGACGAGCTAGTCCGGTTACCGAGCCGTGAACAGGCCCGCCAGCAACTGGGGATCACCGGACAAGGCCGCGTCTTGGCGGTATTGCCCGGCAGTCGTGCTAACGAAGTAGCCCAGTTGTTACCGCTATTTCTCGGAGTGATGGAACAACTTCACCGCCAAGATCCCCAGTTACAGTTTGTCATTCCGGCGGCTAATCGGGCGCGCCATCAGCAAATTTCCGCGGCTGTGGCAAACAGTGCAATTGGTGTGCAAATCATCGACGGTGAAGGGCGTTTAACCCTGCAGGCCTGTGACGCCGTACTACTGGCCTCCGGCACCGCCTCGCTGGAGGCCATGTTGTTGCGAAAACCCATGGTGATTGCCTATCGAATGGCTTGGATGTCATGGCAGATCATGTCGCGTATGGCTCGTATTGAGCACGTGGGTCTGCCCAACATTCTCGCTGGCCGCGCCGTGGTACCTGAGCTATTGCAGGAGCAAGCCTCAGTCGACGCTCTAACGCGTGCGATGGCGCAGGTGCTGGAGCGCGGTCATGAACAGCAACTCCCCATTTTTGATGAGTTAGCTGATCAGATTGGGGGTAACTTCGCTGAACGTTGTGCCGACGCGATCGATGGCTTGGTATCGGCGCGCTAATGGCTGATTTGTTTGCTGATGTGTCGGGACGGCTAGTCGCTGGTGTCGATGAGGTCGGCCGTGGACCGCTGGCGGGCGACGTGGTGGCGGCGGCGGTTATCCTGGGGCCCGAGGTGCCCGAGGGTCTTAACGACTCGAAGAAGCTCTCGGAAAGGCGGCGAGAGCAACTGGCTGTCAGAATCCGAGAGACTGCTCTAGCCTGGGCCTTAGGACGAGCGAGTCCGGCGGAAATAGATGAGATCAACATCTTAGAGGCGTCCCTATTGGCGATGCGCAGGGCGGTAGAGGGGCTGGCGCAACCACCCAATCTTATTTTGGTTGATGGCAACCGCTTGCCACGCTGGCCTTATGAAAGTCGAGCGATTGTCGGTGGCGACGGTTTAGAACCGGCCATTTCCGCAGCGTCGATTTTGGCTAAGGTGCAGCGGGACGGCGAGATGTTGGCCTTAGAGCAACAATACCCAGGTTATGGCTTTGCCAAGCACAAGGGGTACCCCACAGCACAGCATTTGGAGGCCCTAGAGCGGCTGGGCCCCACTGACATGCACCGTTGCAGCTTTGGCCCCGTAAAACGCTTGCTTAATTGAGCCCGGTTCCGCTAGCTTGTTACCATGACCCAGTTCGTTCACCTGCGCTTACACACCGAATACTCGCTCCTAGATGGGCTGGTCCGCATACCCCGTCTTATGGAGAAGACTGCTGAGCTGGCAATGCCGGCGGTGGCGGTTACTGACATCAGCAATTTTTACGGGCTAATTAAAGCTTACAAGGCAGCTCAGGCCGCAGGCATCAAGCTGATTGTGGGCGTCGATTTGTGGATTGAGGATCCCGCTGATGTAGAGCGCCCTTGGCATATCACTTTACTGGCCCAAAATGAAATCGGTTATGCCAACTTACGTGAGTTGATTAGTCGTGGTTGGCGGGAAGGTCAGTACCATGGTCGAGCCCGGGTGCAACGCTCGTGGCTAGATGAATATGCCGAAGGACTTTTGGCGTTATCGGGTGGTCGTCGGGGTCAGATTGGGACATTGCTACTGGGCAATCATCCGGAAGCGGCGAGGGAGACCCTAGCCGGTTATATGGCCACCTTTCCTGATCGATTTTACCTGGAGCTACAGCGCACTGGGCGCCCGCAGGAAGAGGATTACTTACACGCAGCGGTAGAGTTGGCCGAGGCGATGGATTGTCCGGTTGTGGCCACTAATGATGTCTGTTTTCTCGAGGCGGAGGAGTTTGAAGCCCACGAGGCACGGGTGTGCATCGGGGATGGTCGTACGCTTGATGACCCGCGTCGACCGCGCTTGTACTCAGAACAGCAATACTTGCGCAGCCCAGCAGAGATGGCGGAATTGTTTTCCGATATCCCTGAGGCTCTTGAAAACAGCGTTGAGATTGCCCGCCGTTGCTCGGTGACCATCCCGTTAGGGACACCTTTTTTGCCCGATTTTCCGGTTCCCGATGGCATGACCATAGAGCAGTATCTGGCCCAAGTATCTCATCAGGGCTTGGATAAGCGGCTCGAAAAGTTAGCTGTCGCTGACGCCGCACCTTACCGAGAACGCTTGGACTTTGAGCTCGACGTAATCAACCAAATGGGTTTCCCCGGCTATTTTTTAGTCGTGATGGATTTCATTCGCTGGGCTAAGGATCACGATATTGCGGTCGGTCCAGGCCGCGGTTCCGGCGCAGGCTCTCTAGTGGCCTACGCCCTAGAAATCACCGATCTGGATCCCCTCGAATACGACTTGCTGTTTGAGCGCTTCCTGAACCCCCAGCGGGTATCCATGCCTGACTTTGACGTCGACTTTTGCATGGAGCGGCGTGATGAGGTTATCGACTATGTGGCCGAAGCCTATGGTCGGGATGCGGTTTCGCAGATTATTACCTTCGGCACGATGGCGGCCAAAGCGGTGGTGCGTGACGTGGCTCGGGTTCAGGACAAGCCCTATGGCCTAGCAGACAAGATGTCCAAGCTTATCCCCTTTGAGGTTGGGATGACCTTGAGTAAAGCCATCGAGCAGGAGGAGTTGCTAGTACAGCTTCTGCAGGAGGATAGCTCCGCCCAAGAGATTTGGGATATGGCGCTGCAATTGGAGGGCGTTACACGAAACGCCGGCAAACATGCCGGGGGGGTTGTGATCGCGCCGTCTAAGCTCACGGACTTTTCACCGCTGTACTGTGATGAAACCGGCGCCGGTTTGGTTACCCAATACGATAAGAATGACGTTGAAGACGCGGGCTTGGTGAAGTTCGATTTCTTGGGGCTGCGGACCCTCACGATCATCGACTGGGCGGTCAAGATGATTAACCAGTCAAACGGCGAAACGCTGGATATCAGTTCAATCCCACTGGATGACTCAGACGTATTCGACCTACTAAAAGCCGCAGAGACTACAGCGGTCTTCCAGCTCGAATCTCGTGGTATGAAGGATTTGATCAAGCGCCTCCAACCCGATTGCTTCGAAGACATTATCGCCCTGGTGGCGCTGTTCCGCCCCGGTCCTTTGCAGTCAGGTATGGTTGATAACTTTATTGACCGCAAACATGGTCGTGAGCCACTTGCCTATCCCGATGCTGAGTATCAACATCCGTCGCTAAAACCCATTCTTGAGCCGACCTACGGCATTATTCTGTATCAGGAGCAGGTGATGCAGATCGCCCAGGAGCTGGCGGGCTATACCTTGGGCGGTGCGGATTTGTTGCGTCGAGCAATGGGTAAGAAAAAACCCGAGGAGATGGCCAAACAGCGCTCGGTGTTTGAGGAAGGCGCCCAAGCCAAGGGCATAGACCCGACACTCGCTATGAAGATCTTTGATCTGGTGGAAAAGTTCGCGGGTTACGGATTCAACAAGTCCCATTCAGCCGCTTACGCCTTGGTGTCATATCAAACCGCCTGGCTCAAAACCCATTATCCGTCGGAGTTCATGGCGGCGGTTATGTGCTCTGAATTGGATAACACCGACAAGCTGTTAACCCTGCGGGATGAATGTGCTGCCATGAAGCTGGTGGTTCGTCCGCCGTCTGTGAACGAGGGCATGTACCCCTTTACGGTGAATGCCGAGGGCGAGATTGTCTATGGCCTGGGAGCCATTAAGGGTTTGGGCGAGGGGCCGGTATCGGCGTTACTTGAGGCACGTAATAATGGCGGCCCCTTTAGAGATTTATTCGATCTTTGCGCTCGCACCGATCCGCGTAAGGTTAACCGACGTGCACTTGAAGCGCTGATCAAAAGTGGTGCGCTCGATGGTTTTGGCGCCGAGCGCTGGGTGCAAATGGCCGCCTTAGATGATGCCTTGCGCGCGGCGGAGCAAAGTGCAGCAAATGACGCCGCCGGGATGACGGATTTATTTGGCGATGTGACAGCGGTTGGCACCGAGGAAGATGCTTATGCCGAACATCGCCGGGTCAGAGCCTGGACCATGAAAGAGGTGTTGGCCGGCGAGGTCGAGAGTCTGGGAAGCTTCTTAAGTGCTCATCCAATCGATGAATATGAGGCTGAACTGCGTCGTTTTGTGCCCAGACGAATTCGGGAGCTGCAGCCGGATAACCAGGGGATCGTGGCGGGTTTGATTGTGGATGTGCGCACCATCAAGACACAGCGCGGCGTGATGGCCGTACTTAAACTCGACGACAAATCCGCCACTATCGAGGCCACAGTCTATGCCGAAGCCTATAGCGATCACCGAGATCTCTTGGTCAAAGGTTCGATTGTTATGGTGGAAGGGCGCGTGCAGAACGACGAATACTCAGGCGGGTTATCCATGCGCGCCAAAGAAATTCGGTCACTCGAAGATGCTCGGCAGGCCCGTGTGAGTGAAATTCGATTGTGTCTTGACCGTGCACAAATCGAGTCAGGTATAGCCGCAGCCTTAAAAGAGGTTCTGACCCTCGGACGGGGTGGGAACTGTCCCGTTACAGTGGATTACAAACAGCCGGACGGTTTAGCGCGGGTGCGGTTCGGACAGGCATGGCAGGTCAATCCCAGTGATGCACTGCTGGATCAACTGCGAGGTACGGTAGGAGGCGAGGCGGTTCAACTGGTCTATGAGGCTTAAAAGCGGTCGTAATGTTGCGTTCGTGCTTGCCATTTTGCTTGTCGGCTGTGAAGAACCCCCTCCTTGTCAATTCGCGGGTGTGTCCGCTCAGGCGCCCAGCGCGGGCTGTTTAGTGCTAAGGCCGCAGGGGGTGTTGCTAGTGGAGAGCCCACGTCAGCAGTGGGGTCCTCCTGGTGGCAGCGTGGGCCAGGGCGAGGCCGCCCAATGCGCCGCCGCACGAGAAACCTGGGAAGAAACCGGTCTTGCGGTGAGCGTGGGCAGACTAGCAAGGCGGTTTGATAACGGTTTCCATTTGTACTGGTGCCAGCCTCGAGATGAGACCGAGCCTCATAGAAGGCGTCCCTTCGAAGTTTACAGTGTGGGCTATGTAGCCCCCGAGGATTTCGTCAGCGTGTCATGGCGGTATGCAGAGCAGGGGGCGCAATTAAAAAAATTGATTGATGAAGAGAGGAGCAAACTCAATGAATAACGATGCTATCGAGGCGGCGGTGTTTCGCCGTTTGCTTTCGCACCTAGACAGTCGCAAAGATGTTCAAAATATTGAGCTGATGGCATTGGCAGGGTTTTGTAGAAATTGCCTGTCAAAGTGGTACGTGGCAGCTGCCGAGGAGCAGGGTGAGACTGTCGACTACGAAGCCGTTAGGGAACGTGTATACGGTATGCCCTACGCCGACTGGAAAGCGCGCTATCAAACGGAGGCCACACCAGAGCAGATGGCGGCATTCGAGAAGGCCCATCCGTCATCAGGTCAGTAGTACCAATACGGCTTCAAGATCTAAGACGTCGGCGTACTTGGCGTTGAGGTCATACAAATTGGCTGCATGGGCCTCATGGTTGCGGTCGCCGCAGGCCTCCCGCGGCACCACCACCGGGTAGTTATTCTGTAGGCCGTCTACTGCTGTGGCGCGAACACAGCCGCTGGTGGTCAGGCCGGTTACCACTAGCGAGTCAACTCCCAGGGCGCGAAGCTGTCCGTCCAAGTCGGTACCATGAAAGGCGCTGGCATGGCGTTTTTCGAGAATAATATCGGTGGCTTGCTGCGGCAGACGTGTGTCAAATTGCACCCACTCAGCATCCGGTGTGAGTAAGTTCAATGCCGGTACGCGATCTCTAAAGACGCGGGCTTGCTGATCGTCGCGGTAAATAACGGTGGTCAGGACCACTGGCAGCGAACGCTCGTGAAAGGCATTCATCAGCGTGATATTGGCGGCCACGACGTCATCAGCTTCAGATCCCAGTGGACAGGTAGGGTCGGTAAAGCCTTTAACAATATCTACCACCACCAGTGCGGGGCGCTGCCCCAGTCCCTGCGACTGACGCTCAAGGGTTCGAATCGGCTTCATGTGATTTATCCTAGTGGCTATCCTTTTATAGATGCAGACGTGATAACGCTAAATCGGGTAAAAGGAAAGGGGGTTTCGAGCGAAACGGCTTGGTTTTGTGCTCAGGGAGAAAGGGATTCGGATGAACAGAATTAAAGCATGGCGCAACATTGCGCTGCTGTGGACGGTCTTGTCGGTTGCGCCCGCACTCGCGGAGACGCCTGTTAAGGCCGACTGGGTATTTCAAGGGGGTACGGTCTATACCATGGATCCCGCCGGTCGAACGGCGACAGCTATGGCGATAGCCGGCGATCGTATTATCCAAGTGGGTAGCGACCAGCAAATGGCGTCGCTTATCACTGCACAGACCCGCGTCATCGATCTGGCGGGCAGGGTAGTGTTCCCAGGATTCATCGATACCCATATTCATACCATGGATACGCTGCCTCTGGTCAACGGTGCCATGTTGTCGCCGTCACAGAGTGCTGAAGAAGTCATCGCCGCATTGAAAAAGCATGTTGAGGATTACCCTGAGCAAAATCCCGTCTTAGGGTCGGGCTTTTTGGCGCGGGCCTTCGGCATAGACGGTCCCACTGCAGCAGAACTGGATGCCGTGGTTTCGGATCGGCCGGCGTTAATTATTGATGAGGGCGGGCATACCGCTTGGGCTAACAGTCGGGCCCTCGCCATGGCAGGCATCAGTGCTGATACCCCTGATCCGGTGCCAGGGGCACATTTTTTTCAGCGCGATGATAACGGTGAACCCACCGGTTGGTTGGTGGAAGGTGCGGCCATAGAGCCGGTAAGTGATGCGTTGGGTTTGGTGTCGATGCCGGCCTTGCGCGAGGCAGCCCCCGGATTCTTCCGTGATATGTCGGCGGTAGGCCTAACCGCGGCTTTTGATGCGGGCATGATCGATACCGCCGATTTGGGTCGGGAACTGGCAAGCGAGCTGGCCAACAACGGCGAGCTTCCAGTGCGTATCGTAGCCTCGCTCTATGTTAACCGTCCTAATGATTTACCCTCGGCTTTATCTCAGCTCAAAGCGCTAGAGGCGCGCTATCGACAGCCATTCTTCCACGTGAACACCTTGAAGCTGTCATTAGATGGTACCGTCGAAGCTAAGACGGCGGTCACTCTCGCGCCTTACAAACAACCTGAGGGGCATCGAGCCACACCCCTTTTGCCCCCGGCAGCTGTCATTGAGACGGTGGTGGCGGCCAGTGCGGTAAACGTGGATTTGCACTTACATGCTATTGGCGATGGCGCGGTCCGAAACGCTTTGGATGCGGTTGAGGCTGCGCGTCAAGCGCACCCGGACTCGCAATCACGTTACACCATTTGTCACATTGAGGTGGTGGATGCAGCGGATGCGCCGCGTTTTGGCAGCTTAGGTGTGGTGGCACAGACCACACCCACCTGGTTTGAATACGACTACGTCGCGTTAGATTATCTTGGTCGCGAACGGTTTGAGCGGCTATATCCGTTAGCCTCAATACGGCGCCAGGGGGGGCGAGTGACCCTGGGTAGTGACTATCCGGTCAGTTGGATCGGCAAAGATGCGCTGAACCCCTTGTTCAACATTGAGATGGCGGTAACGCGACAGGCAGCGGGGAATCCTGACTACCCGGTGCAGGCGCTAATTAGCGAGCGACTCAGCGTGGATCAGGCGATTCGCGCACACACCGTTGATGCGGCCTGGCAGCTGGGATTGGAGGATCATATCGGTACACTGGAAGTGGGCAAGCAAGCTGACTTAGTGATCCTCGATGCCGATCCTTACCACGCTGCCGCTCACGAAATACACCGAATTCGCGTCGATACGACGTTTTCGGCCGGGCGCCAAGTCTTCGAGCGTGAGCCATGATTAACGGCGTTCACCACATCAATTTACTGGTCCGAAATCTGGAGCAGGCCGTTGAGCAATACCGACGCCAATTGGGTGTCGACAGTTTTCAGTGGGATGAGTTGCCCGGGCGCGGCGTGCGCATGGCACGTTTTCAAGCGGGTGGCACGTGGGTGGTATTGGTACAACCCGTTGCCGACGGGGAGCCGATGCGTGTCTTGCGTGAGCAGGGTGAGGGATTGTTCTTGTTATCGTTTGGTGTTGATTCGCTCGATGACGCCATGGAGCGGGTGACTGACGGCGGAGGCGGTTTTATCAACGACGGACCGCGGCAAGGCTTGGATAACTGGCGGGTAATTGATCTCGATCCGAGTTGCGTGGCGGGGGCGGCCTTGCAGCTCACAGAGGAAGAATCCTGATTGTTGACGGCGAACCACGCCTGTCGACCAAAATTTGCGTTACCATCGCCAGCGCAGTTTGTCCTTGCAGCATAAAGTAGAGGAAACACCCATGAGTGATCGTGTCATTATCAAAGAAGTGGCGCCCCGCGATGGCTTGCAGGCCCAGCCGAAACACTTAACGCTCGAGCAACGTGCTGAGCTGATTCAGCGGTTGGTCGCCGCCGGTGTGCCGGAACTGGAAATTGGTAGTTTCGTCTCTCCGAAAGCGGTTCCTCAAATGGCGGGTACTGACCAGTTGGCTGCCGATTTACCCTCAGGAAATGTGGCCTATTCGGCGCTGGTGCCCAACATAAAGGGCTATGAGTTGGCGCTGGCTGCCGGGGTGCGTACTCAAGCCATTGTGATTTCCGCTACCGAGCAGATGAATCAGAACAATATTCGTAAGAGCCTCGATGATACCTTGATGATGGCTGAGGATATTTTGGATCGCGCGCGCGATGAGGGAGTCGCTATCCATGCCTACCTCGCCGTGGCTTTTGTGTGCCCTTATGAGGGCGCTGTTGCCCCAGAGGTCGTTCTTGAACAAGCTCAGCGCTTGATGGCGCATTCACCAGAGCGCCTAGTCATAGCAGACACCATCGGCGCAGCGCATCCCCGAGAAGTTGGGGCATTGATGTCGGATCTTGTGGCTGCCTACGGCCCTGAGCGATTGGGTTGTCACTTTCACGACACCCGCGCGATGGGCTTGGCCAATGTCTTCGCGGCGCTCGAGGCCGGCGTCCGGCAGTTTGATGCGGCCGCTGGAGGATTGGGTGGGTGTCCATTTGCCCCCGGTGCCAAGGGTAACGTTGCTACAGAGGATGTGGTGATGATGTGTGAGGCTATGGGGTACAACACAGGTATCGACATGCCAGCATTGTTGTCGGCGATTGGCGCGCTCAGTGACATGATTGGAACTCCCCAGGGCGGACGCGCTCACTATTGGTTGTCTAAGCAAAGCGCATAACCAACTACCGAGGACGCGAGTAGCGCTATGAAAGTGTCAGAGGCCATTACAGGCCGACAGAGTATCCGTGCCTTCGATGCCAACCGAGAGGTGAGCAAAGCGCTGATCGCTGAAATCCTAAGCACGGCAGGTCGCGCCCCTTCGGGATCCAACATTCAACCTTGGCAGGTCTATGTGCTGATGGGTTCTGCCAAGCAGCGTATGGTGAATGCCTGCGTTGAGCGTTTTAGGGCGGGCGATGAAGGTGCTTACGAGTATGCCTACTACCCCAAAGCTTGGCGGCAGCCCTATATCGGTAGGCGCAGGACGACCGGATTTGGACTCTACGGCTTACTGGGAATAGACAAAGCCGACGCTGAGGCTGTGCAAGCTTACCGCGTCACCAACTATCAATTCTTTGGTGCGCCGGTGGGATTGATGTTTACCATCGACCGGGATATGGAGCTAGGGAGCTGGCTGGATTACGGTATGTTCATCCAGTCCATCATGCTGGCTGCGCGGGAACACGGTCTCGAGACCTGCCCTCAGGCAGCGTGGTGCACCTACCACGAGACAGTGATGTCGGTGCTGGGCGCAGACGCATCACAAATGTTGGTCTGCGGCATGGCACTGGGTTACCCGGCAGCCAATGCCGCCATCAATAGCTATCGAACTGATCGCTTGGTCGTTGACGAATTCACCACCTTCTTGGATGAATAGGATTATCCCGCCCGCGATACCATCTGCTTGGCAATGATTACCCGTTGAATTTCATTGGTGCCCTCACCGATGCATAAAAGCGGCGCATCGCGATAAAAACGCTCAATCTCGTACTCCGGCGAATAGGAGTAGCCGCCAAATACGCGCATGGCGTCTAACGAGTTTTGCACAGCGCTCTCCGAGGCAAAATATTTGGCTTGGCCGGCTTCAAGATCACAGCGCTCGTTGCGGTCGTATTTACGCGCGGCTTCCTGAACTAATAGCTGAGCAGCGGTGGCGCGGGTAGACATCTCAGCCAGTTTCAGTTGAATGGCTTGATGCTCGCTGATGGGTTTGCCGAAGGTTTTCCGCTCCATGGCGTAGGCAAGCGCCATATCCGTCGCGCCCTTGGCCATACCGGCGCCGCGCGCCGCAATGTTGATTCGTCCCAGCTCTAAGCCGCCAGCGATTTGTTGAAATCCCCGGCCCTCTTCACCACCGATCATGCGATCGGCGCTAACCACATAGTCTTCAAAGATCAGCTCGGCGCTATCGATGGCTCGGTAACCCAATTTCTTCAGTTTTTTCCCTACCGTAAAGCCCGGACCTTTCTCGCACAAAAATAGGCTCATACCCTTGTGCGGTGGACTGGCTTGCGGATCAGTTTTAGCCAAAATGGCCAAGCAGTTACCGTGCAGTCCGTTCGATATCCAGGTTTTGGTGCCATTGAGTACGTAGTCGTTACCCTGTTTTCGGGCAACCATGCGGATGCCTTGCAGGTCTGAGCCGGCATCGGGTTCGGTCAGCCCGATACCGCCGCGTAGTTCGCCGGTGGCAAAGCGGGGCAAGAATTCGGCTTTTTGTGCCTCGGTGCCCGCTCGCTGAACACAGCTAGCCATAATTAAGTGGGAGTTAAAAATACCCGAGGGCGCCATCCACACTTCGCAGATACGCGAGACAATTTTGGCGTAGGTACTCGCGCTCAAACCCAGACCGCCGTATTCCTCACTAATGGTTGCACCAAACAAACCCAGCGATTTCATTTGCTCAACTAGATCGGCGGGATACTCGTCCGCTTGGTCATACTCTCGCGCAATGGGGCGAAGCTCTTGTTCAACCCATTTATCAATCGTCGCTAAGATTTGCTGTTCAGTGTCGAGATCAGTACTCATGTCTGTTCCTGTGTAATGGCTGGGGTGCGGGAGATGCAGAGCTCAGGCCTCTGATTAGGGTGAGCCGTTTCATTCATCCAGGGGGCGCTTGGGGATCAAAATTTGGCGCTCGAAAGTGCATACCTCGACATCGTTTTGGTTGGTCCCGGTCGTGATAACGCTGACAATTCCCGCGTTGGGCCGCGACTTTGATTCGCGTTTATCCAGCACCTCGCTGTGAGCGTAGAGTGTATCCCCCGGGAACACCGGATTCGGTAGTCGAATTTCTTTCCAGCCTAGATTGGCGATGGCTTTTGCACTGACATCCGATACGCTCATACCGACCACTACCGCTACGGTTAAGGGACTGGCAATCAGCGGTTTGCCAAACTCGGTTTCGGCGGCGTATTCCTCATCAAAATGCAGTGGGTGGGTATTCATGGTCAACAAGGTAAACCAACTATTTTCTTGCTGAGAGAGCGTTTTACCTGGCAGGTGATGATAAACATCGCCGACACTGAAATCCTCGAAATAGCGACCGGGCATATCGCGGTAGCGATCCATGGTCTTCCGTTTACTCATGCTGTTTTCCTCGTTAACGCGGTGATCTAGCTGCGGTTTGGCCGTAAGGGCTATACGCGCTAAAATGTTCGGACAATTCAAGTCTGGGGGGAAACCGACTGACATGCAACCTAAAGCCACAATGCCGATGCCCGAAGAGGGAGGCCCCCTCTATCGACGTATCGCCAACGCGTTGATGTCGGGGATGCGTGAAGGGAGATTCCCCGTGGGTAGCTTGTTGCCGGGGGAGCTTGAGTTGATTGAGCTTTTTGCTGCGAGCCGTCACACCGTTAGAGAGGCCCTTCGTGTATTGGAGGATATGGGACTGGTTCGCCGACAGCGGGGTCGAGGGACCTTGGTGTTGTCGGTTGATGCCCGTCCAGCTTTCGTTCAGATGGTTCGCTCGCCCTCCGAGCTTTTTAGCTACCCAGAAGACAGTATTTTTCGGGTGTTAGGAGACAATAAGATTCGCGCCTCTGGCGGATTAAGTAAACGTTTGAAGTGTGCCTTAGGTACCGAATGGGTCTGTATCTCGGGCTTGCGTACTTTAGAGGGCAGTGGTTTTCCGATTTGCTGGAGCGACGTTTATGTGGTCCCCGAGTATCGCAGTATCGCCAAACAGCTAGGGCGAAATAGTCGTCCGGTATATGAACTGATCGCTGCTGCCTTCAATGAGCAGTTGCAGAATATCGGCGTCGAGATCTATGCCAGCGTGGTCGCCGAGGAGCGAGCCGCTGTACTCAATGTTGAACCAGGTACACCCTCACTATGTGTTTGTCGTCGTTACCGCGGCAATAACGATCGTATTTTTGAGGTGTCCATTTCCGAGCATCCTGCCCCGAACTTTACCTATAGCTTTGAATTCGATCGGGGATGGCAATCCTCGGAACATTGGTCTTGGAGTCAGTGATATGAGTGCTCGCTCGGTAAGCGCTATTCGCAGCTTTTTGTTCACGCCGGCTAATCACGAGCGCCGGGTGGAAAAGGTTTTTCAGGTCGGTGCGGATGCGGTCATACTCGATCTTGAGGACGCCGTGGCCAATGCAGAGAAAGAGGCCACCCGGGCCAAGGTTGTTGAGGCATTTAGCGGTCGCAATGGTGGCCCTAAGCGCTATGTGCGGATAAATAGCGTGGGCACGCCCTATTGCGAGCAAGACTTGGCCCTAACAGTGGGCCCTTGGCTTGACGGTGTGGTGCTGCCCAAATTGGAAACGGTTGAGGGGCTGCAGCAGGTTGAGGCGTGGTTGACTGCTGCTGAGGCGGCAGCTGGCTTAGCACCGGGACAGCTAGACCTGGTTGGCATCGTTGAAACGGCACTGGGCGTGGAGAGCGCTAAGGCCATTGCCACGGCGAGCCAACGACTTTCGCGACTGGCGTTTGGTGGCGGCGATTACACATTAGATTTGGATTATCAGTGGCACGCCGATGAGTCTGTGTTGGCTTACGCGCGAGCTCGATTGAGTCACGCTTCGCGTATTGGCAATCTAGAGCCACCGGTGGATACCGTGGTTCTACAAATTAACGATGACGAACGTTTTCTGGCTTCAGCTCGGCGAGGCCGCGAATTTGGTTTTGGCGGCAAGCTCTGCATTCACCCCAGCCAAGTGCCTTTAACCCATGCGGTCTTCACCCCATCTGAGGCCGAAATTGCGCATGCCAAAGCGGTTGTGGCGGCCTTTGAAAAAGCAGAGGCCGAGGGTCTTGCGTCAATTCAGCTCGATGGCTATTTCATCGACTATCCTATTGTGTACAAGAGCCAGCGTATCTTGGCCCTTGCTGAGCGCTTGCAGGCATGTTGAGTCGTTGCACCCCGACACTGCCGATAGTGTTTGTCAGGAGGCAGGCTTGACCGTGCTGGTTCAACAGGAGGGCTACGGTCATACCGTCGGTTCGAGTGAGCAAATTAGCCATGCGGCGCTGTCGTTAACCCGTACGCAGGTTCCTGATGAGGTCTGGACGTATCTGAAAACCTGCGTCGCTGACGCCATCGGCATTGCCTACGCGTCGGGGCCGCAGGCTTTCGCCCAACGCGCCCTGTCTGCCGTTAGGGCTCTGGGGAGCGTGGGCTCGGCCACGGTCATGGGTCAGCCGGATAGTGTTTCCAGCCGCGATGCGGCGATGCTTAACGGGTTGCTCATTCACGGCTTAGATTTTGATGATACCCATCCGGACTCGGTGATTCACTGCACGGCCAGTGCGTTGCCTGCGGCGATGGCCGTGGCGGCGGAACAGGGATCGACAGGTGAGGAATTGCTGTTGGCCGTACTGGCGGCGATTGAGGTGGATGCACTGGTTGGGAGGCGGGCAGGCGGCAAATTTCAGCAGTTGGGGTTCCACCCCACGGGTGTGGTGGGTGCCTTTGGGGCTGCTGTCGCAGCCTCAAGATTGCTGGGTGCCTCAGCAGAGGCGATGACCACGGCACAAGGATTAGTGCTCAGCATGACCGCCGGTAGCATGGCGTTTCTGGATGAGGGGAGTTGGACCAAGCGCCTACATCCGGGTTGGGCTGCCCAGTCAGCCATTAGTGCCGCGGCGTTGGCTATCGCGGGTTTTGAGGCGCCGTCGGAGGCATACGGTGGCCGGTTCGGCTTTTATGCGCTCTATGCTCAAGACGCCAGTCTGGCGGAGGGCCCGTGGGCGGAATCACTTTTTCAGCACTGGGAGCTGTCGTCAGTGTCGATCAAGCCTTATCCGGTTTGCCATTTTAATCACGCCAGCGTCGATGCGGCACGGGCACTCAAGCAGGCACATGGTTTTAGTATTGCCGATATCGCGCTTGTGGAGGTGTTGCTAAACAGCAGTCAGTTTGGCGTGGTGGTGGAGCCGATCGAACGTAAGCGGCGTCCGGAGAGCGAGTATGACGCCAAGTTCAGTTTGGTCTACGCAGTGGCGACGGCACTGGTACTGGATCGTTTGGGTCTTGATGAGCTGAATCCGCCTACGCTCACCCAGCCGGATATTTTGGCGTTGATTGATCGAAGTGTGGTGAGGCATGACGACCGCTCTATCTACCCCGCCTCATTTTCAGGTGGTGTGCGTATTACGCTCGGAGACGGCACAGTCTTGGAACAATTCGATGCCATTAACCGCGGTGCTAAGCAGCGCCCATTGGCGTCCAGTGATGTGTTTGAAAAGTTTATGGGCAACACGCGAGGCACACTGACTGAGGCGCGAGCGGAAGCCCTCTGGCAGTCGGTGCTTGCCCTAGACACCTGCTCTGACAGCCGCGAATTTATCCGCGCTCTAGCCCAGAGCTAACGCGCTATTAACCAACGAGAACAGTTGCCATGTTAATGAGATCTGGTAATACCTTGATGACGGCTGAGGGCTATCGCGACAGCTTACGTGATTACAAGCCGAGAGTTTTTGTTGACGGCGATTTGATTGAGTCGGTGGCCGATGATCCGCGATTGCAGCCGGGTATTCGGGCTGTCGGTGTCACTTACGATTTTGCCCAGCGCCCGGAATACGGTGCCCTGATGCTGGCGGAAGAGCAGAGCTCGGGCAAGACAGTTAATCGTATGCTGCATGTCAATCGTCACACTGAAGACCTGCTGTCGAAGCTAGAAGCCGTGCGTTTACTGTGTCGGGAAAGCGGCTGTGCTCAGCGCTATTTGACCCACGATGCGCTCAACGCCATCTATCAATCGACTTGGGCTATTAGCGAGGCTCATAACAGCGAGCATCACGAGCGATTTTTGGCCTATTTGCATGACGTTCAGGAACGGGATTTGACCCTAGGGGTGGCGATGACCGATGCCAAGGGTGATCGAAAATTACGTCCCGGGGAGCAAGCCAACGCCAACAGTTACGTGCACGTTGTTGAGCGAAGGCGCGACGGTATTGTGCTTAGTGGCACTAAAGCGATTGTGACCGGCGGGCCTTACATGCACGAGTTACTGGTTATGCCCTGTCGCACACAGCGCGAGGCAGATGCCGACTTCGCGGTATGCTGTGCCGTTCCCATTGATGCCTCAGGCCTCACAATTATTTCGCGCCCGGCGGGGCGACCGGGAGAGGCCGAGGCAAAATTCAGTGCGAAGTATGGTCAGAGCACAGCGGTGTGTCACTTTGATCAGGTTTTTGTTCCTTGGGATCGGGTGTTTATGGCCGGTGAATGGGACCACACTGAGCATCTGGTTACCTCCTACGCTAACCACCACCGGCACAGTTGCATTGCCGCGCGAGCCGGTTTTGGCGATCTATTGATTGGCGCGGGAAGCCTGATGTCCGAGGCCAACGGATTGGACTTAGATGCCGTACCGCATTTGCGTGACAGCATGGTCGAGCTGATTAAAATTGTGGAGGGGTTCTTTGCCTGTGGAGTAGCCGCTTCTGTTTACGGTGTCGCCGATCCTGCCAATAGCTGGATGCCGGAGCCAGTATTCTCGAACGTGGGTAAGTTGCTGTTGGCGACACAAATCTATGATATGCATCGCATTGCGCATGAGTTATCCGGTGGTCTTATTGTGGCGCTGCCGGGCCCCGAGGAAGATCACAATCCCCACACTGCAGCAGATCTGGCTGCGGTGCTCACAGCTCGACAAGACGTGCCCTATGAGCATCGCATGGAGGTTTCGCGTTTTCTCGGTGATCTGACCGCATCGTCTACCGGCGGCTGGTATTCCGTCATCAGTCTGCATGGCGGTGGTTCACCGCAGGCTATGAAACGCGAGATTTTTAGGCGCTACCCCATCGAAGAGCGGCGCGCCCTAGTAGAACGCTTGTTGGACCGCGGTGTGGCAGACACCGGAGAATCCGGCGCGCCTGAGCGCGCGAAGCAGCCGGGGCAATGCTGTCCCACGGGGTGCCAGATTCCTGAGGATAAATAGCGTCTCTCAGGCGTGAGGGGCCTACCGATTAAACTGGCACGGCCATGGCTTCAGGCGCCAGAATCGTTGTGCGCTTCATCAGTCTTTGGTGTTCTTGGTTAAAGGGGTCTCGTCGATGCATGGTGCAGGCGTTGTCCCACATGAGGGCATCGCCATCACGCCAGGCATGGCTATAAACGAAGCGGGGCTCCACGCAATGGTCAAAGAGCTTCTGCAGTGTGCTGGCACTCTCTTTGGGATCCCAGCCGACAATCTCAGTGGTCATGCCAGGGCAAATATACAGCGCTTTCTCTCCGGTGATGGGGTGGGTTCGCACCAGCGGGTGCGCTATATCCGGTGAGCGCTTTTTCTGTTTATCGTTGGTGGGCACACTGTAGGCGGCGTTAAATGCCTCATAGGATTGCACTGCGAGTACGCCTTCAAGACGTTGTTTAAGCGTGTCTTCAAGGGCATTGTAAGCAGCTACCATGTCGGCAAATTCGGTGTTACCGCCCTCAGGTGGGAGCGTGTCGGCCACCAGAAGTGAGCCCACCGCAGGCTTGGGCAAATAAATCTGATCGTAGTGCCAGCCTACCTCGGTGTCCGCCAGAATGCCGATGCGGCGGCCATTTTGGTTCATATTAGAAACGTACAGTATTTCCGGATGACTCCGAGACAGGTATTCCTCGCGAACGTGTATTTCTAGCTCGCCAAACAAACGACTGAAATTGACCAGTGTCTGCTCGTCAATAGATTGTTCTCGGAACAGCAGCAGCTTGTAACGGGCCCAAAGGGCTTTGAGTGCCTCCAATTGATCCGCAGGTGTTGCGCTCAGAATCTGGTAGCCGAGGACTTCGGCACCAAAAGTGGCGTTGAGTGGCCTGATCTCAAACATGAATAACATCTCGCAAGCAGTGGAGCTTCAATTGTACGGACATTTGCGGATGTTTCCAACTGATGAGTTGGCAGGTAGTGCTTAGGCGTTCTTTCTCACGGCGGCGCGGTACTCAATAAACACGACGGCGCCGATCACAAGGGCCATACCGGCCCACTGAGCACCACTGAGGGCTTCGTCCAAAATTTCGTAGGCCATCAGAGCCGCGGCAGGTGGTCCCAGTGTGCTCACCAGCGCCGCCCGGGATGCGCCAATACGCCGTACGCCCTCAGCGACCACGTAAAGTGGTAGCACAGTGGCGACGACCACTAAGCCCAGCATAAATAACCAAGCGGTAGTGCTTAAATTCATGGCGTCCCAGCCACTAAACCATTGGTAATGCAGCGCGAAGGCCGCGCCAGCGGTGGACATGGCGACTAGGGTGTAGCGACCACTGCCCAGCTTCCGCGTGAGGGATTCGCTGAATAGGAAATAGATTGCGATGGTCGCGGAGCTGAACATCACCCAGCCAATACCTTGCCAAGTGGTGATGGATAGCTTCGCTTCGGCGGCACCGGTAACTAAAAAAACACCAATAAATGTAATTAGGAGGGCGCCCAGCGTCGATTTTGTGGGCCACGTGCGCGTCAGTACCGCGCTGAGCAATACAACTACCGCAGGGTAGGAGAAGAGGAGTGGGCGCTCCACGCTGGCATTGATGAGGGTGAGTGAATAGAAATTGGCCAGCGCACCGGCGTAGTAGCAGAGAAGTCCGGCAAATGCGGCCCAAAAGTAAGCGCTTTGGCTCGGATTCGCCGTGAGGGGTGCGGTGCGCATCCGGCTACCCCACCAAGCCAACAGTGCAAAACCGGGCACGGCCATCACGGCGCGAATGGCTGAGACGTCATGGTGATCTAGCCCATGGGCGTAGAGTGTTTTGGCAAAAAGGCCTTTCGACGCCAGCAGGACAGCGCCAAAAGCCACCATGAGGCTGCCAGCGAGCGTTTCTGATACGGGGGACTTCAGGGGACTAGGTCGCGCTATTCAGTGCGGAGAGCACATCGTCAGTTGTCATCACTCGTGCCCATAAACGTCGCAGCATATTAAGCGTCGATTCTTGGAGCGCGTCACTGTCGGTGCCAGTGGCATCACTCACCAAAACCACGCCATATTGGAGTTCTCTGGCTTCCATTGAGGTCATGGCCACGCAGTTGTTGGTTGACACACCGGTGCTGACCACGGTCTTGATACCCCAGGCTCTGAGCGTACTGTCTAGGGCTGTTGAGCGGAATGCGCCCTGGGTGGTTTTGTTGAGTACTAGCTCCCCGGGCTTGGGAGTGAGTTCAGCGACGATTTCATGTTCTTTCTGTCCAGCAATGTTGTTGGTGGCTTTGACGATGTTGGCAATGTGAGCCGGAACGTCACTGCCGTCGGGGGAGTTAGCCCCGTAGGTAATGTAGACAATCTTTGCCCCAGCCGAGCGAAATCCATCGGCGAGGCGGCTGATGTTGGGGGTCAGTATTTGCTCAATCCGGTCAAAGCGGTATCGGCATTGCTCTGCCTCACCCCGTTCTTCTAGCATCTTGCCTAGGCCCATGTGCCGATTGCCTGTGGCGTTTTGCATGTCAATGATTAACAGCGCTGTTGTTTCGGGATCAATATCTACCGGGGCGCTAAAGGCGTCTATGAAGCCGGGTTCGGTCATGGCCGATCTACTCCCTTGAAATGTTCGTACATTCTACGCCATATTGGCGACTCCAACAGTGGGGAAAGACCATGGATAAATTTGAGCAAGCCGGCTACGGATCGCGTGACATAGGATTTGGTGCGCGACCCGCACTACTCATGGTCGATTTTCAGCTGGGCTTTACTGACGCGACTAATCCTTTGGGGCGCAGTGATCATGTTCAGCAGGCTGTCGACAACACTGCGACGCTGCTGGCTGCGTGCAAAGCTAAATCAATTCCCGCCGCGGCCTGCAGAGTCTCGTGGGGTGGCCCAGATGAGATGACATACTGGAAGATAGACACCCTATTCGATGGTAGCTTTTGGCATGGCCATCGCTGTACCGAGCTTGATCCGCGTATTGCCGATCCGGGTTATGTTTTTGATTTCATCAAAACCGCCCCGTCAATTTTTTATGAGACCCCCTTGAAGCCGTGGTTAGTGACCCACTGTATCGATACCACCATCATTACCGGCTGTACCAGTTCAGGCTGCGTTCGGGCATCGATTGTGGACAGTTTTTCGGCGGGTTATCGCACCATAGTGCCTGAGGATTGCTGTGGCGATCAGGACGCCGAGGCCCATGCCAGTAACATGCGGGACGTAGGAAGGCGTTACGCCGATGTGACCAGTCTCGATCGAGTATTGGCCCACATAGAAACACTTTGACGTCAGGTGTTGTCTGTGGGTCAGAGACCCAAGGCGCTCACCCTTTACACCCACCGAACACAAGAAACGAATAGCTAAGACCCAAATGCCTATTTGCTAGATAGCGGAGAACACCATGCCAGTTGCTCAGATAAACGGTCACGACATGTACTACGAAGTCCACGGGGACGGTCCGCCCGCGGTTTACATTGGTGGTTGGGACACGTTTTGTCATGGCCGTTCTCATTATTTGGCTCGCGGTATGACCGATAAGTACAGCACCTTGATCATCGATTATCGGGGGCTAGGTGACTCTGGGGATGATTTGAGTATGTCCCCGTCTACCCAGCTTTTTGCCGACGATATCATTGCGCTATTGGACCACCTCAATATGAAATCGGTGTATTTCGTGGGCTTGGTCGGTATGGGTGCATGCATTGGGCAGTGGGTGGCTGTTAAGCGACCAGACTTAGTGCGATGTATGGTGAATATGGGCTGCTGGACGTGGGCGGACCCGATGTTGGCGGATCAACTGCAGGCATTTGGCGACATACATGAGCATGCGGGATTCTTGGCGTTCCAGTCCATGGTCGCGTCGTACTCGTTTCGGCCCGACTATTACAATGCGCATCGTGACAAGCTATTGGGCAGCGGCGGAGTCTGGGGCAACCTAGAAGGGCGTGTCACGACTCACAAGCGCTTTATTCAAGCGTGCTTAGGTCATGATATCCGCCCACACTTGGCCGAAATTGCAGCGCCGACTTTGGTGATTCACGCTGGTCAGGACGTCATTACCGGGCCGCGTACCACCAAGCCCCTAGAAGAGGGCTTACCCAACGCGGTGGGTGTGACCATGGATCAGGTAGCGCA
>CAYPPU010000035.1:0-27231 GCA_964412695.1 uncultured Alteromonadaceae bacterium | reverse complement strand
TACTCCCACTCAATCGTAGCAGGCGGCTTACCCGAAATATCGTAAGTGACCCGTGACACCCCCGAGATCTCGTTGATGATACGGTTCGAGACTGTCTCCAAAAGCTCATAGGGCAAATGCGCCCAGCGGGCGGTCATAAAATCTACCGTTTGCACGGCGCGAATAGCGATAACCCATTCGTAGCGTCGACCGTCACCCACTACACCCACCGACTTCACGGGCAGGAATACAGCAAAAGCCTGACTGGTCTTGTCATACCAATCGGCATTGCGAAGCTCTTCGATAAAAATGGCATCGGCACGGCGCAACAAATCGGCGTACTCTTTTTTCACCTCGCCCAGGATGCGTACGCCCAACCCCGGTCCCGGGAACGGATGGCGAAACACCATATCACGCGGCAAGCCAAGCTCCAAGCCTATACGGCGGACCTCATCTTTAAATAACTCCCGCAAGGGCTCCACCAGCTCCATGGCCATGTCGTCAGGAAGACCGCCAACATTGTGGTGGCTTTTAATGACATGCGCTTTGCCGGTTTTAGCGCCTGCCGACTCAATCACGTCAGGGTAAATAGTGCCCTGAGCCAACCAGTTCACTTCGGTTAGCTTGCTGGCTTCCTCATCAAAGACTTCAATGAAGGTGTTGCCAATAATTTTGCGCTTGGCCTCAGGGTCGCTGACACCGGCCAACTTGCCCAGGAACAGATCCTCGGCATCTACGCGAATTACTTTCACGCCCATATTGCGCGCGAACATATCCATAACTTGATCGCCTTCATTGAGGCGCAGCAAGCCGTTATCGACAAAAACACAAGTCAACTGATCACCAATGGCGCGATGTAAAAGCGCCGCCACCACCGACGAATCCACACCACCGGACAAGCCGAGCAACACTTTGTCTGAACCCACTTGCTCGCGTACCCGAGCAATGGCGTCTTCAACGATATTGGCGGGCGTCCACAGCGCCTCACAACCACAGATTTCTAGAACGAAATGCTGAAATAGTCGCTCGCCCTGTAGAGTGTGGGTGACTTCTGGGTGGAACTGAATACCAAACCAGGGCTTTTCCCGGTGCGCCATGCCCGCAATAGGGCAGCTGTCGGTCTCGGCAATCAAATCAAAATTGGGTGGCAACTGAGATACCTTGTCACCGTGACTCATCCAAACATCGAGCAGCGCCTTGCCCTGCTCGTCTACATGATCGGCGATATCGTGCAGTAAGCCGCCATTTTGGGTCCGTCGGATTTGAGCGTAGCCAAATTCGGAGGTCTCGGAGCCCTGAACCTCTCCCCCCATCTGCGCGGCCATGGTTTGCATACCGTAGCAAATGCCTAAGATTGGCACGTCTAATTCAAAAACCACCGCCGGGGCGCGCGGTGAGCCTGGCGCGGTGACCGACTCGGGGCCGCCCGAGAGAATTATGCCGCTGGCGCCAAAGGCGACGATATCGGCATCGGTATCCCAGGGCCAAATCTCGCTGTAGACCCCCACTTCACGGATACGCCGTGCAATGAGCTGTGTGTACTGGGAACCGAAATCCAAAATCAGAATGCGGTGCTTATGAATATCCTGGGTCACAGCGGCCTCGTTACAGAATTAAAACGGAGGGGTTTAGCGTTTTATTCCGCTGCCCCCACGCGTTGCTTATCAAGCATTTCAGAATGACTCAGCAAGAGCTCCAAGCTAGCTGGGCCTTGAATAATCAGCGCACCGGATAGTTGGGCGCTTCCTTGGTAATTGATACATCGTGCACGTGAGACTCCGACATGCCGGCTGAGGTCACTCGCACAAACTGCGGTTCGGTGCGCATAGCGTCCATGGTGGCACAGCCAGCGTATCCCATGGCCGAACGCACGCCTCCCATGAGCTGATGGATGATGGCAGATACCGGACCTTTGTACGGTACGCGACCTTCAATACCCTCGGGCACGAGCTTTTCCGAGCCGGCACTGGCGTCTTGAAAATAGCGATCGGAGGAACCCTGATTTTGGGCCATGGCGCCAATAGAGCCCATGCCGCGGTAGGCCTTGTAGGTACGGCCTTGGTACAGCTCCACTTCACCCGGGGCCTCCTCCGTACCCGCAAACATGCTGCCCATCATCACCGCATGGGCGCCAGCCGCGATAGCCTTGGCTACGTCACCCGAAAAACGAATACCACCATCTGCAATGAGCGGAATGTCTTTATCGGCCAAAGCCGACATGACATTGGAGATCGCCGTAATCTGGGGAACACCCGTTCCGGTCACAATGCGGGTGGTGCAAATCGAGCCTGGGCCAATGCCCACTTTGACGCCATCGGCACCGGCCTCATATAAGGCCAAGGCCGCCTCTGCTGTGGCGATATTGCCACCAATAACATCAATCTGACCGTATTGAGCTTTGATTTTCTTTACCCGCTCAATCACATTGCGCGAATGACCATGGGCGGTATCAACCACGATCACATCGACACCCGCGGCAATCAACGCCTCTACCCGCTCATCGGTATCCGCACTGGTTCCCACCGAGGCACCCACGCGCAGACGACCCAATCCGTCTTTACACGCCAAGGGAAAACTCTCGGCTTTATCGAAGTCTTTAACCGTGATCATGCCGGTTAGGTCAAAACGGTCATTAACAACCAAAATCTTCTCGATGCGATGCTGGTGTAGAAGCCGCTGCACCTCATCGGAAGTAGCGCCCTCTGCTACTGTTACCAGCCTCTCTTTCGGCGTCATGATGGCCGAGATCTGTTTGCTGTGATCGGTTTCAAAGCGGGTGTCCCGGCGGGTGACAATACCCACCAGATCACCACCGCGTAATACCGGCAACCCTGAAATGCCATGGGCCTTGGTGAGCTCCAGAAGCTCGCCCAGCGTGGCACTTTCTTGGATGGTGATAGGGTCTTTCACCACACCACTTTCGAATTTTTTAACCCGACGAACTTGGTCAGCTTGCTCAGCCACAGTCATATTCTTATGAATAATGCCAATGCCGCCCTCTTGCGCCAGCGCGATAGCCAGACGCGCTTCGGTCACGGTATCCATGGCCGCCGACACCAAGGGGATGTTCATTCGGATGTTGCGGGACAAGCGGGTCACCAGCGAGACATCTTTGGCTGTAACCTCCGAATAGCCGGGCTGCAGCAAAACGTCGTCGAAGGTGAGTGCTTCTTGTGCAATTCGCAGCATATTGGCCTCGTTTTGACCTAGGTCCACTAAACTTGCCATTATAGCTGCCTGCCCAAGTCTCGGTAAATAAAAGTCCCAATCCGTGAGCGAATACACCCCAAAAATAGCCGCATTCAGTGTCAGTGAGCTTAATCGGCAAGTAAAAATGTTGCTAGAAAGCCACTTTGACAGCGTGCGCGTTGAGGGGGAGATTGGAGATTTCACCGCTGCCAGCTCTGGGCACTGGTATTTCACCCTGAAGGATGCTGACGCTCAGGTCCGCTGCGCCATGTTTCGGGGTGACAACCAGCGAGTCAAAATACGACCTCAAAAAGGCGATAGTGTCAGCATCAGGGCCCGGGTATCGCTCTACCCGCAGCGTGGCGAGTTCCAGCTGATTTGCCAGCACATGGAGGCCGCCGGTGAAGGCGCCCTGCAACGCGCGTTTGAGGCGCTGAAAGCCAAACTCAAAGCCGAGGGGCTATTCGACCCAGACCGGAAACGGACCATTGTTGCCGGCGCCAGACGAGTGGGCGTAATCACCTCGGCGAGCGGCGCCGTCATACACGACATTGTCACGACGCTCGCGCGTCGCAGTCCCTCTACCGCGGTGTACCTATTCCCCGTACCCGTCCAAGGTGCCGATGCCGCCCCAGCCATTTGCCACGCCATTGGGCAGGCCAACAACTTCCGTGTCGACGAGCAGGGATTGGATGTCTTGATTGTCAGCCGAGGTGGTGGATCGCTGGAGGACCTTTGGGCATTTAATGAGGAATCGGTTGCACGATCTATTGCCGGTAGTGCCTTACCGGTGGTGTCGGCTGTCGGCCACGAGGTGGATTTCACCATTGCCGATTTTGTCGCTGACCAGCGCGCCGCCACCCCTACGGCGGCGGCTGAGTTAGTCAGCCTCGATGAATACGAATGGCTGCAGCGTTTTGACAGTGCGGCGGCGGCCCTTCGGCGCGGCATGCACAATCGCCTTCGTCGCGAGAGAGACACACTCTCCCACTTAAAAGCGCGGCTGCGTCATCCCGGTCAACTGGTCAGTCAACGCCAGGGACAGCTTCGAGACTTACAGAGACAGCTAAAGGCTCAATTACACCGAAATGTAAGAGACAAACGAATAGCTTTGGAGCAGCTCTCGCAGCGACTGCAGCGGCAGCAACCCGGACAGCAGGTGGTGAAACAGCGAGAACACCTTGCGCTACGGCATCGCCAGCTCAAATCAGCTATGCAACAACGGCTGCAGCGCGCCCGTCAGCTACTAGAGCAGCAGCATCGCTTATTAACCACACTCGGCCCAGAAAATACCTTGCAGCGCGGCTATGCCATCGTCACTCGAGCTGAGGATAACGCATTGGTATCAAGCAGCGATCACGTTAAAGCCAAAGACGCGGTTACTGTGCGTCTGGCTCAAGGGCAGTTAACCGCCGAGGTCACCGCCACGGAACCCTGAATGAAATTAGGCGTTGAGAGATCAACTTGAGACACGGCATCCGTGTCTCGGGTTGGGTCAGCTCAGCCGTGCCACATCACCGTGTCACGCGTCATGAGCAGCAGATCGGCATGGTTTGCGTGGAATTCGACCGCGTCAGTAAGCATGGCTAACTTTCCTGCCGAGCACTCCACCACCGCTTGGTATTCCAGCGTCTGCGCGTCGGCACCTAATAGCGAGTCATCGCGCAGATCCAATACCACGCGGTGCAGAACATTCTCACTGGCCAATTGACGACCTGCCGTAGCGGCTTCTTCGGCATCGGCATAGAACAAATAGGCACTGACGCCGCCCAGTGCGCCATCACGTAATATCTGCTGTTTTACCCAAAGGCAATGATTAAACGTAGGCTCAGCAAAGGTCTTGAGCTCATCCTCTATCATGATCTCTGCGCTCGCCGCATCCGCTTCGGTCTGCTCGGTAAATAACTCGGGGGCAAAGCCAAAAACGGCCAGTGCATCAAAGGCATTGCTAGCGCGAACCAAGGGTGCCGGTGCCAGAGGCTCAGACTGAACATACAACTGGGTGTGCCGCCAGCTCGGCTGCTCGGTTGCCAAGGCACCGTGCTGCCGCCACCGAGCCAAAAACGGCTCGCGGTCAAAATCAGGGTGGCGCTTTGCCAAGTAAATCATTTTCAACATGCAGGGTTCTCTGAGCAATCCATACAACGAACTGGCTATACAACGATTTGGGCACACAAAGTTCGAGCGCGTAAGACGCCAACGTTGCGCACCCTGAGTGGCAGCGCCAACGGCCCTAGGCCGTTATCTGTGCCCACAAAGTTTACCGGCATTGGGCTAGCCACACAGCTGTGTGTCACCTGAAATAGTACGCGTCTGTATTGCCGACTACCCCCTATTACCCCTTGCCTCTTGCCTTCCCGGTTTCGGCTTCGGCCCTCCGGTTTTCGGCTTGGGGCTCTAGAAAGTAAAGCAGGCACAAAAAACCCGCCGACGGGCGGGTTTCAGAAGAGGTTTTTAATCAATACTTCGCGGGCAGCCGCGTATTGATAATAATGTGGCGGCCCTCAAAACGGATGTACTCGCCAATGGTTAGGTCTTTGAGGATACGCGCCACCATCTCGCGCGAGGCGCCCACGCGATCCGCAATGTCTTGCTGCGTGAGTTTCTCAGGAATGAACAGGGTGCCATCACCGCGCTCTTCAGAAAGATCCATCAGTACATTCGCCACACGGCCATACACGTCTTGCAACGCCAAGCTCTTCACATCGGCAGTCAACTTGCGGACACGCCCCGCCAAGTTACTGATAAGTTGTCGGGCAATGTTGGGCTTATCGTCCAGCACGCGATTAAAGTCTTCCTTCATAACAATGCGAAATTCCGACTTCTCAACAGTGCGAACCGAGGCCGAGCGAGTGGCGTCATCTAGCAAGGCCAGCTCACCAAAGTAATCGCCCGGGCCCAAGGTGTTCATGATGAACTCCTTGCCATTCTTGTCACTGCAATAGACTTTGACCTTGCCGCTCTCTATAACAAACAGCGAATCGGCGGGGTCATTCTCGTGGATTACCACCGTATTTTTCGCGAACGAACGTGTGCTACTGCTAGCCTCGAGGGCCTCCAACTCGCCGTCATTCAAACCGTGAAAAATTTCCACTTGATTTAGCATGAAAGTTCTGACCTCGAACCGCTGATAATTTGCGGCATAGTACCCCAAAAAAACCTCATCCGACTAGGGTTCGAGATATTTTTAAGCGCTGAAGCAAAATGACCTTAGCAGGTATACTGCCCGGATAGTCCTTGGAGCTCACCCGTGAATGGTACTGATGATCAATCCAGCGATTGGGCCAGTCGTGTACTGGCAAGCGTAGCACCGCTGCGCGAGACGGCTGCACGGTCATCAGTCACGTTATCGGAGGTGGCTGCGGACGATCTAGCGGCCATCAATGACGCGGCAGCTCGGCTTACGGATATCATCGCGTTAAATAACAGCGAGGCTCGCCACGATCGGCTCAATCTTATCGGCGCCATAAAGGGCTATGCCGAAATGCTGTATGAAGACCGCGATCAACTGCACCCAGCCATTGTGACCAGCCTTGAGCCGTTACTGGCCGCGGTGCAAGCCCAAACAGCCACCGAGTCTCAGCAAGCCACCTTTAACAACTCTGACGAAGAGCCCGGTTTCATTTTGGCCGTGGATGACGCGCCAGAAAATCGCGATCTGATCTCGCGCTTGTTGGGCAAAGCTGGCCACACCGTTATCACTGCCGAATCAGGCCAGGAGGCGCTGGATCTTCTGGAAACCCAGGCAGTTGATATGGTGCTGCTGGACCTCATGATGCCCGGCATCGGCGGTGCCGAGGTGCTCACGTTCATGAAATCGGATGAACGCTTGCGGGCAACGCCCGTCATCATGATCAGTGGGCGACAAGATATGGATCAAATCGTGGCCTGTATACAAGCTGGCGCTGACGACTACCTGCTTAAGCCCTTCAATCCTGTTCTATTGCAAGCACGCATCTCGGCCGGCATAGAACGCAAGCGCTGGCATGACAGGGAAGAACGTTATCGCGAGCAGTTAGAACGCAGTGAGCGGTTTATTCGTGCCACCTTTGGACGCTATCTCTCCGACGATATTGTTAAAGAAATTCTGGAAAACCCCGAAGGACTCAAACTGGGCGGGGATTTGCGCGAAGTCACCATTATGATGTCTGACATTCGCGGCTTTACCTCGCTCAGTGAATCACTACCACCGGAGCAAGTGGTGGCCTTACTGAACCGCTATCTGGGCCGCATGACCGAAATTATTTTGGATTACCGCGGCACCATTGACGAGTTCCTTGGAGACGCGGTGCTCGCGGTATTCGGTGCACCACGTTCAGAAGGTAACGACGCACAAAGAGCGGCTGATTGTGCGCTGGCGATGCAAGCCGCCATGGCCGAAATTAACGCCGCCAACGTTGCCGATGGCTTACCCGAGCTTGAAATGGCCATTGCGCTCAATACAGGCAAAGTGGTGGCCGGTAATATTGGCTCAGAGCGTCGCTCAAAATACGGCTTTGTCGGTCACGAAATGAATGTCACCTCGCGCATTGAGGATGTGACTGGTGCGGGGGAAATACTCATATCCGACAACACTCGGCAGCAGTTATCCAAAGACTACGAGACCGGCGAGAGCCGCTCTGTATCGGCCAAAGGTATTGGAGAGCAGATCGTGGTTTACCCATTAATCGGGGGTGCCTCATGACAACCCATGCGCCGTCCGACAATCGCTCAGGCCCGATCCTGCTGGTGGAAGATAACGAAGTAAACCGCGACATGCTCATTCGCCGGCTTAAACGCGCCGGGCTTGCGGTCATCTGGGCTGGAGATGGCGAGGAGGCACTGGCTCAGATGCGTCAGCATCAACCCAGTCTGGTGCTCTTGGATATTAATCTCCCCATCAAAGATGGTTGGGAGACCTGTAAAGAAGCCCGCCAAGATGCTGATCTTCGCCATATCCCTATCGTGGCGCTAACCGCCCATGCCATGGAGAGCGATCGCGTAGCGGCATTAGAGGCCGGGTTTGATGACTACGCCACCAAACCCATCGACTTCCCTGAACTCGTGGCCAAAATACAAGGCTTTCTAAACGCATGAATCGGCTCCTCAACGACATCAGGAATCGGAGCTTGAGCCTGCGGGCTCGCATGTATTTGTTTTCGGCGGCCATCCTCACCCTATTTGCCATTAACGTAGCCACCCACGTCTGGGGTAGTTTTGCCCGCAACGAGAGTTTGCTGGCATACCGCGACTCGGTCACGGCGACACAGCTATTAACCGAGCTGGGGCAAAGTCTCGAAGCCCACCGGCAGCGTGTGTTGGTATTAGCCACCTTGCGAGAAACCACCGACGACAGCCTGGGGCAAGAAGAACAGCAAGCAGCGGTTGAAGATTTAAACAGCATGGCTTCGCAATTACGTGGTCTTGGTGCTATCAGTGCCGAGGGCGCCGAAGACTACTACCGTAGACTGCACCAGAGTGCCAGCACCTTACTGGCAGACTGGCGGCAGTTCTATGACGACTACAACAGCACCACCAGAGAGATCGCCCTTGATACCGCTTCAGTCGCCTACGAGGACACACTGGAACGGCTAGAGGAACTTGACGGCCAACAGGAACGGCTAGCGGTGGAGCGTTCAGCGGCCATTGATGCCACCATTAGCCTCACTGATCGCATTACCGTTATCGGCTTTGTGACCACTATCGCGGTGACACTGTTTTTGGTGATAAGCCTAATAGCCAAGACCAACGCCAGTCTGCGCAGATTAAAAAAAGGCGCGCAGCGTTTCGGCTCAGGCGATCTCAGCCACCGAATCGAAACCCACCATGATGCCGGTGAGATTCTGGATCTGGCGCGAACCTTCAACGACATGTCCAGCAAGTTGCACTATGCCATTGAGGAAGTGCGCGCCGCACAGTCAGAGGCCGATGCAGCCAATGCGGCTAAGTCCATGTTCTTGGCTAACGTCAGCCACGAGCTGCGCACGCCGCTCAATGCCATCATTGGCTATAGCGAAATGCTGCAAGACGAGTTGGGTGACGGCAACCCCATTGATTCAGATCAGTTCCACCACGACTTAGGCACCATTATTTTGTCCGGCCGTCAGCTTTTGGCGCTGATCAATGACATTTTAGATCTAGCCAAGATTGAAACCGGCAAAATGCCCGTGGCGTTGGAGACCTTTCAGCCTGACGCCCTCATCTTTCAGGTGTGCGATGCCCTAGCCCCACTGGTTGCGCAAAACCACAACCAACTGGATCTGGACATAGACCGGGATAGCATGACCGAAATGTGCAGCGATCCTGCCAAGCTACAACAAATCGTCACTAACCTCTTCAGTAACGCCTGTAAGTTTACCGAGCACGGCACTATCGCCGTGCATGCTGCCATGGCCGACGGGGTACTGACGTTGGTGGTTGCAGACACTGGCATTGGTATGACGCCAGAGCAACAGGACAAAGTGTTTGAGGCTTTCGTGCAGGCCGATGCGCAAACGAGCACACAATACGGCGGCACCGGTTTGGGCTTAGCTATCGTTAAGGATTTTTGCGAAATGCTAGGCGGCAATATTCAAGTAGAGAGCGCACCCGATGCCGGGTCGCGGTTTACCGTCCGTCTGCCTGCTGCCCCAGAGTCAGATCGCGCAAGCGCTTAAGGGCGTCCTCACGCTTCTCTAAGTCTTTGGTTAAGGCCTGATTAAGCGCCTCTAACGCATCGAGTTGACCCTCTAGCGTGCGCACCGCTGCCAAGGCCAGAATCATCACCTCTGCCCGCTCATCTACGCCCTCGGCAGCCGGCATTGCGTCAACGTCATTAGACTTGCTCAGCAAGGTCACAAACGCCAGACCCAAATCGGCTTCGCGTGCTGCTTGTGCGGTCTCGAGTGTTTTATGCCTCAGAAAGTAGTCGGCCGCTGCGCTGTAATCGCGGGCCGCCAGCGCTCTGACACCGCGATCGAAATAATTTTCATCGACCAAGGCTTGCGCTTCGCAATCGCAATTTAACATTTGAGATGGGGTGGGCAGGTTAAGCGCTACCGCTTGGGCGTCTTCAGAGGAGGTATTTGAGGGAGTCGCAGCGCAGCCAGATAATGTCAGCGCACCTACGAGCAGCCCTGTTTTTAAAGCGGCAATGCCTAAAGGTGCTCGTGGTGCTGGGATAACACTTTTTTCTAAGGCGACACTAGCGGTGATTGTTGTTGTCACGCCACTTCCCCGGGAACTTTTGCGGAGCATAGCACTGCCCCGCGCGGGGTCCAACTATTTACTCGGGTCGCATGTGCGGGAACAACAACACATCGCGAATGGAGGCGGCGTTGGTGAGCAGCATAACCAGTCGATCGATACCAATGCCCTCACCCGCTGTAGGAGGCAAGCCGTATTCTAAAGCGCGCACATAGTCATGATCATAGTGCATGGCTTCGTCGTCACCGGCATCTTTCTCAGCCACCTGCGCGCGGAAGCGCTCAGCCTGATCTTCGGCATCATTAAGTTCGCTAAACCCATTAGCGATTTCACGACCACCCACGAAAAACTCGAACCGGTCAGTGATGAAGGGATCGTCATCATTGCGCCGCGCCAGGGGGGAAACCTCGGTGGGATAGGCGGTAATAAACGTCGGTTGCAACAATTGGTATTCAGCGGTCGCTTCAAAAATTTCGATTTGAACCTTACCCAAGCCCCAGCTTGGCTTGACCTCGATACCCAAGTTTTTGGCTATTGCCGAGGCAGCCGCTAGGTCCTGCAAATCAGCCAGCGACACCGCTGGGTTGTACTTCAGAATAGCCTCAACAACACTCAACCGATCGAAAGGCTTACCGAAGTCGATATTCAAGTCGCCATAAAGCACTTCGGTTGTACCCAAAATGGCGTCACAAAGTGCCCGCAGCAGCTCCTCGGTAAGATTCATGGCATCGCGGTAGTCGGCGTAAGCCCAATAAAACTCCAGCATGGTGAATTCGGGATTATGGCGCGTCGACAAGCCCTCATTGCGGAAGTTTCGATTGATTTCATACACCTTCTCAAAACCGCCCACCGTTAAGCGCTTTAAGTAAAGCTCGGGGGCAATGCGCAGGTACATATCCATGTCTAACGCATTGTGGTGGGTAACAAACGGCTTAGCCGCAGCGCCACCTGGGATCGGATGCAGCATGGGGGTCTCGACTTCCATAAAACCCCGCTCATCCAGAAAGCGCCGAATAAAGCTGATGGCAGCCGAGCGCACACGAAACGTCTCACGGCTCTCCGGATTGACGATAAGGTCTACATAACGCTGACGGTAGCGCATCTCTTGATCACTGAGACCGTGATACTTATCCGGTAATGGACGCAACGCTTTGGTCAGCAGGCGTGCCTCTTCCATATTGATATACAAATCGCCTTTTCCACTGCGGTGTAATGGCCCGCTGGCCGCGACAATATCGCCCAGATCCCAACTTTTAAGTTGCTCAAGCTGATCTTCGCTCAGTGCTTTGCGATTGACATAAAGTTGGATGCTGTCGCTGCCATCTTGAAGTAACAAAAAGGCACCCCGATTACGGGTGAGTCGACCTGCCACCGAAAAGTGGTGGTTAGCAGCTTCCAAAGTTTCCTTGTCTTGATCGGCAAAGTCAGTTTGTAACTGGGCGGCGGTTGCCGTTCGTCGAAAGTCATTGGGGAAAGCATTGCCGTGGGTGCGCAGCTCCGCAAGCTTGGCGCGACGCTCAGCAATCAGCTTATTTTCGTCTGTGGCAACACTGCCTTCGGAATCGGTCATGCCGGTCTCCGTTATAGGCCCTTTTTCAAGGACGCTTCAATAAACATATCCAACCCACCATCGAGCACCGCTTGAGTATTTCGGGTTTCGACGTGAGTCCTTAAATCTTTCACCCGGGAGTCATCCAACACATAAGAGCGAATCTGACTGCCCCAGCCAATATCAGCCTTGCTGTCTTCCATGGCTTGTTTTTCAGCATTGCGTTTGAGCATTTCCATTTCATACAATTTCGCACGCAACTGCTTCATGGCGAAATCTTTGTTCTGATGCTGAGAACGCTCGGTCTGGCAGCTGGTCACGATACCGGAGGGCTCGTGGGTAATCCGCACCGCCGAGTCGGTGGTGTTGACGTGCTGACCGCCGGCACCGCTCGATCGATAGGTATCGATACGCAAATCGGCTGGATTGATCTCAATTTCGATGTTGTCATCTATTTCCGGCGAGACAAAGACTGAAGCAAACGAGGTATGGCGACGACCGCCACTGTCAAACGGCGACTTACGCACCAAACGGTGCACCCCGGTCTCAGTGCGCAACCAACCAAAGGCGTACTCGCCCTCGAACTGGATGGTGGCGCTCTTTAAACCCGCCACTTCACCGGCCGAGGCTTCCATTAGGGTAGCCTTGAACCCTTTGTCTTCACCCCAGCGCAAATACATACGCACCAACATTTCGGCCCAATCTTGTGCCTCAGTGCCACCCGAACCCGCCTGCACGTCGAGGTAGGCGTTATTGGGGTCCATTTCGCCGGCAAACATCCGGCGGAACTCAAGGGTTTCAAGCTTGGTTATTAAATCGGCGAGATCAGCCGTGACCGCATCAACGGTATCTTGATCGTCCTCTTCGACGGCCATGTCGATCAAATCTTGCGCATCATTGGCGCCGCTATCCAAGGTTTCGATAGTAGTGACGACCAGTTCTAACGATGAGCGCTCTCGCCCTAATTCCTGAGCCCGCTCTGGATTATCCCAAACTGAAGGTTCGGCCAGCTCCAGTTCTACTTCCGCGAGACGGTCTTTCTTGTTGGCATAGTCAAAGGTACCCCCTAAGCACGTCACTGCGCGCGCGGATATCTTTTATCTGATTAAGAAGGGGAGCGACTTCCACAGTAGGGTCCTGTGCTCGTTGAGAAAGGGGCGAGAGTGTAATGGAGCATGCCACGAAGTTGAAGGGTCAAAACCCGGTACTGCGACCTATTACGCAGTAACTTACTCAACCAGTGGCCACAACGTTTGCAGCATCAATTGCAGTCGGTCTTCACCGCGAAAGCTGTTCACTTCAATGCGATACACCGCGCCAATTCGGGTGACAGCATTATCGGGCCAACACTCCAGATCAACGTTAAAGGCAATGGCATCAACCGGCCCCAGCTCTGTTTGCAATCGAAGCTTTAAATGCTTTTCTCCTACCAAGCGCTGCTCTAGCACCACAAACTCACCGTCGAAGCTGGGCTCGGGGAAATGCTGTCCCCAGGGCCCAGCAGATGCGATGTCAACAGCCGACTGCAGGGTCAGTTCGCTTGAGGCCAGCGGGCCGTCGGTTTGCCATTCGGGGGACGGCTCAACCCCGCCCAGAGCCTCACGCACAGCCCCATCAAAGGCGAGTTGAAACCGCGACAAGTCGTCCTTGGCCAAACTGAGCCCGGCAGCCATGGCATGGCCCCCAAATTTCGTGATCAAGCCCGGTTCGGCCGAGGCCACCCGATCGAGTACATCGCGAATGTGTACGCCATCAATTGATCTAGCCGAACCCTTGATACCCTCTTCACCATCCGCAAACACAATCACGGGACGGTGATAGCGTTCGCGTAATCGCGCCGCTACGATACCGACGACACCTTGATGGAAGCTGGGATCATAGATTGATAAGCCCAGTGGCATGTTCTGCTCATCAATCGCCATTTCCTCGAGCTTCGCTAGCGCCTCGGCTTGCATATCGGCTTCAATATCTCGACGTTCGCGGTTCAGCTGATCTAGCTGTTGGGCCAGCGGCCTTGCTGCTGCTGTGCTTTCAGCCAGTAAGCACTCAATACCTGTAGACATGTCATCGAGTCGTCCAGCTGCATTTAGACGCGGACCCAAGACAAAGCCCAGATCGGTACTGGTCAGTCGAGTGGCATCGCGACCCGCCACTTCAAATAAGGCGTCTATGCCTGGCCGAGACCGTCCTGCTCTAATCCGCGCTAATCCCCCCGAGACTAAAATGCGGTTATTTCGATCTAGCGGCACCACATCCGCCACCGTCCCCAGCGCGACCAAATCCAAGGCGTCAGCCAAGTTGGGGGCCTCAAGCCCGTTTTGTTCAAACCACCCCCGGGAGCGCAGCTCCGCTCTCAGCGCCGTCATGACGTAAAACATGACCCCCACACCGGCAAGTGACTTGCTAGGGAAGCGACAACCCGGTTGATTGGGATTCACAATGACGTCAGCCTCGGGCAGAGTTGCTCCCGGTAAGTGATGGTCAGTAATCAAGACACTCATGCCCAAGTGCCGAGCCAACAACACGCCATCATGGCTGGAAATGCCGTTATCCACGGTCACCAATAGATCAGGGGCTCGCTCTGCTGCCAGCGCGACAATTTCAGGACTCAAGCCGTAGCCAAACTCAAATCGGTTGGGCACCAGATAGTGGATGTCGTTGAGACCCATCTGGCGTAGCAGCGATACACCAAGCGCGGCGCTAGTGGCACCATCGGCGTCAAAATCTGCCACGATAACGACCGACGCATCGCCTTCAATGGCATCAGCCAACAAAGCGGCAGCAGCTTCGCAGCCGAGCAGCTCTTGGGGTTTGGCCAATCCCGCTAGGCTTAACTCGAGCTCAGCTCCGTGCTCAATGCCGCGGGCACTGTAAAGCCTCTTGAGCAAGGGACTGACAGGGGCTTGGCTAAGCCCCGGGGCAATATCCGTGTTACGGCGCCGTAGGCGTGGTGGCATTAGCGACTAATGTTCGCAGCCATGTGCTGCTGGACCAGTGCTAAATCGTTATCTAGCACCGTAAAGCGCTCTTCACGCTGAAATAGATCGTGTAAATGCGCAGGAAGTGCAGCCTCTGTCGCCACACCACTCTCGGCTATGGCGGCAGGGAATTTCGCTGGGTGGGCGGTTGCTAACGTCACCATGGGTGCGTCGTTACCTGAGTGACACACTTGTGCTGATCGGGTACCGATAGCACTGTGCGGATCTAATAGATAGCCGCAGCGATCCCAGACACGAGCAATCTCAGCGCAGGTCTCCTCGTCACTCACACGGTGACTGGCAAACAAAGCCTGCGCTTCCTGTAGCGCCTTATCATTCAGGCTAATGTCGCCCTGATTAAAGGCCTGCATCAAATCATAAATGGCCTTGCCGTCGCGATCGTATAAATCAAACATCAAACGCTCAAAATTCGAAGAGACGGTGATGTCCATACTGGGCGACAGTGAGGCCTCTAACGCCTGTCGACCATAGACACCCGAGGTCAGCACGCGGTGCAACACATCGTTGCGGTTGGTGGCAATCACCAAACGGTCTATAGGCAAGCCCATACCGCGGGCTAAATAGCCAGCAAAGATATCGCCAAAGTTACCCGTGGGCACAGAGAAATTCACCGCCCTGTCGGGGCCACCCAATGCGAGCGCGGCGTAAAAATAATACACAATCTGCGCCATGATGCGCGCCCAGTTAATGGAGTTCACTGCAACCAGTGAACGCCCCTCAGGCAGAAACGGTTCGGCCACAAAACTGGCTTTCACCATGGCTTGGCAATCGTCGAAGTTACCCTCAATCGCCAGATTGTGAATGTTATTGCCTACCACCGTAGTCATCTGCCGACGCTGGACGTCAGAGACGCGCTTATGCGGATGCAGAATGAAAATATCGATATTGCTGCACTGACGACAGCCTTCAATTGCCGCCGAACCGGTATCACCCGAGGTCGCTCCCATGATGACAACCTTTTCACCGCGACGCTGCAGCACATAATCAAGCAGACGTCCCAGTAACTGCAACGCGAAGTCTTTGAATGCCAGCGTGGGACCATGAAAAAGCTCAAGTACCCACTGGTTGTGATCCAACTGGATCAACGGCGCCACGGCGTCATGACGAAAGGTCGCATAGGTATCGGCAATTAGCCGACGCAAGTCATCTGCAGGGATGGCACCCTCGACAAAGGGGTGAACGATCTCAAAAGCCAAATCACTATAGCTGAGGCCTCGAAAGCCAGCTATTTGCTCTCGGGTGAAGGTGGGTAAGGTTTTAGGAACGTACAAACCACCGTCCGCTGCCAACCCCGCCAGTAGGACTCCCTCGAAGTCCATGGCGGGCGCCTGGCCACGCGTGCTGATGTATTCCATGACCACGTTACTCTCCCTTGAACTCTTCCACACGGTAGCGACCCGCCGCTACTTTCACCGCCGGCAGGGCTTCGATAGCCAACCAGGCACGATCCAATTGTCCGGTACTGGCGGTGTCGGTCAACACCACCACATCAACCTCTGAGGAACCGGCTTTCGGGGGACGCTGGATCAAAGACTCAATACTGATGCCCTCAGCGCTGAGCAAACGCGTAATGTCTGCCATGACGCCGGGGCGATCCTCAACCCGCAGGCGCACATACCAAGCGCTCTCTACCTCATCGCGAGGCACCGCCGGCATGGGAGCGATAGCAGTGTGCGGCACTCCCAGCACGGGAATGGGGTCCTTCTGACCGCGACCGAGCAAGCGTGCCAAATCAATCACGTCGCCCATCACCGAGGAAGCTGTTGGCAGCGCTCCCGCACCGGGTCCCACCAACACCACCTCACCGACGGCATCGGCATTGATCATGACCGTGTTGAGTACGCCATTTACGTTGGCGATTTGGCTATCTCGGGGAATCAATGTGGGATGCACGCGCAAATCCACACGATCCTCGACACGACGGGCAATTCCCAAGTGCTTGATGCGATAGCCCAGCTCCTCAGCGTAGCGCAAGTCTGCGGGTTCAATCACATTGATACCCTCAGTGAAGGCGCCATCAATCGCCAGAGGAATGCCGAAAGCCAGCGACGCCAGAATGACCAGTTTATGCGCAGCGTCGGTGCCATCAACATCGAAGGTCGGATCCGCCTCGGCATATCCCAGGGCTTGCGCCTCAGCCAACACATCATCAAAAGATCGACCGGCGCTAGACATCTCAGTAAGAATAAAATTACCTGTGCCGTTAATAATGCCCGCCACACTGGTAATGCGGTTACCCGCCAACGACTCGCGCAGGGTTTTAATGACCGGAATACCGCCGGCAACAGCTGCCTCGTAACGCAGTGCCAAACCCTTGGCTTCTGCCAATGCTGCAAGCTCGTTCCCGTGCTCGGCCATGAGGGCCTTATTGGCTGTCACCACGTGTTTGCCTGCATCAAGTGCTGCCACAACCAAATCCCGCGCAACCGTGGTGCCACCAATTAACTCCACTACCACATCGATCTCGGGATCGGTCGCCACCTCAAAAATGTCGCGACTGACACGATAACCGCTGGTATCACAACCGGGGCGATCGCGCCGTGCGCCAATGTGGACGAGCTCAACCGATACGGTCGCGCGCTTAGCAATCAGCTCAGCAGAGGTCTGGAAAATATCGACCACGCCACTGCCGACAGTACCCAGACCACACAGACCAATCTTTACCGAAGATGCATTCACGTTGCTTTACCTACGCCTGCGCCGGCGGTCCGTTGCGCAGCACTTTTTTGATGCCACGCAATGCCTGTCGGGTACGGTGTTCGTTTTCGATTAAGCCAAACCGGACATAGCCCTCGCCGTACTCACCGAAGCCAACGCCCGGCGACACCGCCACCTGCGCCTCGGTCAACAGTAACTTGCTGAATTCGATCGAGCCCATGTGGCGAAAAGCCTCGGGAATCTGCGCCCAAACAAACATGGTGGCCCGCGGTTTGGTCACGGGCCAACCGGCATCATTGAGTCCATCACATAAAACATCGCGACGACGGCGATACATATCGCGAATGTCGGCCACACACTGCTGATCACCTTCCAGCGCAGTAATAGCCGCCACTTGAATGGGCGTGAAAATACCGTAGTCGAGGTAAGACTTCATGCGGGCGAGAGCGGCAATCAACTCGGTGTTACCGCAGCAAAACCCAACGCGCCAGCCCGGCATGTTGTAACTCTTGGACATGGTGAAAAACTCAACCGCCACATCGCGCGCACCGGGTACCTGCAAGATGCTAGGCGCCACGTAGCCGTCAAAACACAAGTCGGCATAGGCCAAATCGTGAATCACCCAAATGCCCTGCTCTTTGGCGATGGCGACAACCTTTTCAAAGAAGTCCAACTCGACGCAGTGGCCGGTGGGGTTTGAGGGAAAGCTCAATACCAACATCTTCGGCTTGGGGAAGGTATTGCGAATCGCGCTCTCGAGTTCCTCGAAAAACGCGTTCTCATCGACCATCGGCACGTGACGTAAATCTGCGCCCGAAATCACAAATCCGTAGGGATGAATGGGATAAGAAGGGTTCGGCACCAAGATCGCGTCACCGTTACTAGTGGTCGCTAAGGCTAAATGCGCCAAGCCCTCTTTCGAGCCCAGCGTCACTATGGCTTCAGTGCTAGGGTCTAAATCAACGTCGTAGCGCGTCTTGTACCAGTTGCAGATGGCGCGGCGTAACCGAGGTATGCCTTTTGACTGGGAGTAGCGGTGCGTATCGCCACGCTGCACCGTCTCCACCAATTTATCCACAATATGCTGTGGCGTCGGTTGGTCGGGGTTGCCCATACCAAAGTCGATAATGTCTTCGCCCCGCGCGCGCGCCTGGGACTTAAGCTCACCGATAATGTTAAACACATAAGGCGGCAGTCGCTCAATGCGTTGAAAGTTCTCGTTCACTTGCTTTATTACTCCGCTGCCGCGTCTTAACGACGCCAACTATATTCGCCAATAGGGGTGGTTAGTTCAGACCTAGCATCGCCGCCAGGGCATTCGCCGGTTTATAGCCCGGGACCATGACGCCCTCGCTGGTCACAATTGCCGGGGTTCCTCGGATACCGAGCGCCTGCCCAAGCAGATACTGATCGGCGATCGGCGCATCGTCACACTCGTTGATGGGCAGCGCCACGCCAGATTTGAGCTGGGTGAGGGTTTCCTGACGGTTGTCGGCACACCAAGCGGTCGCAAGCTTTTTCGCCCCGTCCGATTCCATACCGGCTCTGGGGTATGCCAAATAACGCACTTCGATTCCCTTGGCGTTAAGCTGATCGACTTCGCGGTGTAGCTTCTGGCAATAGAAACACGTCACATCGGTAAAGACATTGAGGTAACCGCGCACTTCACCTTCAGGTTTAAATACAATCATGTCCTCGATCGGCACAGCATCGAGAACAGCTTTACGCGCACTTTCGCGTTTGCGCTCCGCTAGGTTAACCAGACCCTCATCGCTAATTTGGTAGAGATCACCGGCAACAAAAAAATCACCATCCTCGGTGGCGTACAGCACCATCCCGCCCTCTAACACTACTTCTAACAGGCCCGCCGCCTCGGCCGGCTTAACACTGGCTATGGGAGTGTCGTTGCCGTTAGCTGACAACGCCTTAGACAGCTTAGCTTCAACGGTACTGTAGTCATCCTGTGCTACACCCGTCGCACTAGACAACATAAGTGTCGCAAACCAAAGCGTCATAAGTTGACGACTAACAGCGAGTAGAGATGGCGTTTTGTGCACTACTTTGTCTCCAGATCCGGGCTATCCCCGGGGATGATGTTTGGCGTGCAGCTCTTGCATTCGCTGCCTCGCTACGTGGGTGTAGATTTGGGTTGTCGATAAATCGCTGTGCCCTAGCAACATCTGAACCACTCGCAGATCGGCACCGTGATTAAGCAGGTGCGTCGCAAAAGCATGTCTCAGAGTGTGCGGGGAGAGATGCGTCTGGATGTGGGCGCGGCGAGCGTAGATTTTAATACGATACCAAAAGGTCTGGCGAGTCATTGCAGTGCCCCGATTGGAGGGAAAAAGCACATCGCTGGGCCGATCTTGCAATAATTCAGCGCGCGCACCACGCAAATAACGCTGCAACCAATCCAGCGCTTCCTCACCCATGGGGATCAAGCGCTCTTTACTGCCCTTGCCGATCACTCTTACAACGCCTTGATTGAGACTGATCTGACTGACCTGCAAATTCACCAACTCGGTTACTCTCAAACCGCAGGCATAGAGCAACTCCATCATGGTGCGATCACGAAACTCTATCGTCTCAGCCAAATCAGGTGCAGCCAACAGGGCCTCAACATCCTGCTCCGATACCGCTTTCGGTAGCGGTCGGCCGAGCTTAGGACTCTCAATTCGCAGCGTTGGGTCCTCGGCAATTCGATTTTCCCGCAGTGCCCAGCGGTAAAAACTGCGTAAACTGGACATAAGCCGAGCCGTCGAACGTGGCGCTGCCCCTTGACTGAGCCTGGCACCTAAGAATTGCTGCACATCGGCCGCCGTGAGCGACAACAGTTCGAGGCCTTGCGCCCGTTGAGCCCAGTCACCCAGCTGGGCAAGATCGCGTCGGTAGCTGTTTAATGTGTGATCACTGAGGCCGCGCTCTAACCACAGGTGCTCGGTAAAACGCTCCAACAAGCCCTGATCACTATGAGAGAGCGACGACAGCACGGCGGGCTGCTTGGATTTTTTAGCGTTTGTCATAACGACCGGCGGCCTCGCATGAAACCACTACAGTGCACAATCTGAAACCAAATTTGAACGCTGCAAAAACACAAAAAGCCGCCGAGGACTGGCCTGGGCGGCTTTCAACTGTCGGCATTGCCGAATCAGTTGGAGAGCTTTTCCTTGATACGCGCCGACTTACCGCTGCGCTCACGCAAGTAGTAGAGCTTCGCTTGGCGCACATCACCGCGGCGCTTGACCGTGATGCTGTCAATAAGCGGGCTGTAAGTCTGGAAAGTACGCTCAACGCCTACGCCGTGAGAGATCTTACGTAGCGTGAAGGCCGAGTTCAGCGCGCGGTTGCGCTTGCCGATACAGACACCTTCGAAGGCCTGTAAGCGCTCACGGTTACCCTCTTTTACGCGTACCTGAACCACTACGGTGTCTCCCGGCGCGAACTCAGGAATTTCTTTGGCCATCTGCTCGGCATCGAGTTCCGAGATGATTTTGTTGGTGCTCATGACACTCTCCAGTTAACCCAGCGCTTACTAGCGCCTGCGACTCACGTCGCCATTAAAAAATCTTGCCTTCCAAGCCCCACTCATTCAGTAGCGCTCTATCTTGTTCATCCAGTTGCTCGCTCTTGAGCAAGTCTGGTCGGCGCTCTAGGGTGCGTAACAGCGACTGCGCACGACGCCAGCGCGCTATCGCACCGTGGTCACCACTGAGCAGAACCGGCGGAACCGGATCGCCCTGATAAACCTCGGGCCGTGTGTAGTGGGGACAATCCAGTAAGCCCTCGGCAAAAGAATCTTCCTGCGCCGAGTCGGCGTGCCCCAGCACCCCGGGCAGCAAACGCACTAGTGCGTCGATTACTGCCATGGCGGGTATTTCACCGCCGCTGACCACAAAGTCTCCCAAGGACACCTCAAGGTCTACCGAGCGCTCTAGAAAACGCTCATCAATACCTTCATACCGCCCCGCCACAAAAATCAGCGGTCCCACCCCTGACAACTCTCGCGCCAGGCGATCATCGAACACCCGCCCCTGAGGGGTAAGTGCTATCACCGTGGCCGGCGCCGCCAATCGATCACGCGCCTCCGATAGTGCAGCGTCCAGAATCGGCGCCTGCATTACCATGCCGGGACCACCGCCATAGGGTCGGTCATCGACCGTGCCGTGACGGTCACTGGCAAAATCACGAGGATTCACCAGTTCGAGCCGCCACAAGCCGCGCTCATAAGCCCGCCCAGTGACGCCCCATTGTGTTACCCCTGAAAACATCTCGGGAAACAACGTTATTGCCGCGAGTTGCATGGCGTCCTCAGACATCGACAAACCAAGCCACTCGAATTTCGCCAGTCTCGGTATCGACCCGCTGGATGACTGAGTCTTCCAGCCAGGGTATCAACCGTTCCCGGTCATCGATGCTGCCCTCGCAGGGCTGCACCACTAACACATCGTTGGCGCCGGTCTCCAAAAGGTGATCAACCGCGCCCAACAGGACATCGCGCTCATCTTCCTGGCACCACACGCGCAATCCCACAAGATTACGCCAGTAATATTCACCTACTTCCGCCTGAGGGAATTTCGCCTCGGCGACACAAAGCTGATAACCCCTCAGGGCCTCGGCTTCGGTGCGATCATCTAGACCCTTCAAATGGGCGATGATCCCTTTGCCCTGCAGCTTTAACGCATCCACTTGGGTGGTGCGTACTGCGCCTTGGGCAGTTCGCGGACCCGGCTTTAGCTCCAAGTCCCCGAGGGTTTGTAGCAAATTGGGATCCTCAAGGAGGGGTCGTAGCTTGACCCAACCCTTAATGCCGTGGACCCCCACGATTTCCGCCAGTGTTAACGTCTCAGACACGCCGAGCGCCCACGGCGAAACCGGACTTAAGCTGCCTGAGACTCGGCTGCCGCGGTCTTGAGCAAGGACGCCACGCGTGGTGAAACCTGGGCACCCTTGGCCACCCACGCTTCAATGCCATCGCGGTCAATGCGCAGACGCTCTTCCTTGCCACGAGCACCGGGATTGAAGAAGCCGAGACGCTCGATGAAGCGGCCATCGCGAGAATTACGACGATCAGTCACCGTTACGTGGTAAAAGGGGCGCTTTTTGGCACCGCCACGAGATAGTCGAATCACTACCATGTTGTTGATTCCTAAGTAAATTCTAGATATCGACAGATGCCCTAACTGCATCTGCCGGCAAATAAAGGAGGCGGAGGATACATGAACTCTGAGCGCAAGAAAAGGTGAACAATGGCACTAGCGGCGGGGCGGAAATCCTCCCGGGGGCATACCCCCGCCGGGGGGCATCATGCCACCCAGACCGCGCATCATTCGCTGCATGCCGCCGCCCTTCATTTTTTTCATCATTTTTTGCATCTGCTTGTGCTGCTTGAGCAAGCGATTCAAGTCTTGCACCTGAGTCCCGGAACCCGCCGTGATGCGACGTTTACGCGAACCCGAGATAATGTCGGGGTTGCGACGCTCCTTGGGGGTCATGGAGTTAATCATGGCCTCCATATAAACGAATTGCTTATTATCCACGCTTTGTTGAGCCATTTGGGCCATTCCGCCCATCCCGGGCAACTTGTCGAGCAGCGCGCCGACACCACCCATATTTTGCATTTGCTGGAGCTGCTCGCGGAAATCATTGAGGTCAAAGCGGCCACCCTTTTCCACCTTTTTGGCCAATCGCTCGGCTTTCTTCTTATCAACCTTGCGCTCGGCCTCCTCGATGAGTGACATAACATCACCCATACCCAAGATACGCGACGCCATTCGGTCGGGATGGAAAGGATCCAAGGCCTCTGTTTTTTCACCCACGCCCAAAAATTTGATGGGCTTGCCGGTAACTGAGCGCACCGATAACGCTGCACCGCCGCGGGTATCGGCATCCACCTTGGTGAGAATGATCCCGGTCAGCGGCAACGCCTGACCAAATGCCTTCGCTGTATTGACGGCGTCTTGGCCGGTCATGGCGTCGACAACGAACAAGGTCTCCACCGGCTTGATGGCGCCGTGCAGATCACTTATCTCCTGCATCATGACCTCATCAATGGCCAAGCGCCCGGCTGTATCCACAATCAAAACATCACTGAAATTTACTCGGGCGTTAGCCAGCGCGCGATTGACAATATCAACCGGCTTTTCGTTCTCATGGCTGGACTCAAACGTGGCGCCGACCTCACCCGCGAGCGTCTCTAGCTGCTTGATCGCCGCCGGGCGATAGACATCGGCACTGACTACGGTGACCTTTTTCTTTTCGCGCTCAATGAGAAAGCGCGCCAGCTTGGCGACCGACGTGGTTTTACCTGCACCTTGAAGGCCTGCCACCATGACCACAGCCGGCGGCTGCGCACTGAGGTCGAGACGCTCATTAGCCTGCCCCATGGTGGCCGTTAGCTCGGCCTCCACAATTTTTAAGAAGGCCTGCCCGGGATTCAGGCTTTTAGCAACCTCGGCACCGACCGCGCGCTGTTTGATGCTCTCGGTGAAATCCTTGACCACCGACAAGGCAACGTCCGCCTCCAACAGCGCCATGCGCACCTCGCGCAGCGTATCGCGAATATTGTCCTCTGTGAGGCGGGATTTGCCCGCCATCGCCTGTAAGCTACTGGACAGGCGATCACTCAAGCCATCAAACATATCTGCTAAAGACCCTAAAAACGGGTCAACTCCCCAACGAAAACGCGTAGTATACGGGGGGCAGAGACTCGATCCCAAGGCCCTGGACCTTAAAAGTGACCGACAACCCCAATTTATTGCAGTCAGCCCTCGCCATTGTCGTCGCTGTGCTGTACATCACGGCAGCAGCGAGGCAGCTGCTACTGCTCGACACCCAGCGTACACGGCATCAACCACGGGGACTGCTGTACGTCGCTCTACTGGCTGTTTCCTTGCACCTAGTGAGTGTGATCATGAGCTGGGGCGCCGGTAATCTCGACCTCGGGTTCTATCATGTGGCTTCCTTGATCTTCCTGAGCATGGGGGTGTTGAGCCTGACCACCCTGCTATTCCGGCCCCTGCACATGGTACTCATCCTGACGTTTCCGCTGGCGGGGCTAGCGGTGTTGCTAAACGCGTTTGCACCTGCGACCGGCAGACCCTTAGACGGACTGCAGGAGGGACTGCTGTTACATATTTCCTCAAGCCTCATCGCCTTTGGCGTGCTGGCCTTGGCCACCTTCCAAGCGCTGCTGGTATCCATGCAAACCCACCGTCTCAAGCGCCACCAAACCCGTGGCTTTATCAAAATGCTGCCTGCGCTGGACTCAATGGAACGCATGTTTTGGGAACTGCTGGCCATGGGTGTGCTGTTGCTGACGTTCGCTATCATCACCGGCGGTTTATTTATTGACGATTTGTTTGCCCAGCATTTGGTGCACAAAACCGTTCTGACCGTGCTGGCCTGGATCATCTACAGCATCACGCTGTTCATTCATTGGCGCAGTGGCCTGCGCATTAATTCCGCCGTCACACTGGCCGTGACCGGATTTAGCTGCATGGCCCTAGGCTTTTTTGGCTCCAAACTGGTGCTTGAACTCATTCTCTAGGCGTTTATCGTCGTAATTAAGAGCTTGTCTTCATCGGTTTTTTTCTCCACCATCGACTTTCAGCCTTAATTACACCCCATAAATTTGAACGACGCCCCGCTGGGACTCCTCTTTTCCATCCTTATTCTCCTGATTTTATTTTCCGCGTTCTTCTCGAGTTCGGAAACGGGGATGATGTCTCTCAACCGCTATCGACTGCGGCATTTGCAGGCGCAAGGGCATCGCGGTGCACGCCGTGCCAGCCGACTGCTAGAGAGACCTGATCGACTCATCGGGCTGATTCTGATCGGCAATAACTTGGTGAACATTCTGGCCTCGGCCATTGCAACCGTGATTGCGATTCGACTCTATGGTGATGCGGGCATTGCCATTGCCACAGTGCTACTCACTATTACCGTATTGATCTTTGCTGAGATCACACCCAAAACAATCGCTGCGTTGCACCCCGAGCGGGTGGCTTTTCCGTTTAGTCTCATCTTGCAGCCTCTAATGCGACTGTTCATGCCGCTGGTCATTGCCATCAACAGCGTCACCAACGGCATTTTGAAAGTCATGGGCTTCAATCCCGAGGAACAGGGCGATGAGTCCCTCACTCAAGAAGAACTGCGCACAATCGTGACGGAATCTGGGCAGATGATACCCAGCCGACACCGCCGCATGCTGATCAATATTCTCGATCTGGAGCAGGTCACCGTCGACGACATCATGGTGCCGCGCAACGAGGTCTATGGCATTGATCTAGAGGACGACGACGAGACCGTGCTTGAGACCCTAAAGAACAGCAAGCACACGCTATTGCCCGTTTGGCGCGAAGACGTAAACGACATTCAGGGCGTATTGCATATGCGCAATCTGAGTCGAGTGCTACACGATGGCAGCCTCGATCGCGCGGCGTTACAGCGGGAAATGGAAAAACCCTACTTCATCCCCGAAAACACACCGCTGCACATTCAGCTGCGCCAGTTTCAGAAGAAAAAAGTGCGCCTTGGCATCATTGTGGATGAATACGGTGACGTCATGGGCTTGGTCGCCCTCGAAGATATCTTGGAAGAAATTGTGGGCGAGTTTACGTCCAACTTGGTTGAGGAAAGCGAGGAACTGCGTGGCCTTAGCGATGGCAGTACCGTCTGTTCTGGCACCATCAGCATTCGAGAGCTCAATAAACAACGTGGCTGGGACCTGCCCACGGACGGCCCGAAGACGCTCAGCGGACTAGCCTTGGAAGCGCTCGAGACCTTCCCCAGTGGGCGTGTGGCTGTCCGCATACCGGGCTATCAACTAGAAGTAGAGGCCATTGAGGGTAATCTCATAAGCCGGGTCAAAATTCGACCGCTGTCGCTAACAGAGGAATTGGCGGCGTCTAATCCAGGGTAATTCGCTGTTGCGCGCGTCGGCGTGCATACGACGCCTCCAGAATTTCCTGCTTGCGTGCATTGTCAGCCATGAACCAGTCGGTGATCTCTTCACCCGTTCTGTAACAACCCATGCAAATGTCGCGCTCGTCCAGAACGCACACGGCAACACAGGGCGACTTTGGCGGGGTCTCAGTCATGGCGCACCGAAAGTGTTGCCGAAAAGGCTTCAGCGTTGGCCACGTAGTGTTGCGCGCCCGAATGCATCTCGGCAATTTGCTCATCTGACAAAGTGGCCTTCACTTTACCCGGCGCCCCCAGTACCAGCGAATTATCGGGTATCTCCATACCACCAGTCACAAGCGCTCCCGCACCAATCAAACAATTCTTACCAATTACCGCACCGTCGAGCACAACGGCAGCAATGCCTATGAGCGAACCGTCACCAATGCGACAGCCATGAACCATGGCATTGTGACCAATGGTGACATTGGCACCAACAATGCACGGCAGTCCGGGGTCGGCGTGCAGTACAGCGCCGTCTTGCACATTGGCTTGCTCACCAATTTCGATGTACTCGGCATCACCGCGAATCACCGCCGAGAACCAAACACTGGAGCGCGCTTTGAGCAGCACATTGCCAATCACAGCGGCAGTAGGCGCAATAAAATGGCCCTCACCCTCTATGCGAACGGTTTTTTCTCCCAGATCGTAAAGCATGCTGCGAATCCTCCGGCATCAGGGCTCAACCTGATTCTGCTGGTCATAAAATTCCAGGGCAAAATCGTCAAGCCG
>CAYPPU010000034.1:0-28140 GCA_964412695.1 uncultured Alteromonadaceae bacterium | reverse complement strand
ATTCCAGCATCGCGCCAGAGGCGCTTGCGTTCGCAGGCTCGCCGCGGTGCGGCTCGAATTCCCTGCTTACCCAGCCTCGGGCACCACAGCTCTCAAGCTTTTCTCGAATGGCACTCGCCCTAGTGGCTTTGTCCGTCGCTGCGCTCGTTCAAAGCCAGCCGGACTATTCCAGCATCGCGCCAGAGGCGCTTGCGTTCGCAGGCTCGCCGCGGTGCGGCTCAATTGTCCTCCGAGATCCGGTTTTTGGCACCTCGCTCTGAGTAGCGCTGCTTAAACCAGCTAGGACGGTTTTCACTGCTGCGCCAGGTGTTGTAACTGGCATGAACACCCCTGGTAAGAGCGGTCGAGGCACTCTCCAAGCGGTTAACGACTACCAGCACCCCGAGCACCACCAGTGCCATCTTGATGGCCGGCAAATTACCTGCCACTGGAATGATGATACCGATGGCGGCCAATACCCAGATTGTCGCCGCGGAAGTCACTCCTAGAATTACCCCGTCTTTTGATAGCATCACACCGGCGCCCAAGAAGCCAATGCCGGTAACGATCTGGCCAATGATGCGCGTCGGGTTGGCATTGTCCATGAAAAAGGCCATCGTTATGGCCATAAAAATGTAGGTGCCCAAGACGATCAGCGACGCAGTGAGAATCCCAACTGGCTTGCCGCGTAGCTGCCGTTCGAAGCCCACGAGGGTGCCGCATAGGATGCAGGTGCCAACGGAAGCCCAGCTAAAGGGCTCAATTGATAACCATTGTGTTAACTCAACCATACAAGGTCCTCACCCGAACGGAACGGCTCGAGTTACAAGAGACATCAACTGCCTAAAAGTCCTAGCGGGACTTGGGCCCACGGCGTAAATTTGCCAATAAATTGGAGATCGGTAAAACAGTCAAAAAACTTCTGCTTGTTCCAGTGTTTCATGGTGCACCGAAGGGCGATAGTGAAGCCAACAGCAAAGCCAAGTGGCTTTCGCGATTTAGATCAACACCCAACGACCGCATAACGCCACTCCAGCCATCTGATGTTAAGGGTGAGCTTTAGAAAATGTCCAGTATCAACGCCCCGGGGCAATCCATAATTTTGCTTAGCGCCTTCGGGATTGGGAAACAGCGGCTATGCTGCACACCTAGACTATTTAGTGTCACCCCGATTCCACAGGGGATACGACTCAGTAAAGTCTACTTTTAATTCGGTTTCTAACTAAATTTTTTGATCAACGTGCATGGTTAGTGATGCCGCCGTAATCAAAGCTGTTTGGTTGAAACTGTAGGTTTTGACGCCCAGACATTCGTGCGCGCTAAGTGGCCTTTACCATCGCCATTGCACTCTGTAGTGTTGTCTTTATGTGCTTGTTTTTTGCTGATTTCGGAGGGGAAACATGAGAATACCAAGAACGTTAATACTCGGTGCCAGAAAAATAGCCGATAACCCCTACCTAAACTTATTGGCCGCCCTTGTGCTGATTGCGACCGCCATCGCCGAAATGCTCGAGTCTTCAGAGAAACTGATTGAACCGGGTATCCACCACGGCATATTGCTCTTTGGTATCGCGCATATGCTCAGTGCTGTACCTGAGCTTTTGCATGGTCTGGATGAGATGCTAAAAGCTGACGAAGAATCGTCCAACCCTGATCAGTCTAGCTAGACATTGAGGGCTTACTGCTAGGGCCTACAGACACCTTCCTTATCATTCAGCTTTGGACAAAACCAGACTCAGCACGCAATTATCAAGCGTCTCAGTATAAGCCGAACTTTGCTTAGCTAATGCGGCATTGGTATTGATTGGAATCACTTGATATTGAGCTGAGGCGATTTTTTCCACCTCCACGTCCTGAAATCCTACCCATGACTTAGTGAGTGGGAACTGGAATTTATAGAACGCTTCTTTTATTGAGAATATCGCCGTGGCCTCGTGCTGAATCTGTTCGGCGGGAAGCGCGCGGAGGGCTAGTTTTTCATTATGGGTGAATAGGTGGTCCCACAGGCGATCTTCAATACGGCCGCGGCTTTCAATGTCGAGTCCAACGCTGTGTAGAGTACCTGAGCGAGCCAATGCGACTGCGCCGTGTGTGTCGTTGTGGGTGAGGCTACCTACTAGGCCTGTCGGCCATCGTGGCGCTCGGTCTGGTCCTGCCAAGATGGGTTGGGCAGGCACTCCTAGCAAGGACATCAGCTCTCTAGCCAAATTACGCGTCTGCAAGAATTCACGCTGCCGCTTTTCTATGGCGTGCGCAACCTGCTCAAACTCGTCAGGGAAGGGCGTTTCGAGGCTACACCCCAGGGGCCTGCACAACACATAACAACCCTCAGGGCAGGCATTTTCAAAACGAAATTCGGTCATCGTTTAATAACTGGTTTTTGATAGAGATCTGCATCGCGAGACCTAGCATAGAAGGTATTGGTACAAACGGCCATGGTGGTCGGCATAGCGCTGTTTTGCGCCGTATAGCTTCACTAGCTGTCTGGGGGTGTTGTATTGCCGCCTTGAGCTGCAATGTGTACTTCAATTACCCCATACGTATCGATGTAGGTATAAGTAAAAAGGAACTGGGATACTACGGCAATTCGCGCGGGATATATTTGACCAATTTAGGCTAGCCCGCTGAGCCGGATATCCGTTGACCACTGTTAGATTATCCAAGGCTACCGAACTAATCTCGATCGGTCGCAATAATGCCTGCCAGTGTTTTGGCGTAATTCTTTTTCGTCTCCACATCCATACCGCGGGTAATCTGAATGCGCTGGGCTTGTGGCGAGCCCGCGCCGTGCATCGACTCGGTCAGATAACCTACAGCATTGCGACCCAGCGTCATGTTTTCAATGAGTCGCAATATGCGGGCGCGATCCTCTGTGGAGACCTCGGTTTTGCCTCTCAGGTATTTCTCGAGTAGCGGTCCGGTTTCCTCGTCGTTGAAGTCTGCCTCCCCGGGCAGGGTAACCATAATGCCCCCAGCTAAGTCTTGGGCAAGCCGTGAGATCTCGTAGGGGAAACGGGTCACGTTGTGTTTGCAGATGTTGGCCAACATGGGGTCGTTCATGTAGATGCCCGAGGGTAGGGGTTTGGCCTCGTGAGATGAGGCAATGCCCGAACTGTAGATGGTTTCATTCAGATGTGTCATCTCGACCAGTTTGTCTTTAATGTGACTGGCCTGCTCTGCTCCATTGTAATCGGCGATCGTCGCGGCGGCGCCAATCATGACATCTCCGACTCCGGTCTTGCAGACATAACTGGCGCGGTGATATGCCGTAAAACGCGTGACCAATTCTTGAGCGAACTCCCACTCGCCATCCATGAGAACGTGCTCCCAGGGGATGAACACATTATCGAAGATCACCAAGGTTTCTTGCCCTGAGTATTGCGCATTACCCTGATCGACATTGCCGGATTCCAATGCGCGGGTATCACAGGACTGCCGACCATAGATGTAGGTAAGGCCTGGAGCGTCACCGGGCACCATGCCAATGACGGCGTAGTCCTTATCGTTGGCGGTTAAATTCATGGTGGGCATGACACAAATCCAGTGGGAATTCAGCCCTCCGGTCATGTGTGCCTTGGCGCCGGTCACAAAGAGTCCCTTATCGGTTCGCCGGGTTACGTGCATGAATAAATCGGGATCATCCTGCTCGCTAGGTCGCTTGCTGCGATCACCCTTCGGATCAGTCATGCCGGCGCCCAAAATAATGTTGTTGGCCTGTGCTCGCTTTAGGAACTCTAGATAGCGTGCGTGGTAGGGCGTGCCATACTTTTGATCAATATCGTACGTAATCGAGTGCAAGACACTGATGGTGTCGAGACCCGCGCAGCGCTGAAAGCAGGTGCCCGTTAGTTGGCCCATCTTGCGTTGCATTTTGTTTTTCAAAACCAGATCTTCGGGCGACTCGACAATATGCAAAAATCGGTTGACGCGAGCCTCGATTAGCGGCGACCAGGCGGTGGCCAGATCGGGGTCCTCGATGGCTAGATCATAGGTGCGTTTCAATGCATTTGCCGAAGGCCTAATGATGGGGTGATCCACCGGCTCCGCTATTTTCTCGCCCATAAGGTGGACATTAACCGAGCGTCCCCTGAGGCTCTCAATATAATCATTGCCAGAGGTAATGGGCGAAAAAGACTGCCATTGTTCGTCGGCAGAGATTTCTGCGCGTTCGTGGAAGCTGGCGAGGTCTACGGGTGCATTCATGACGGTCACTCGGATGTAAAATCGGTATCTTGCCAGCTACTGGCCAATCTTGCTATGCGGGATAGAGCGCATGGCACTGAGGTGGTTGGCCACTGAAATGGTTTTTCTAGAAAAGCTTTTTTAGCCAACTCGTTCACCTTTTTCTTTTTGGTGTTTATAGATTGATCTAACCCGGCGATATCAGGTGAAAAACGTTTTTTGGGGGTCACAATAGCTGCCCTCTGGACGAATGACTCACTTCCGGAATTGGGGCAGGAGCAGCGGTGGCAAATAGTGTTGAATGCTAATCATACTGACGGTACCTTGTTACGATCGTCTACACACTATGCAGAGTAATCTTATGGGTTTCGCGTTTAGGACAATAGTCGCCTTGGGTTTGATGGGATTGTCTGCATTTTCGGTGGCAGACGGTGGCGACGTTCCCGTCGATAGCGCCCGCGGCAATTACGAGGGCGCTGATAACATTCATTGGTACATGCAGGATACCTTGGATTTTAATAAGTGGGACGAAGAGCCCAGCGAGGCGCAACGTGTTGTTCGGATAGAGGAGTGCAATACCGAAGACCCCTCGAGGTCATGTAACGGATTGTTGTTTCAGGCGGTGGATATCTATGCTGAGAATGACCTAGAGGGCGTACCGTCCTTCGAGAGCCACAAGCAGGCTATAGTCAATCTTCACATTCTAGTTGACGACACCATTGATTACGCATGGCGCTACGCACTTAAACAAGTTCGTGATACCAATCGCGCGTTTAAAAACTCCCTCGTGCCTATCACTTTGATGGTGTCGGCTATCGAAAGCGTCGATATGGAGTCTCGCTTTGGTAGCAATATCGACGATGTCTTCGATGCGGCCTGGGATGCTCGTGAAGAGCTGACCGCCACCAACGAGGCCGATATTGTTGCAGTATTTATGGCGACTGACCGCGCTGTCGAGGATGACGAGGGCTTCGTCACCGACGGATTGGGCTCCGTACCCATTTACTATGGGATCAATGTTGCCGTTACGGTAAGTGACGATTCCAACGTATTCGCCCACGAAATAGGCCATAACTTTGGATTGGTCCACGACATAGCAACCCTTGAGGACAACGACGAGGATGCGACATCGGCCTTTGTTGAGGGGGGATTAGGTTACGTTGATCCCGAGACGGAGTGCGGCACCCTAATGTCTTATGCAAACTGCGTTGTGCCGTTATTTAGTAGTCCTTTGATCAAAGTTAGGCCCAATGGTTCTGAAGAGAATGTGCCGCTAGGTAGCGATACCGAAAACGCGCAGGAGGCCCTCAAGGCGTCGCGATGGATGGTGGCGCTCTCAAATGAGGTAGTCCATCAGCCGGACGATAGTAGTGCTCGGGCAGGCTCGCCATCGGCAGTGCGTCGCAGTGCTGGCCCGATCACAGGCTTTGAGGCGCGGGTACCCGATATTCGTGACAGAGCTTTATCGCTAGGTGATCTGCCCCCCAACGTACAGCGGCTTCGCCGAGCAGCGGGTCACTTGGCGCCTAAATAACAAGCCTTAGCTGCGGCTGAGCTTGGCCACCGACTGGGCCGTAGCAGTGACAACACCGCTTTCATCGGTAATGGATCCGGTCATAAAGGCAATGTGCTGTGTCGCCTTGTCGATCTTACCCACCACCGTGAGTTTCTGATTACCCCGGGTGGCATTTAAAAAGCGCGTACTAATTTCTAGGCTTGAAAGCCGGGTGATGCGCTGATCTATACCAAAAATGGCGTGAGCCATACAGGCATCTAGCATGGCTGTTACAAAACCGCCTTGTACAATATCGCCAGAATGGCAGTAATCGAGAGGTACCGTAAATTCAAAGGTGCAGGTGTGTTGCTCAGGATCGAATCCCACAATCTCACCGCCAAGCAGGTTAAGAAAGCCGGGCTTGTGAGCATTTAGGCGCTCAATAATCTCGGGAATATCCACAGAGCCTCCGTGTTTAGCGCGTGAGAATCACAGACGAGCCGTGACCAAACAGGCCTTGGTTGGCTGTAATGCCCACCTTGGCATTTTCCACCTGTCGATCACCCGCTTGTCCCCGCAATTGCCAGGTCAATTCACACACCTGGGCTAAGGCTTGTGCGGGTACGGCCTCGCCAAAGCAAGCCAGCCCCCCCGAGGGATTGACGGGCAGTCGGCCACCCAGACGTGTTGCACCTTCGCGCAAGAGCTGTGCGGCGCCGCCGCGCTCGCAGAAGCCTAAATCTTCGCACCAATCAAGCTCTAGCGCCGAAGAAAGGTCGTAGACCTCAGCAACACTGACATCCTCTGGGCCGACCCCCGCCTGTTCGTAGGCTTTTCGGGGCAGCGCTTCACGAAAACGCAGGGCCTCAATACCTGCGGCGGCGGCCGAATCGGTGGCAATGTCGGGCATCTCAACGATGGCGCTGGCAAAGGTTGGTGTGACTGTGGATATGGCTGACACGCGAACGGCGTCGGTTTTGCCCAGACGCTTGGCGTAATCGAGACTGCATACCACCAAGGCCGCACCCCCGTCTGATGTGGCACAGACGTTGAGCAAGCGAAGAGGATCGGCAACCATGGCCGAGGCCTTGACGTCGTCTAGAGTGAACTTTTTGCGATAGCGTGCGTTCGGGTTGGTGAAGCCGTGTTCGCTATTTTTGACTTTAACCAGTCCGAAATCTTCCTCTGTGTCACCGTAGAGGTCCATACGACGGCGCGCATAGAGCGCGAAATAAGTCGGGTTGGTGATGCCTAGATAAAAACGAACCCAGTCGGGGTCATCGGGCCGATAGCCGCCAGCAGGCGCAAGAAAGCCCTTAGGGGTGGTGTCAGCACCCACCACGAGCGCAACGTCACAATCGCCCGCTAGAATTTTGGTGCGAGCCGCAGCCAAGGCTTGGGATCCCGATGCGCAGGCGGCGTAAGACGTGTTAACCTCGGCGCCTTGCCAACCCAAGGCCTGGGCAAAGGTGGCACCAGCAACCTGGCCAGGGTAGCCGTTTCGAATGGTGGCACCGCCTGAGACGAATCCCACATCGCGCCAATCCACACCGGCATCGGCGATAGCATCACGTGCAGCCTTAACACCATATTCGACAAAGCTACGTCCCCATTTACCCCAGGGGTGCATGCCAACACCGATGATTGCAATATCCTGACTCATGATGCGGCTCCTGCTATGGGGCGCCACTTCCAGGTGACCACCACGTTCTCTTCTGTCTCGTGTAGCGGCTCAAGTACAAGTTCTACGCGGTCACCCACAGTCAGATCCGCGACATCCACGCCTTCAACAACCTGGCCTAGGACGATCATCTGCTCTGCTTCTAGTGAAACCGCGGCGATGGTGAAGGGCACATGGGGATCGGCGGCAACATACGGAGCGGGGGGCGCATAGCAGGCGTTGGTATATGACCACACCGTGCCGGTCCGGCTGAGAGGGACTTCTTCAAAACTCTCGCTGTCACACAGTGGGCTACGGCAGTAACTATCGGTTTTGGGGAAATAGTACGTGCCGCAAGACGTGCAACGCGACCCTAATAGATGGGGCGAGCCATTGTTGTCACTGAACCAGCCTTCGATGGCAGGCTTAATGGGTTTTTCACTCATGGGTAAACCTTTGTCGTCACGGCTCCACAGGACGTGTTACACATCTCCTAGAACCTGTTGAGATCTAAATTAACGGGTTGCACTTTACCATCGATTGCTTCAACCCTTGATTGCTCAAGTCATCCAAAGGGATTAGCACAATGTGGACGGCGAATTTCCAGCATCGGACGCAGAAGGCTGTCACTGGAGCCCGCTCGTGGTATTTTGGAGCTCTTCAGACAAAGCCAAGGTGGGTAGCTATGCGGGCGGCGCTAATCAACATGTTGACCATGCAGAACCGGATGAACACGCGGGTTCATCCGCAATGGATTGATCAGCACTATGAGTGGTATCGCGCAGCCTGGATCGAGTGCGGTGAGCTCATGGATCACGTGGGCTACAAATGGTGGAAAAAACAATCATCCGATTGGGAACAGGTGCGCCTTGAGGTTGTCGATATCTGGCACTTTGGCCTGTCGGCGTTGTTCACCCCAGACGCCGATATTGAATCGATGGCAGATGCCATTGCCGAAGTACTGGAAAGCCCCGTCAAAGAAGCTCTGGATATCCACACGGCCACCGAAAATCTCGCTCTAGAGTGCCTGCAAACCAAGGGCTTTTCCGTGGCGCATTTCAGAGATCTCATGATGGCCTGTGAACTGACGTTTGATGAGCTCTATCGGCATTATGTAGGAAAAAATGTCCTCAATTTTTTCCGCCAAGACCACGGTTATAAAGACGGCAGTTATGTGAAGATCTGGCAGGGAAGAGAGGATAACGAGCACCTAAGCGAGCTGATTGCCGACTTGGACGCCGCCAGCGATAGCTTTCCAGATGACGTGTATGCTGGATTAAAAGCACGCTACTCTGAAAGCTAAGACAGACTATGCGGGGCTGTCAGCAAGCTTCATTGAGTACAGGGCTTGAGAAACAAAGTGGTGGGTTGCGAGGATTGGTACCGCAACAGATAGTTAGAAACAGCAGAAAAGTAGAGGGTATGAGCCGTGGGTAATTACGAAGACGTGTACTACACCGTTGCCGATGGGTTAACGCTTTATGCCAGGGACTATGCTGGTCCCAATGCTGACTCTCCAGCGGTGTTGTGTATGCACGGTCTGACGCGCAATAGCCGCGATTTTGCCGAACTAGCGACCATACTCGCGCGCAGTCATCGGGTTGTTGTGCCTGAACAGCGGGGGCGCGGTAAATCGGAATATGACAGCAACATTCAACGTTACAACCCACTGACCTACAACGGCGATATGTTTGCTCTGCTGGCTCATCTAGGCATTGCACGCTGTGCTGTGGTGGGCACCTCCATGGGCGGACTGATGGCGATGGGCATGAATGCCGTGGCACCGGAGTTATTTAGTCATGTGGTGCTTAATGACATTGGTCCTGAGATTGCCGAAGAAGGCCTGAATCGAATTAAAGGCTATGTCGGTACGGGAGGTGCTTGCGACAATTGGGAGCAGGCGGTTGCGGTAACCCAAACACTGGGAGCGGCGGCGTTTCCCAATTACACATCGGCGCAGTGGCAGCAATTTGCGAAGCAGATTTTTGTGGAGCGTGACGGACAGGTGGTGCTGGACTATGACCCTCAAATCGCTGCACCCATGCGTGAGGATGACAGCGCCGCCGTACCACCGGATTTGTGGCCGGTGTATGATTTACTGGCTACTAAACCGCTACTGCTGATTCGCGGTGAGATCACCGATTTGCTGGATATGTCCTGCGTAACGGAAATGCAGCGGCGGCATCCGACCATGCGATTGCTGCAGGTGCCCGAGGTGGGACATGCGCCTCAACTCAATGAGGCCGGTGTGGCGGAAACCATTGCCGAATTTATCAATAGCTAGTTGCTGACCCGTCGTCGCAGCAACACCCCTGATTCCAAATGATCGGTGTAGGGGAACTGGTCAAAGAAGGCCAGTTGCACGATGTGGTGAGTGCTATCAAGCTGTTTCAAGTTGGCCAGCAGCGTCTCCGGATTGCAGGAGATGTAAACAATCGTCTCAAAACCTGCCGCGAGAGTGAGTGTCGCCGCATCAAGCCCCGCACGCGGCGGATCTACAAGTAGCGTTTTCAGCTCATAATTGGCCAGTGGCTGTGGAAGACTGGCAAGCCGTCTAAATTCGCGCTTGCCGGCCATGGCCTCGGTCATTTCCTCCGCTGATAACCGAGCGAACTGCACATTGCCAATGCCGTTGTCGATAAGATTATGCTGCGCTGCTGCAGTCGCTGATTTTGACATTTCAGTGGCGAGCACGCGCTCAAAATTCTGCGCAAGCGGTAGCGTAAAGTTACCAACACCGCAGTAGAGCTCTAAAAGATCACCCTTGGCGTTAGCTGTAGCCGCCTGTGCCCAGCTCAACATATGGGTGTTTACTGCTCCATTGGGCTGACTGAAAGCTTGTTCCGGTTGACGATAGTGAAAACTCTCGCCATTAACGGTCAGAGTCTCTTCAACCCAATCGCGCCCAATTATGCGTTTCTGCTTTCGGCTTCGACCGACAATGTTAATCGACAAGTCAGCAGCCAGTGCCGTTGCCGCCTGCTCCCAATCGTCATCGAGAGGGCGGTGATAAATGAGGGTGACCAGCCGATCGCCGGCAAGGGTGCTTAAAAACTCAACCTGAAACAGCTTCCGTCGTAGCTGCGGTTCCAATTTCAGACGTTCTCGCAGCGCGGGCATGAGTTGTTGAATGGTGACTGAGGCGATAGGGAAGTGCTCGACCACCCGGGGCGAGCGCGAATCGCCCTTGGGAAACATGACGTAATTCAGGTCGTCACCTTCGTGCCACATACGAAACTCGGCGCGTAGCCGAAAGCCCTCTGGTGGAGAGGGGTATACCTCGGCATCGGGCGCATAGAGCGCTCGGAAGGCAGGCTGCCAGCGCTCAATCTTGGCAGAGAGTAATGCGTCGTAGTCTTTGGTGGATCCAGACGTCATGAGCCGGTCTCTACAGGCAATTCTTGGGTTTAGGTAGGCCCGCGATCCGACTGCCCACACGCGCAGGGCTGCCCGGGAACAGTGACATGAGATATAGGGAATTGCCCTTATCTGACCCAAGGTGGCGCTTCACATAATTCACAAGGGCACGGTTAGCAGGCGACGCCTCGTACTCCTGATAGAAATCTCGCAGCAGACCTAAGATCTCCCAGTGCGCCTCGGTAAGCTCAATACCTTCAATGTGTGAGAAGGTGTAGGCTACCTCCGGAGTCCAGGCTTGCCAGTCGGCAAGAAAGCCGTGGCCATCACATTCAGCTAACAACCTTGCCTCGTCCATTACACTAGCGCCAATTCAACTGCTGTGGGTGTTCTTCACACAGCTTAACCCAGCCGTGGTAATCCACCGCTGTCACGGCGGGAGCGGGTATGTGCATGATATTGGGTGGCGTGGCTTGATCACCCTCGGTCTGCGACAGATAAAAAACGGGGCAGGGAATCGGCGCTTCGTGAACTACAGCCAGTGCCTCGGCCTCAAGAATCAGCAGCGCGTCCTGTGCGCCTAGGGCTGCTGTGCAGCGAGATAACCCCGTGACTGTGTGTACGCTATGCAGTGCCATTAGAATCCCAGCGTAAATTGTGAATTGGCAATGAGCTGCTGAAAGTCATGGTATCCAATGGGGCTCAGCGTCAGTTCATCTAAATCGGCGCGCAATGAAACCTTCTCGGCGTCCAGTACGAATATTTCAGCGATGTCGTACAAGGGCAGAGATCTCAATAGTTTAATGGGATCTCGCTCGAGCCTCTCGCTACCCACGGCCACGTGGTCTGAATCGCTTGGGGCTGAGAGCCATGCCAAGGCGTCACCCTCAAAAACCACCGAGACAGATTGCTCAAAGGCGCCACAAGCCAGCACGCAATCGAGTCCGTGGAAGAGCTTGGTCAAATTGCTGGGTCCTGCCGAGACTCGAATTAGCCATGTCGTGGGCTTAACCAAACTGTATTACCCGGTCACTGTCCAGACCGGCCTCCATGAGTGAGCCCAAGCCGCCAATGACGAAACCCTCCGGCGCCTCGGTTATGCCGTATAGCTCCGCTGAAGCGCTGCACAGCACGCGCTCTGTTTCAGGCGCTGTGATGGCCCGCCAATGGCTATCATCGCGTGCCGCCAAAGTACCCTCACCATAGAAGAACACCCTGACCAAGCTGTGGCCGGCCCGGTACAGCGCACTACAAAATTTGCCGGCGTGTGCATAGGCGGTGGTCTGCTCGGGGCCGCAGTTAACCAGTAACGTGAAGCGCACGAGGAATTAAGTCCTTGGCCGACAACTGAATAAACAAAAACCCCGGCCAGAGCCGGGGTTTTTATTTACGTCGAGTGCTGAATCAGTCATCACCGCCAGCGAAAGCGGTAAGCAGGTGCAGCAGATGCACGAACAGATTATAGACGTTTAGGTACATCGACACTGTTGCGCGAATGTAGTTGGTCTCACCGCCGCGAATAATGCGGCTGGTGTCGAACAAGATCATGCCCGACATGATGAATACCACAACAGTTGAAAGCGTGAGTGACAGGGCGGGGATCTGCAAAAAGATATTGGCGATCATAGCCACCACGGCCACAATCAATCCCACCATCAAAAAGCCACCGAGGAAGGAAAAGTCTTTGCGTGAGGTCAGCGCATAGGCTGACAGCGCAAAGAACACCAGCGCCGTACCTGCAAGCGCCTGGAGCACCAGTGCCGGACCGCCCGGGAAGGCCAGGTAGGCATTTAGCATGGGGCCGAGGGATAGTCCCATTAGGCCGGTGAAGACAAAAATAGCGGGCAGACCTTTGGCGCTATCAGCCATGCGATTAACCACAAATAACATGACGAACGCGGCCAGCATGGCAATAAGTGCTGTACCTTGGCCGATCTTCATGGCCATACCAATGCCCGCCGTGATGGCGCTGAAGGTCAGTGTCATTGCCAGCAGCATGTAGGTGTTACGCAGTACCTTGTGCGTGCTCAATACGCCCGCGGTGCCGTAAGCGGTTTGTGCAGTTGAAAGGGTTTTGTCGTTCATGGGGATGACTCTCCTAAATGTGAACGTTGGTAACGATCTTATGACTAATAATAGGGACGCTCGAGCCCGTTTCCAAGGGGCAATTAGGCGATAAAGCCCTATTTAGACTAGGGTTATTGGGTGCCTTCCAGTGCCCAAATCGTCCGTACGAAGGCGCTTACTGTAAGTGGCCCCGTACGATAAAAATTTGCTTCGGGTGACGCGGCCATCAGTCTGGCGCCGGCGGCCGGTGTCGAAGGTGTGCGTTCAGTGTCTGCCGATACCAGGGGCCCTAGTTGACCCCCAGCTGCCTGAGCCAACACCGTGGCGCGGGATCGAGCTTGCTCGAGCGCGAGTGTCAGTGCTTGCTCGTAAGCGATATCGATTTCATTGCTAGCGTATTCCGGGGGGCTAATTGAGCCTACCTTGGCGCTAGCTAATGCACCGATTATTGTCGATATTGATTCAATATTATCTATTTTTATTAATAACTTACGGCTAGAAGCAAAACCGTCTTCAAGCCTTTTATTGGTTTGGGGAACGTATTGATAGCGCGGCTCGATACGAATGTGTTCCGCTGTGATGGCTTCATCGGCAAGCCCCGAGGTTTGCAGTGCGACGACCGCTTCGCGCACCCCTTGCTCAACGGCGTCCTGCGCAGCCGATGCCGTTTGTGCGTACCTCTCGACCGTCGCAATGAGAGTGGCATAACTGGGTTCGAGGGTTACCGATCCGGAGCCGCTAACCGCAATCTGTCGATCGGTTTGGACTGACTGCTCGCCGAAGCTTGTCGAGCTAGCAAGTGTCAATGGCAGCGTGAGTAGCAGCGCAGCGAAATACGCGCGAGTCGGCAGTTTATGATCGTCCATGAAAACCTCTAATGCGGTGTGAATTTCAAGCGTAATATTAGTTCAGCCTACAATGGCTGTAACCGCGATTCAAAGGAGTTAGCGTGAAAATACGGGTCCCATCCAACTCATGGTTTTTCACTCTATGCGGGCAACGGCTAGCCAAGCCCGAGCGTTGGCTAAAAATATCGACGTTAGGCGTGATATTCGCGTTGGTATTCTCGGCTCACCCTTTGAGGGTACTGGCAGGGAATGAAGATGGGCTGACTATCGACTCTATCGAGTATGCCCGGCAGCTCCGAGATCATGCCCTGGCGGGTACTCGCGCATACGAGTGGGTGGAGTCACTCACCACGGAAGTGGGGCCACGCTTGGCGGGCTCTGAAGCGGAAGCTAGGGCACGGGACTGGGCAGTAAGCCAACTCAAGCAGCTAGGTTTCAGTAATGTGCGCGTCGAGACTTTTGATATCGAGGGTTGGCAGCGTGAAACCGAATCGGCTTGGGTCGTAACACCTGGCCACCAGCCGTTTGCTGTCACAGCCTTGGGTGGTTCGGTATCCACGCCAGCCGATGGCATTGAAGCCGAAGTCGCATATTTCGCTAACTTACAGGCGCTTGAAGCAGCTCCACCCAGTAGCTTGCAGAACAAAATTGCCTACGTGAGCCACGCCATGAAGCGCACTCAGGACGGATCACACTATGGTTATTTTGGGCGTCTGCGACGCACAGGGGCGAGCGTAGCGGCCAGTAAGGGTGCGATTGGACTGCTCATACGCTCTATGGGCACCGATTCACACCGGATGCCACACACCGGGGCCCTGCGATACGACCCAGATCAGCCCAAGATTCCCGCTGCGGCCCTATCTAATCCGGATGCTGATCAATTGGAGCGATTATTAGCGCGACACTCATCTGTGACGGTGGGCTTGTCAGTGTCAACAAGGTTCACGGGGGTGGTGGAGAGCGGTAACGTCATTGCCGATATTCCCGGTTGGCAGTATCCGGAGCAGATCGTTGTGATGGGTGGTCACCTCGATTCATGGGATTTGGGTACCGGTGCCATTGATGATGGTGCAGGTGTTGCGATTTCGCTCGAGGCCGCTCGTCTGGTTTTAGCGTCAGGTAAAAGGCCGCGCCGAACCATCAGGTTGATTTTATGGGGCGCAGAAGAGGTGGGCCTACTGGGTGGGCATGCCTATCTAGCAGCCCATGCCGATAGCCTGGGCCAGCATGTCGTGGGGTCTGAGAGTGATTTTGGCGCGGGACCGATTTGGCGCACGAGCAGTCACGCACCCAAAGCAGGGCCGCTCATTGATACCATCGAAGCCGTACTTGAGCCGTTGGGCGTTATGCCGGGAAGCCGCGATCAACCCGGAGCGGGGCCAGACCTGACGCCCATGGTCTCCAAGGGCATGCCGTCGTTTCGCTTACACCAAGACGGACGCGATTATTTTGATCTGCATCACACTGCAGACGATACCCTTGATAAAATTAAGGCTGTGGATCTCGACCAAAACGTGGCGGCCTTCCTGGTCTTTGCTTGGCTTGCGGCGGATAGTGAGATCGATGATTGGGGCTGGGTTGAATAACGCTACCTTGAGTTTTGAGTAGGAACCAACGCCATTTTTTTGTTCAAGATAACCTTGCGCGGTTTACTTACGGGATAACAAGTTCATGGATTTTGAGACGTTAAATGTTATGTCACGTCAGTTATTGGCTGGCCATCTGGGTATCACATTCCTGTCGGCTGCAGAGGGGCGCTCAGAGGCTGAAATGACCATTCAACCGTTTCATATGGCACCGAACGGGTTTCTGCATCTTGGCAGCATTGTTACTCTGGCGGACAGTGCTTGTGGCCATGGATGTGCGCTCTATTTGCCCGAGGGCGCCTCAGGCTTTACCACGGTCGAGATGAAATCGAATCATTTGGGTACCGCGCAAGAGGGCACGCTGCACTGTGAGGCGACGGCGTTACACCGCGGATCTAGCACTCAGGTTTGGGACGCCGTGGTTAGGCACCGAGAGCGGGATAAGAAGATTGCCGTGTTTCGTTGCACGCAAATGATTTTATATCCGCGTTGACCTTTGTGGCGTTAACTTTTAAGGAGGCTCGGCGATGAGTCATCAGTACGGCCCCGCCTTGGTGATCGGTATTTTGATTGGAGGTGCTATTTTGCTCGATGATGTCATTACGCCTCCGCAGCCACGTTTTCATCCGCCTTTTTCGGTTCACGGTGGCGAGCGATTGCCCGAAGGGCATCACGGTGTTTGGATCGGTAAGCCAGGAGAGGGCCCTTTGCATCGAGAGCATCATGGCCCCCAGTCAGTCAAAAAAGCCGTCCGGCTGCATCTGGCGCCAGACGCATCGAGCGACGATCCTGCAACGGCCATAGAGCTGGAATTGGATATTGAAGGGGACGACGATGCGCCACCTCGCGAGGCGATAATGGCGGCTGTGGATCAGGTGCTAAGAGAAGCGCACGCGCAAGGAAGAGAGCCCAGCCCCGAGGAAATTGAATCAGCTCTAAAGGCTGTCGGTGTCCAGCAGGCCGAGGTGAATGTTCGGGTTCTCATTCGCGATGAGGACGAAACCAAGGGCGCCCCTTAACAAGCTTGATGGCCGGCGAGCGTGCGGCTTCGCCAAGATGCGTTATCGGCTAGGTCATCAGCAGATAGAGAGTAGCGGTGTTTAGCGCCCCTGCAATAACCACTGAGGCAGTGGTGCAATCAGCACACGCCCATCTGAGTCTCGAGCTGACACAATACCGCTTAAAACCGGCCCCGCTTGGCTTGGTGTGATAAATGGCCCGCCAGACATGCCTTCGATTGCCTGACACTGGGTGGACCACCAGCCCTTGAATCGCCCAATAACCTCACAACTAGGGAAGTGCTGGAGTGTCGATGTGTTATCCGCGTTAGTATTACGTGGAAATCCCACGGCTTGCCCGCCCATTCGGATTGCCTTATCAGGATCCGATGCCAGGGGCAGGGGCGCGACGCCCTCCAGTGGAGCAGTCAAGGCCAGTAAGGCCCAATCGTTGGCCATGGATCCGCCAGTGCGCAGTAATCTCGCTAGTGCCAGCTGGCCTTTGAAATGGACTCGAGGCGGTTTTGCCAGATTTTCGTAGCCGTCAAAGCAGTGCCATGCCGACAATACTCTGATAGCACCCTTCTGCCGAATAAGTGCACCGGAGCAGCGCTCTAGATGATGCCGCGGTTGATTTTGCTCCCGCCGAATAATCTCGACTTCGATCTCTACCACGCTGTTAGTCAGTGATAGCGGTAGGGGTGCAAGCTCGGCCTGAGACGGTAGGCTTATCAGCAACGTGAGGGTGGCTACTAAAATGAGGCAAAGCCGTTCCAGTGTCATCGCCATATCAAGCCCTGTTTCGCACGATATGTCGCGACTGTTTTTGGCTTAACGGCGGCGTTGTCCTTGGCTCACCGGGGCGAAGCGCCGTGGACCGATGAGCTGGAGCCCACAATCCGGTCAATTGAAGTGCCATGGGTAGAGGTGCCGGTGAAAGACAACTATACAAACAGACTGTATGCATGGCCGTCTTCTTGTGGCGATACGGCATCAGAAGCGATCTTTCCACTCCCTCAATGTTTGAAAGACGCCATCTCCGTCTTCGCCAATAAGTGTTTGCTGAGCGCTAAGATCGTTAATCAGCGACTGAGCATCCCAGCGTAAAAAGGGATTGGTCGCCTGCTCTTCGGCTAGTGTTGAGGGCACGGTTGGTTGGTTTGCCGCCCTAAGCGATTCGCAACGATCAAATCTCGCCTTGAGTTCAGCATTATTGGGATCGGCGGCGAGCGCGAAGCGTAAGTTCGAGAGCGTGTACTCGTGAGCACAAAATACCCGGGTATTCGTGGGAAGTGCCCGCAGTTTGGCCAGTGATTGTCGCATCTGTGGATGGGTGCCCTCGAATACTCGCCCGCACCCACCGGCAAAGAGCGTATCGCCACAAAATAAGATGTCGGCGCGGTAGTAGGCAATGTGGTCTAGCGTGTGGCCGGGCACCTCTAATACGTCAAAGGGCTGACCTAACACGGTCACCTGGTCACCCTCGGCGACGCGTTTAGAAACGGCTTCGATCGAGGGGTTTTGCGGGGCTATCACCTCGCATTGCCAGTCGGCTATCAGTGCTCCAATACCGCCGGTGTGATCGTAGTGGTGGTGGGTGATTAGGATCTGTTTGAGAGTTAAACCATGCGACTTCAGATACGTATTAACTGGTTGCGCGTCACCTGGGTCCACCACGGCGGCATCACCATTGGGTGTGGAAAGTAGCCAAATGTAGTTGTCATCAAAGGCCGGTATTGGGGTGACGTCGGGGGTGGTGGACATAAATAACTCCCATGCAACTTGCTGTATCAGGTATTCAGCCGCTATTGTGCCGGCATGTCCTATTCGAATACAGCCCTCATCCGACGCTTAGAACGTAATGCGCTTGCTCGCTGGTACCAAGAAAAGCCGGCAGCGGCCCGGCTACGGCAGCAGATAGAACGTGATCTAGCGCCGCTACTCGACGATTGGTTTGGCTATCACATGGTGGTTGCTGGCATTGACGTGGGAATGGATTTTTCTCAAATGAGTCGGGTGCAGCACATCACACGTCTCATCCCCGACTATCTCGCCGACTCTGAGCCAACACCAACAGTCGTGGGCAGTGAAGGGCAGTTACCTTTCGCCTCCGAGTCCATAGATGCCCTGGTACTGATTCACGCCTTTGATGGTGAAAGTGATGCGCACCCCATCTTGCGTGAGGCGCAGCGGGTGCTCACCGCGCGAGGGCAGCTACTCATCGTTAATATCAATCGATTGGGCGGGCTTGGCATTTGGCGCAGTTTACGTCACCGCGTTTTCTCGCGATTCAAAAACCCTTGGCGGATACCCAGTCCTCGTCAGCTTGAAGACTGGCTCCACCTACTCGATTTTTCAGTGGCGCGAGCACGGCATAAATTGGTTTTACCAGTCGATGGCAAGGGACGAATTGGACGTTGGCTGGCAAAGCTTGACGAGGTTTTGGTTCGCTGGAACACACCGTTGGGAAGTATCTATTTACTGCATGCCACTAAAATTGTCAGAGGGCACCTGCAGACGCCGGTGAGTGCGGCTGTTCGCCGCCCGTTAATGGGGCTGCCGGTCTCAAAGCCCGCGGCGGGTGCTCAAGGCCAGGTATCTCCCAGTCAGCCGCCCTCATTACGGATCGTTGAATGAAGCAAGTAGAACTCTATACCGACGGTGCGTGTAAGGGAAATCCGGGTCCTGGTGGATGGGGAGCTTTATTGCGGTTTGGTAGCCATGAGCGGGAGCTGTGGGGCGGCGAGCCTGATACCACGAACAATCGAATGGAATTAACTGCTGCCATTGAAGGTCTAAAAGCGCTGACTGAAGATTGTGACGTGGCGTTGACGACTGATTCGGTTTACGTACGTGACGGCATCACTCGGTGGTTACCCAAGTGGAAGCAGTCAGGCTGGAAGACCGCCGCCAAAAAGCCGGTTAAAAATCAAGATCTTTGGCAGATGCTAGATAAAGAGACATCACGTCATCGGGTGTCATGGCACTGGGTTAAAGGTCATAGTGGCCACCCAGAAAACGAACGAGCAGATGCGCTGGCAAACCGCGGCATCGCCGAGCTGGGAGCCTAACCATGCGACAAGTTGTACTGGATACTGAAACCACCGGACTAGAGGTCAGTCAGGGCCATCGAATTATTGAAATTGGCTGTGTCGAGCTGGTTAACCGAAAGTTGACTGGGCGCCACTACCACCAATACATCCAACCCGATCGCGATATTGATGAAGGTGCTTTGGCTGTTCATGGCATTGGACCCGATTTCCTGGCCGATAAGCCTCGCTTCGAACGCATTGCGGATGCCTTCCTGGAGTTTATCGACGGGGCGGAGCTGATCATTCACAACGCGCCCTTTGATATTGGCTTTCTCGATGCGGAGCTCAAGCGTGTCAACGCTGATCAGCTGTCTCTAATGGATTCAGTATCGGTCACTGATACTTTGGTACTGGCAAGAAGTAAGCACCCCGGTCAACGTAATAGCCTTGATGCGCTGTGTCAGCGCTACGCGGTTGATAATGCAGCCCGCACGCTACACGGCGCTTTGCTGGACGCGGAGATATTAGCTGACGTCTATCTGGCAATGACGGGTGGTCAAACCAGTCTTGGTCTAAGCGATGAGGATGACAACGCGTCTGCAGGAGCAAGTTCGGCCTCTCAGATTCGACGCTTGAGTGCTGATCGCGTTCCGCTGCGGGTTGTGCAGGCAGATGCTGCTGAACTAGAACGTCATGAAAACAGACTCGATCAAATAGCCGACGCTGCCGGTCGTGCGATTTGGCGAGAGTCAAACAGCTAACTGGCTGCTACTGGAATTTTGAGCAGGGTTAAGAACGCAGGATTCGGAAAAGCGGGGCTCAAAGAGCCCCGTTTCGTTTAGATAAAGAGCTTTACGCAGAGCAAGCCCACACCACCGAGAATGACGGTATAAGGCAGTGCCATGATGACCATGGTGCCGTAGGACAGCCGGATTAAAGGCGCCAACGCTGACGTCAACAAGAACAGGAAAGCCGCCTGCCCATTTGGGGTCGCGACGCTGGGCAAGTTGGTACCAGTGTTAATGGCTACAGCCAGCATGTCGAATTGATCGCGTGTGATGGCGCCCGAATCAAGCGCTTCTTTGATTTCACTGATGTAGACCGTCGCCACAAAGACATTGTCCGAGATCATAGATAGCAAGCCGTTGGCAATGAAGAACATGGTGGGCTGCACGCTGAAATCCATAGCCATAACGGCGTGGATTACTGGGCTGAACAAATGCTGTTCGTGTATCACCGCTACAATGGCAAAGAACACCACAAGAAGCGCCGTAAAGGGCAGAGCCTCCTCGAATGCATGGCCGATTTGATGTTCTTCGATGATGCCATTAAAGGCTGTTAACAAAACAATAACCAGCAAGCCAATCAAGCCCACAGCAGCGAGGTGAAATGCCAGGCCTAGCACAAGGATCACGGCGACGACGGCTTGAACCCATAGGCGCATGGTGGCGCGTGGATTGCGGTGAGCGCTCTGTCGGGTGTCGAAATCCTCCAGCACGGTGCGCACTCGATCAGGGAGCAGTGCGCCGTAGCCAAATGCGCCGGTCATCTCCAGCAACACGCAGGTGAGCAAACCGCAGAATAAAACAGGCATGGTCACTGGCGCCATGAATTTGAAGAAAGTCATGAAATCCCATCCCGCGACATTGGCTATAAGCAAATTTTGCGGCTCACCCACCAATGTGCATACGCCTCCCAGGGCTGTGCCGACAGCACCATGCATCATGAGGCTTCGCAGAAAAGCTCTAAACGTTTCGAGATCTTTGTGGTGATGATCGTGAACCGTTTGGTCATCACCGTGATTATGGTCATCATCGGGTTGGCGACCCGAGGCGAACTTGTGATACACCGAATAAAAACCAACGGATACGGCAATCAAAACGGCGGTCACAGTGAGCGCATCAAGGAAGGCAGACAAAAATGCAGCCACGAAGCAGAACATCAAAGAAAGTAGTTTCTTTGATCGGACGTTGAGTAAAATCTTTGTGAAGGTGAATAACAGCAAGTCCTTCATGAAGTAGATGCCGGCCACCATAAAGATCAATAGTAGTATCACTTCGAAGTTGGCTTCGGCCTCATGAAACACGGTGTGCGGGTCGGCCATGCCCAGCAGCACCGCTTCAATAGCTAGCAACCCGCCGGGTTGTAATGGATAGCACCGCAATGCCAATGCCAGCGTGAAAATAAATTCTGCGATAAGGGTCCAGCCAGTCACGAAAGGACCGGCGGCTGCAAGCAGGATTGGGTTAAGTACTAAAAAACCAATGATCGCTTGCTTATACCAGGTTGGTGACGAACCTAAAAAATTGTGCCAAAGGGCACTGGTCGCTGATTCGCGCATGATGAGTCCTTATTAGATTGGAGCCGATGGGCTACGCGGGTGAGCCGAGTTTACTGGGCTGCGACCAAAGAGGTCGAGCACAATTTCTATTGTTCCGAAGTACGCCTTGGTGAAGCCGCTGTTATTGCATCGCACAGAGACCATCCCTACCATGCGGGTTTGCCGAGGAGCTTTTAATGCTAGAAATTCGTCCGGTCACGCACACCCCTAATCAAAATGATTACTGCATGGTTTACGCCGGCAACGATACCGTGCAGATCGCGGGTGCGGCTCCAGGCGAGCTATGGCGGCGTCGCGATGTGGAGATGCAATTCGCGCAATCCAACACTTGGCTCCCGGTGGGTTATTGGCAGTCTACTCCCTGTTACGCGGTGTCAGTGTCAGCGGATCAACTGGACATGCGCCGCCATTTGCCCATGAATTTATTCGCGCTGCTAGGTCGCATCAATGACGATAATTTCGCGCTTTACGGCAGGGCTCATCAGCTGCTGAGTTGGCGCCAGGACCATCGCTTTTGTGGGCGATGCGGCAGCGAAACGGGCTTCTCCGACGGCGGCCGCGCGCTAGAGTGCGCATCCTGTCGACTTGCAGTTTATCCACGGCTGCATCCCTGCGTGATTGTGGCCGTGGGTCAGGGTGACAAACTGCTCCTTGCTGCCGCCAAAGGCAGGCGCGTTAATTTTTACAGTACGCTGGCCGGGTTCATCGAGTCGGGTGAAACTGCTGAGCAGGCCGTGACACGAGAAGTGAAGGAAGAGGTGGGCATTGATGTAACGAACGTACGCTATTTCGCATCTCAACCCTGGCCCTTTCCCAGCCAACTGATGCTAGGGTATCTGGCGGATTATGCCGGTGGCGAGTTGGTGCCGGATGCAGAAGAAATTGAGGATGCTGGCTGGTTCTCCCCCGACGATCTACCGCCGATCCCACCGAAATGGTCGATCGCGGGTCGTCTTATTGAGCAGTTTTTTAATGAACGCGCACAGGCGCGATAGACAGGATCTCGGCGATGGAAATGTTGCAGGAAGTGGGCGTATTTTTCTTGGAAGCAGTCATCGTGGTTGTGGCTGGCGTACTGCTTATAGCTGCCTTTGCCGGCATGAGTGGGCGCAAGAAAAATAGGCCCGAGGGCCAAATTGAAGTCACTCGTTTGAATGATCGTTATGAGGGGTACCGCGATGCTATTCGCGAGCATACCGAGCACGCGAGTGAAGCCAAAGCGCGTCAGAAAGCCGAAAAAGCGGCCGCGAAAGCCGATGACAAAGCGGCCAAACAGCGTGCCAAAAAGGGCGAAGATGGCACCTCCAAGCCGCGTCTTTTTGTTGTCGATTTTGAGGGTGATACCCAAGCCAATCAGGTTGATGCGCTGCGCGAAGAGGTCTCTGCAATCCTGCCGGAATTGCGCCAAGGCGACGAGGTTTTGGTGCGATTGGAAAGTCCGGGTGGGGTGGTGCACGGTTACGGATTGGCTGCTAGCCAGCTGACGCGTGTTCGCCGTGCAGGCCATAAATTGGTGGTGGCGGTAGACAAGGTTGCCGCTAGCGGTGGCTATATGATGGCGTGTGTTGCCGACGAGCTAGTGGCTGCCCCCTTTGCCGTTATCGGCTCTATTGGCGTCGTGGCACAACTGCCCAACTTCCATAAGTTACTCCAAAAAAATGACATTGACGTGGAGTTGCTAACAGCAGGGGAGTACAAACGCACACTTACACTGTTTGGTGAAAACACTGATAAAGGCCGTGAAAAATTCCAGCAAGACCTGGATGACATTCACGACCTGTTTAAAACGTTTGTGAGAGAGCAACGTCCGAAGGTCGATGTCGAGGCGGTAGCCACGGGCGAAATTTGGTTTGGTCAGCGCGCGCTTGATCAACAATTGGTCGATGCGATATCAACCTCCGACGACTACATTCAAGCGAGGCTCGAGAGCCATGACATTTTAGCTGTGAGCTACTCAGTTAAAACGTCTTGGCAGGAAAAGTTGGGGCTGTCTGCTGAGGCGGCGTTAGATCGAGTATTGCTACGTTGGTGGCAGCGAGGGCAGCGACCGCTCCCCTAAACGGCGGCTCACTCTTGTGGCTGTGGCTGACAACGTCCTTGGGCGATGAGGGCGGCATCCAAGAGCGCAGCTTGATCATTTACATCCTCAGCAATTGCCGCGGGCGCGCTATTTTTTTGTGCACTGCATTCATCGGGTGAGTGCGTTTCGGTTAGCCATAGCAAGCTGAATCCCCCCGCCACGGCAAGGATGATGACCAATAGAGCATGGGCGCGTTTCATGGGCCCAGCATAACTCAGCGCTTAGCTACGCGCGAGTGCGGTGACTGCGGCGTGCTGGCTCAGGAACACCGAGCCGCCAAGGTGTTGCAAGAAATCGCTACGCTCAAGAGCGTCCATTACAGGACCTTTGACCTCGCTCAGATGTAATTTGACGCCGAGCTCACTCAAGCGCTCGTTGATCGCCTCCAGCGCCTCAAGAGCACTTAGGTCGATTTCGTTGACTGCCGTGCACATGAGAATGACGTGTTCCACGTCTTTGTGGTGGGCGATTTGCCCGTAGATGAGCTCTTCAAGATAGGCCGCGTTGGCAAAATACAGGCTGGCATCAACGCGCAGTGACAGAATATTGGGGTAAGTGATCACTGAATGGCGGTTGACGTTACGATAATGCTCCGTACCCGGCACCGTGCCTACCACGGCAAAATGGGGCTTCATGGTGTTAAACAAGTGTAAGCCAACCGATGTTGCCACACCTGCCACGACGCCGACCTCGACACCAAAGAGCAGGGTGAGCCCAATGGTGGCAGAGACTGCCCAAAAATCAGGCCGTGAAAACAGCCAAGCCTGCTTAATAATGCGTAGATCAATCAGGCTGGTGACCGCAACAATGATGGTGGCGGCCAAGGTGGCCTTGGGAAGGTAATACAGCGCTGGAGTCAGAAATAGCGCGGCTAGTGCAATCCCCGCCGCTGTCAGCACTGAAGCAGCTTGGGTTTGAGCCCCCGCATCAAAGTTCACCACCGAGCGCGAGAATCCACCCGTTACCGGGAATCCTCCTGATACCGCTGAGGCGACATTGGCAGCGCCCAATCCAATCAGTTCCTGATTCGAGTCAACGCGTTGGCGGCGTTTTGCTCCTAGGGTTTTGCCCACAGAGATAGATTCAATAAAACCAATAATGGAAATAAGCAGGGCGGGCAGGGCCAGCTGTTGCATGAGCTCAATGTTCAACGGTGGTGTGCTAAACGCGGGCAAACCACTCGGTACGTCACCCACCAGGGCCACGCCACGCTGATCGAGTGACCAAATAACACTGGCGGCAATGGTGAGAACGATGGCCATGACTGGTGCGGCCTTGGCCAGCATGGCGGCACTGGTTTGCGATACGCCTAGTTGCTGTAGGCCCTTTGATAGCCAAGTTCGGCAAAAGAGTAAAAATGCGAGTGCAAAAGCACCAACCATTAGCGTCGCGCTGTTGGTTTGGTCGGCGTGGGCCGATAGTGAGCTAAGCAGAGCGGGTAGGGCCTCACCGTGGGCTTGTATGCCTAGGATATGACGCAACTGGCTCAAGCCAATGATTACTCCCGACGCGGTGATAAAGCCCGAGACGACAGGGTGAGAGAGAAAGTTGGTGACAAAACCAAAACGCAATAAGCCAAGCAGGATTAGAATGGCGCCGCTTAGCAAAGCCAACATTACCGCCGCGGTGGCATAGTCGGCCGATCCTTGTTGTGCCACGCTGCCCACAGCGGCAGCCGTCATCAGCGACACCACCGCTACTGGACCCACCGACAGCGTGCGACTGGTGCCAAACAGCGCATAGCCGAGTAACGGCAAGATGCTGGCATAAAGACCCATCTCGGCGGGCAAGCCTGCGAGAAGGGCGTAGGCGAGCGATTGGGGAATGAGCATGATCGTTACGATAACCGCGGCCATTAGGTCGCGATAAAACGCGTCACGATCGTAGCGTGCCAACCATTCCCAGCAAGGAAGAAAGCGCATCTAGAAACAGCCTGTCAGGCAGCGGGGGCCGGTTTGACCATCCACTCGCGGCCTTTCAGCATGGCGTTCCAGTAAATCCAAGGCAGCATGTTGGCCTTGAGAATCCAGGCCAGTGAGGTGGGGCGGGTGCCGTTTAGGATCCAGCTTGGGAAGCTGGGCAGTAATTTGCCGCCGTAGCCAAACTCCGCAAGCACGATCTTCCCACGCTCCACCGTTAATGGGCAGGATCCATAGCCGTTGTAATGGCTGATGTATTGTTGCCGGCCGGCATGTTGGAGCAGATTAACGGCCACAACAGGGGCCTGCGCGCGGGCTGCGGCCGCCGTCTTGGCGTTGGGTGCATTCATACAGTCGCCCAGGGCCCAAACGTTATCGAATTTTTTGCTTTGCAGGCTGTTCTGATCAACGTCGACCCAGCCGGCATCATCGGCAAAGGGGGACTGGCGGATGAAATCAGGGGCGCATTGAGGCGGGCAGACATGAATCATGTCAAAGTCAGATTCAACCTGTTGTCCTTCGGCTGTTTCAAAGGTGGCGATTTTTTGCTCGCCATCAATTTTCTTGAGCGTGTGTTGAAAATTCAATCCGGCTTCGTACTTGTTTACATATTCCATGAGCGCTGGTACGTAGTCGGCCACGCCGAAGAGGCCGGGTGTTGAGGTAAAAAACTGAACATCAATTGCCCCAATTAGGCCCTGGCGGCTCCAGTGGTCGGACGATAGATACATGGCCTTCTGAGGCGCGCCGGCACATTTGATCGGCATGGGAGGTTGGGTAAACAAGGCCTTTCCTGATTTAAGGTTTTGAACAAGCTCCCAGGTATAAGACGCTGTTTTATAGGAATAATTTGAAGTTACACCATTGCGCCCGAGGTTTTCCTCCAAGCCCTCGACAGCCCCCCAGTTAAGTTTAAGCCCGGGCGACAACACCAGCCGGTCGTAGCCAAGCACTTGGCCGTCGTCCAACGTTAGCGCATTGTTGTTGGGATCAAATTGGGTGGCAGACTTTTGAATCCATTGGGTGCCCTTGGGTATGCAGCTCGCCATTGAGCGCCCTGTGCTAGAGGGCCTGAAAATACCGCCTCCGACCATGGTCCACCCAGGCTGGTAGTAGTGCATATTGGCGGGATCGACCAGTGCTATAGACAAATCAGGTGCTCGCTTGCGCAAACTCGCGGCGCAAGCGATACCACCGGCCCCAGCACCAACAACCACTACATCAAAATGTTTGGTTACAGTCATGTTTTTCTCCCCACGTTTCGTGCGTTGTTATCGTTTGCCCGCGTTACATGAACGGGGGCTCTAATCCTCGTTAGCCGCCAAGTGTGCGATATCGTCGCCACCAAATGCATTGATGGGTACGCGCAGAAATAACCGCTTGTCTGCGGTTAAGGGCGGCAGGTGACCAGCTCGCATATTCACCTGTAATGACGGCAAGATCAGCGTTGGCATCGCCAATGTGGCGTCGCGTGTCTCCCGCATGGCAACAAAGTCCTGCTCCGAAACGCCGTCGTGAACATGAATATTGCCCGCTTTTTGGGCGGCAACCGTGGTCTCAAACGCCATTTCACGCCCGTTAGGCTGATAGTCGTGGCAGACAAAAATGCGGGTATCGTCAGGGAAAGCGAGTAATCGCTTTACTGAACGGTACAATGTTGCAGCATCGCCGCCAGGAAAGTCGCATCGCGCGGTGCCACCGTCGGGCATGAACAGGGTGTCTCCCACGAATAAGCAATCCCCAATGTGGTAAGCCATACAAGCGGGCGTGTGTCCGGGCACGTGCAATACCTCAATGCTGGCGTTACCCAATGATAAGGTTTCACCATCGGTGACGATGCGATCAAACTGACTGCCATCCCGCGCAAACCCGTCAGATTCGCCGAACACTTCGGCAAAAGTGTGCTGAACCGTGGTGATGGCGGCCCCGATTACAATTTCGCCTCCAAGTTTTTCCTTGAGGTAGGGCGCCGAGGTTAAGTGATCCGCGTGGACGTGGGTTTCTAATATGTACGCGACCTTGAGCTTGTTATGGCTTACAAAATCGATCACTTTATTAGCTGAGCTTGTGGTTAGGGTACCGGAGGCGTAATCCAGATCGAGGACAGGGTCAACGATCGCACATACACCCGATGAACGATCCGTTACCACGTAGGTGAGAGTCCATGTATGGGTGTCGAAAAAGTGTTGCACGTCTAGTGCTGGGCCTTGCATGGTGTTCACTCCTGCAATTCTTGTGAGGCTTGGCAACAGCGTTATGGTTTGCCCGTCAAGCTGGCAGTCTAGGTCCGGCGACGTTTCCCGGCTAGGTAGGCTCGCCCAGCGTTACCGCACAAAAGTCAAAATAAAGTTATAAGGTTATACCCAAATAGAATTACAATCTAGCCCTCAGCTAAACGCTAAACCGCTGGGCACCATTGCGAGCGGGGTGAGACTGAAGTTCCGTCGTGATATCTAACCCAGGGCCGGATCAGTGAAAGATCTAGCGTAGGACGCTAGATTAACGCAAGGATCTCGCGTTTCGCGGTCATCTAACGTCATGATTCTGCCACTCTTGTCATTAACACGGGACATTGATGCCGGGTTCGCGGACGTCT
>CAYPPU010000033.1:3419-28476 GCA_964412695.1 uncultured Alteromonadaceae bacterium | reverse complement strand
TAAACATGAATTATTCTTAACGTTAAACTCTATTCCAGATTAGTGTGGTTTAATCTCATTTGTTCATCTGAAATTTGAAGTGCACCCTTTAGATGCAGAATTACTACCTCGAAAAATATAAAAAGCCCCCCTTCAAAAATTGAACCCATAGGCAATAAAGATTGCTTCTTGTTACCTCTGTCATCCGCCATCGTTTGCGCTGGCAACAGGATCGTATTGTCTGCTAGTTCAATGCTTTCTCCGGTTGGTTGTGCAGTAATCATAATTACTTTTGCCCCTGATTTTTTTGCTCTACGGGCTAAAGCAGTCACCGTTGACAGTTGTCCTGGGCCACAACTCATCAATAATAAGTCGCCTCTCCCCAGCGGTGGCGTAGTCATGTCTCCTACGACTGAAACGCTTAAACCTAGGTGGTGCAGTCTCATAGCAAATCCCATGATCTGCAGTCTTTCCCGCCCAGCTCCATAGACGCTGATATGGTTTGCGTCGATAATTCTGTTTGAAATTTTCTCAACTTCCGAAGGGTCAAATTTTTCAAAAAGTTCAGAGAGTTCGTTGATGACAGATTTAAGCTTCGAATTTATCATACTCGTCACTCTACTAGCATTATAAGAATTAACTACATCTAATGCATTTTGCAGAGACCCTGCTCCTTAGTCTCGCGATAACAGGCCCCACAAAAGTAGCTACTACGATAGTTGTGGCCAGGGTAATGTGCTTCATGGTGTGGCGCTATCGTCTATGGCTTGCACGATCATTGATGAGAGTTCTAGCTTTTTTAGAGCGGTCATTTACTGACTCTCAAACAGCATTTTTATTTACACCGCCACCTCACGGGGACACGCCATTTCTTGTAGAATTTCTCTTTCTTAACCGCTCTTTCATAAGCCTATCTGCATCTGGCGTGCCATCGTGCCAGGTACCCATCCACTTGTCCAATGGCAAGGCGCCGTCGGCGTAGTTCACCTCGAAATATTTGTGGTGCAGATAATGCGCATAAGCATGCGTATCCACTGCCGAGTTGTCGCCAATCTGGATCTTGTCGAACCCTATATGACCTATCACCGCCCCCGTTCCACTGATGTGGAGGTGATATAGAACTAACAGGGGGTGAGATGGCACTATCAAGTGGATGAGCGTCCCAGACCAGTACAGAAGATGCTCAAACGGGTGCATTGACAGTGAAGACCAAGGCGATGGGTTGATGGAGTTGTGATGGACCGAGTGCACTGATTTGTATAAAAATGGTAGGTGGATGAGCCGATGGACGCAGTAGAAATGTGCCTCATGTAGAAGCGGCAGGAGGAGTGCGAAGGCGGCAAGCCAGATCGGATTACTGCTCCATGCCGACCAAAGCCCGATGTTATTGGCCCAGCTCCAGAGCAGAATTACTTCATAGGCCGTCCAAATAGGAACGCCACTCAGGAACGTTCGGAGCGCATTATCGATGCTTTGGCTGCGAAACCAGAAAACATCAGATGGGTGGTCCGCTGGGAATCTCGCGTTGTATTTGTAGTGATTGCCCTGTCTGCGTTTGACGTAGAGACGGAGCTCGAGAATACCAAAAAGTACTAGGATCATCGCTGCGTTCCGAAGCAAGAGAAAACTAATCCAACCCAGTTGAAAGGATTGCAGAGCTTCGCGGCTCGGTGTGAGCCAGACCCATAAAATAGTAGCCAAAGCAAAAAAGAGAGAATTCCAGGGCAGGAGGTAGCTAGGTATCCACTTCAGGACGCGCACAAGGCTCCACGGCTTATCGAGCAGCGGCCCTACAATTAGTGGCGCATTTGGTCTCCAGCTTCCGCGCTTGTCCCGGGTTCCGTATTTCAAATCATCCATAAATCCTGCCCTTACACGTTCTCAGAGGTATGGATTTCAAAGCCAAGCGCGACGCGCTGAGCACCAGCGTCTGCTCCGGCTTTCTTGGCCTTGATCAGTGTCGTGATGGTCTCGCGTGCAAATGTTTCCATCGGGTGCGAAATAACCATAGTTAATGTGCCATCGATGAGTGCAGATCGGGTTTCGTCAAAAAGCTCATAGCCGACCGCGACGAAGTCATCCCGCTTTTGCGAGCTGCGAAGGGCCGACAAGGCACCTGTGATGCCACCGCCCGATACGAATAGCCCACACAAGTCGGGGTGTTCCTTGAGAAGATTTTCAGTGAGTTCGCGAGCGGCGGCCGCGGACTCGTAGGTCGCAAGTGGTTCCAAAAGTGTGAATTCCGAATTATGTTCGCGAAAATAGGAACGAAACCCACTCTCATTCATTTCCTGGTTTCGGTAGCGGAAATTGCCAAGAAGAATGCCGATCTTACCAGGTTTGCGCACAATCCTGTTGAAGGCCCAAGCGGCTGTGCGACCAACTTTCCAGTTGTCGAGGCCGATGAAGCTGACATTGCCCTGAGCAGAAAGTGGAGCAATGAGGCTGGCGACCGGAACTCCTTTTGCCATAACTTCATCGATAGCGTTGGCGACGACCGGATGTTGCGCAGCAACGAGAGCAACAGACTCACATTTATCTCCCATGGCAATTAGGCGTTCTGCAACCCGTTCAGGCGACAAATCCTCGAGATATTCTAGGTTAAGGTCCACATTCTCGTTCGACCTGGCCGCCACCTCGGCCTGCATCGTTTCTCCTAGATTTCTATAAAACCTACGTCCTTTCTGTAGTAGCAGTATACCAATTTTATGAGTTTGACGGTGTGCGCTGACCCCGTGTTGAATAGTTCCGACGCCATAGAACCCGATCTCCTTCGCTACGCCCAAAACGCGTTCGCGAGTCGGTGCGCGGACCGACTCAGGCTGATTTAAGACCCTGTTTACGGTTGAAACAGAAACACCTGCAGCATTTGCTAGATCGGGAATGGTAGGGCGTTTCATGACAAAATCCATCTCATTTCGTTTCAATTGCGCCGCATCATGAAATTAAATGAGACGAAATTTGTAGTATGATTTAGTTATTCTTGATTTGATACATGTCAAACTGTCAACCCAAAACGGCGCATTTTTTCGACGTGCGAAGCGTCTGCAGTAAATCTTTGAAGGAATGACATGGACGATCTGAAATTTGGCTCCCGGGATAAGCGTGGCAATTGGACACCGAGCGCAACCCTTCAAATTGCCCCGTTTTGGCGGGGTAAGTGGAGCCAGATGGGCCACTTCCTGAAGGACTACTTATGGCCCTGGAATGCATTCCATATGGCCACAGCATTGCTCTACTGGGTTTTTGTCATTCCCGACGTCGAGGTAATGAAGACGATTTCTTGGGGCTGGGCGCTATATCTCTTCGCTGTTAATGCTGGCGGGATCTTTGTGCTCTATGGCGCGATCGAGCTGTTCTTTTACGTCAAGCGTCGTCAAGAAACCCGCTTTAAGTACAACGCCAAGTTTCCCTCGGAGCATCCTTCTGACGTTTTTTGGTTTAAGAGCCAGAACCTCGACAATTTTCTAAGAAGCTTCTTCGTAGGCATCCCAATCTGGACCGCAGTCGAAGTTATGATGCTTTGGTGTTTCGCCAACGGATACCACGTATTTGGCTGGCTTGAATGGCAGGACAGTTGGGCCTGGTTGATTGCACTTACATTCCTTGTGCCAGCAATCCACGAGATCCATTTTTTTTGCATCCACCGTCTGATCCATACGCCAACCCTCTATAAGTGGATCCATTCAGTGCATCACAATTCTATCAACCCGAGCCCGTGGTCTTCACTATCCATGCACCCGGTTGAACACCTGCTCTACTTTGGCGAAATTGTTTGGCACCTAATCATCCCGTCCAACCCGATTGTGATGATGTTTAATAGTCATGCCGTGGGTTATGGTGCACTCAATGGCCATATCGGTTTTGATAAGCTTGAGATCACGGAAAACACGCCTATCGATAGCCACGCTTACGCTCATTACCTGCATCACAAGTATTTCGAAGTGAATTACGGCGCCGATGGCCTCGTGCCACTCGATAAGTGGTTTGGCTATTGGCACGACGGCTCGAAAGAGGCTGATGAGCAAATGAAGGCGCGCTTCCGTCAAAAGAAAGATCGGATGAAGGCCCGGCAGGCGGTAACGCCAGCCGAATAATGCTGAGGTGACGATGCCTGCGGAGGACAAAGGGCACCGACACCCAGAAACAAAAATTATGCCGCTAATGCGGTTTAACCAGGGGAGGAGACCCATATGAAACTAACCAAAGTCCTTGCAGTTGCGGCTGCAATTACCATGAGCGCGGGTTTTGCATCGGCTGACGGCCACGGCGGCCCAAACATTTTCGTGATTGGCGGCAAGCCTGATGATCCGTTCTGGTCACGCGTTAAGCTTGGTGCGGAGCATGCAGGCTTGGTTGCGGAAATGCACGGTGGCTCGGTTACATGGCTTGGACCACAGAACTATGACAACCTTGGTCCGGATGCCGCAGAACTGATCCGTCAAGCGATTGATCAAGGCGCTGACGCTGTTGTTGGTCCTGATTGGGTGCCTGAAGCGATGGATCCAGCTTTCCAGGCCGTAGTTGATGCAGGCATCCCGTTGGTTATTTACAACGCTGGTGGCATCGAAGCTGCTGACCGTCTTGGCGCCATGAATTATGTTGGTGCTGTCGACTATAAGTCTGGTGAGGCTGCTGGTATCTATCTTGCCGAAGCGGGCCAGACTAATGGTGCTTGCGTTAACACGCTGCCCGGCGCCGCCAATATCGAAGCCTTCTGCAATGGCTTCAACGATGGAATGGCTGCTGCTGGCGGAAACGGTTCCGTCCTACAACTGCCTGCGACCGCATTTGGTGACAGCACCGCAGTGGCGCAGGCCGTACGTGCCCACCTCCTGCAGAACCCTGACATCGACGCGCTATTTGCGATTGGTGATCAGGATACAAATGCAGCAATCAGCGGCATTCAGCAGGCTGGTAAAACAGGCGAAGTTCAAATCTGCGGCATGAACTTCAACGACTCAATCCTCGCTAATATCCAGCAGGGAACGCAAGCCTGTGCGATTGATCAGCAGGGATACCAGCAAGGTTTCTTCGCGACCTCGATCCTGATCAATCATGTGCAGTACGGCACAACGATTCCCACCCGTGAGATCCTCACTGGTCCTGGCATAGTTGATGCAAGCAACGTTGATCTGGTTATCGCAGGCGTTGAAGCTGGCGCGCGCTAATCTTCCCAAGATGGCCGCCCGGTTTAGGCCGGGCGGCCGCTTTGAATCTCAAAAAGTTTTAGTGAAATTAAACAGATGAACTTCCCAACGCAAACCATAACATCGCGCCTCTCACTGGGTACTCTTGTCCGGCGTCCGGAGGCAGGATCTCTGATTGGTTTTGTAGTTGTTTTTATCTTTTTTGCATTCCTTGGCGGTTCTGTTTTCCTCGGTGCGCCGGGTTGGTCTAGCTGGCTGAATATTGCTGCAGAGGTTGGAATTATTGCGTTGCCCGTTGGTCTACTGATGATCGCAGGTGAATTTGATATCTCGGTGGGGTCTATTGTTCCAGCGTCATCTATGATGACAGCCATGCTGGCAGGCCACTATGACCAACCGGCGCTAGTCGCCATCTTTGGAGGGCTCAGCGTTGGTCTCCTGATTGGCTTCATAAACGGGCTCTTAGTTACGCGCACGACCATCCCATCGCTTATAGTGACCATTGGTGTCATGTTCGCGGTGATGGGTTTGACGTTGGGGTTTGCAGTGTTGATCAAGGGGTCGACCAGCGTCTCCTACGTTCCGGCCCCACTGGCCAAAGCTATGCTTGGACAGTTTATTAACTTCATGTTCAGCGTCACAATCTTCTGGTGGCTTGGATTTGCGGCGGTTTTCTTCTTCGTGCTGCATATCTCGCCCCTCGGGAATTGGATCTACGCTGTTGGTGGAGATCGGGAGAGTGCGCGCAATGCAGGTATCCCAACGGCCCGCGTTACCATTGCCTTGTTCATGGCGTCTGGCTTTTGCGCGGCTTTTGTCGGCGTGGCACAGGTTATGACCTACCAACAGGCACAGGTTGCAGGTGGTCAGGCGTTTATTTTCAACTCCATCATGTGCGTAGTCATTGGTGGGGTTCTTTTGACAGGTGGGGCAGGGACCATCATTGGCATACTTTTGGGAACTGCGACCTTTGCGGTGGTCAACCAAGGCGTTTTCTTTGCCTCGCTTGATCCCAACGTTGGCTCAATTATTGTTGGCGGATTGCTCCTGGCGGCAGTTCTTAGCAATGACACGTTTCGGGCAATAGCCCTAAACGCTGCAACAAAAAGAAGGTAGAGCAATGGTTTCTAGTCTTCTTCGCCGCCCTGCCGCTGCATCCGTACTTAGCCTGATCGGCGTTCTAGCCTTTTATGTACTGATTGGTGGGGTCGACCTTGGAACACTTTTCGGTGCGGCAAGCTGGGTCAACTATGCTGCTCGGATCGGTATTGTCGCCTTGCCTGTAGGGCTGTTGATGATCTCGGGCGAGATCGACATTTCGATAGGTGCGATGATTCCAGCAGGTGCAATGACGACTGCAATCATTTCGGGTCACTACGAACTACCGATTATATTCGGAATGATTGGTGCGCTTTGCGTGGGCGTTATTGTTGGAACCATCAATGGCGTTTTGGCTGTGCGCACAAATGTGCCAACTTTGATCATTACTCTGGCAACGCTGGTTGGCATGCAAGGCGTGGTACTTGCTGGTTCAAAATTGCTTACGGGGAGCGCATCGGTGCCTTTGACAGCGCCCGAATGGGCCAAAACGATATTTGGGCAGCTTATGTTTGATGGTGCGCATCAGGTTGTAATTATTTGGTGGCTGATCTTCGCAATTATTTTTTGGTTCATCCTGCACCAAAGCCGTTTTGGAAACTGGATCTATGCGATCGGCGGCGATCGCGAGAGTGCACGCAACGCGGGTATTCCTGTAGATCGCATAACCATTTTTTTATTCATCGGAACTGCATCGGCAGCATCCTTTGTGGGAATGTGCCACGCTATGTTGTTTAATTCAGCGCAGGTGTCGGGCGGTATGAACGACATTTTCAACATCATCGTTAGTGTCGTGGTCGGTGGTGTGCTGCTCCTTGGTGGCTTTGGATCTGTGCCTGGGATTTTCATCGGCTCGCTTACGTTTGCTATCGTTAACAAGGGTATCGATTTTACTGCCATCGACCGGAATTGGTCCAACCTGATCATTGGGGTGATGCTGCTAGTGGCCGTTGGGATGAACGAAAGCTTCCGAAAACTCGCGCTCAATGCCGTGACTGGCAAAGGCTTGAAGTTCAAACAGAATGCGCCCCAAGGGGCAGCTAACGGGCAAAGTGCCCAATAACTTGTCGAACCGTCAGTAGGGCGGGCCACAATAGGGAGGAAATCGACATGAAATTCACTAAGACTATTGCTACAGCCATGACCGCGTCTGTGATGGCGACTGGTGCATTCGCTCAGGACATCGCAGTAATCGCGGGTTCGATCGAAGATGGTTTCTTTAACTTGATTAAGAAGGGCGTCGACGATGCTACGCTTATGGTCGAAGCCAATGGCGGCACCGTGAACTATATGCGTGTTCCTAACTACGACAACTTCGGTCCCGATCTGGTGACGCTAATCAATCAGGCGGTTGCCCAAGGCGTCGACGGCATTGCGATCCCTGTCTGGGTGCCTGATGCTCAGGTGCCTGCGCTTCAGGCGGCCCGTGAGCAGGGCATCGTGATCATGCAGTACAATGCTGGTCAGGGCGTGAAGGACGACCTGGAAGCAGTGAACTATTTTGGATCTGACGAATACGCCGCCGGTTTTGGCGGGGGCCTGTACATGGCTGAAAATGGCGCAACGCATATTCTCTGCCATATCCAGGTTCCGGGTGCCGTCAACCTCGAGACCCGCTGCGAAGGCGTGACTGACGGTGCGGCTCAAGCCGGTGCGACGGTCACAACGCTGCGTGTTCCAGCAAACCTAGATGGTGACGTTACCGGCACCGCTGAGGCGATCAAGGCTGAATTGATCGGTGACCCATCCATCGATGCCGTTATGAACCTAGCTGCCTGGGCATCAGATGCCTCGGCGAACGCTGTTGCGCAGATCGGCGGCAGCCAAATGATTGGTACGTTCGACATGAACCCTGCCGTTCTCGAGCGCATTCAGGCTGGCACCCAAACTATGGCAATCGACCAGCAGCCATATTTGCAGGGTTTCTTGGCAACTTCGATGCTCTTTGCACACTTGAAGTTTGGTACCGAAATTGCAACTGACCCAGTGCTTACGGGTCCAGCTATCGTGGATGCGTCAAATGTCGAAACTGCTCTAGCTGGTGTCGCACTCGGCGCACGCTGATTTGACCCCATGTCTCGGCCGATCGTAGATCGGCCGAGATTTTTTGAAAAACCTTTGGACCGAAGAAATGCAGGGGCAAACGACATGACAGATGCAACGCAAAACCAGACAGAGACTTCAGAGCGACACCTGACCGAGATTCTCGGTATTTTCCGCCGCCCTGAGGTTGGGGCTTTTGCTGGACTGCTCATTATCTTTGTTTTCTTTAGCTATTTCGGTTGGGATCGGAACTTTCTCAGCCCGCTCGGTTCTGCCAGTTGGCTCAATTTTGCTTCGACGGTTGGGATCATCGCAATCCCGGTGGGTTTCTTGATGATTTCAGGTGAATTGGACATTTCGGTGGGGGCCATGGTGCCTGCCTCGAAGATTGTCCTTGCGATTGCAGTTGGCTTTTATGGACTGAATATCTGGTTGGGTATCCTGATCACGCTTGGCGCTGCCGGAGCAATCGGCGCGATCAACGGTATATTAGTTACGCGAACTAATGTGCCGTCCCTCATCGTAACTCTTGCGACGCTTTTCGCTGTATCTGGTTTGACTTTATTCGGATCTATCCTGCTGACCGATACCACGCAGCTCGGACTTCCGGATACCACAACTGATGCATTAGCTGAGTTTGTGTTTGGCACTTATCACACATTTCGGATCGGCGAGACAGCGATCTGGCAGGGCTTGCAGAGCTCAGTTTTCATATGGTTCGCTATAATAGCGGCCTGCTATTATTTCCTGCACGTTAGCCCTTGGGGAAACTGGGTTTTTGCCTTGGGAGGCGATCAAGAAAGTGCGCGTAACGCCGGCATTCCGATCGATCGGCTCAAGATCATCCTTTTCGTATTGACGAGCATCGCAGCCGCCATTGTAGGGATGTCTGAAACGATTTTGTCAAATTCGGCAAGTACCACTACACAATTCACCATGATCTTCAACACGATTATTGCAGTAGTTGTTGGGGGTGTTTTGCTAACTGGCGGATTTGGGAACGTGCTGGGTATAGCGTTCGGAACCGCCACTCTGGCAATTGTCCAGCAAGGTATCAATTTCACGACCTTCGACCGGAATTTGTCGAGCTTGATCATTGGGGTCATGCTTCTGATTGCGGTCTTAATGAATGACACCTTCCGCAACATGGCGACCAGCTGGTCGTCTTCTAAGAAAAAGTGAGGGACCACAAGATGTCTGACAAAACACCCGTTCTGGAAATGAGAGGCGTCGATAAGAGCTTTGGCCCCATAGATGTGTTGCACGAAATCAGTTTGAAGGTGAACGAGGGTGAAGTACTTTGCCTTTTGGGCGACAACGGTGCGGGCAAGTCTACGCTGATTAAGACACTATCAGGTGTTTACCAGCCAACGCGCGGCGAAATGCGCATGGACGGTAATCAGGTGAGTTTTGCCAACCCGCGCGAGGCGCAGGCGATGGGCATCGCTACAGTGCACCAGTTCGGTGGCACCTATCCGCTAATGTCCATTGGCCGAAACTTCTTTGCAGGTGTCGAGCCGACGAAGGGTTTTGGTCCCTTCAAGGTTTTCGACCGCGCCAAAGCGAACCGGATCGCGGTTGAAGAAGTGCAGAAAATGGGCATCACCCGGATCACTGACGGTGACCGTCTTGTCGGCGGCCTTTCGGGCGGCGAACGCCAGTCTCTCGCGATCGCGCGCGCGGTGTACTTTGGCGCACGCGTTCTGATCCTTGACGAGCCGACGGCGGCTCTTGGCGTGAAGCAAGCCGCTCATGTGTTGCGGATCGTGAATGAGGCCAAGCGGCGTGGGCTTGCGGTGATTTTCATCACGCATCAAGTCATGCACGCAATGGCCGTTGGAGATCACTTTGCGGTTTTGATCCGTGGTGCTATCGCAGCCGATTTCCGAAAGGGTGACAAAACACGCGAGGAAATTGCCGACCTGATGGCCGGAGGTGAGTCGATCGCCGATCTTGAGGCGAATATCGAGGGCTACATGGAGGCCAATGATGGTCACGTGCCGGATCCCGCGCACTAACTCTCTGACGGGTGCAGAAGCGTCCGGTCAACTAACAATCAACCTGACGGGCGGTCTTGTGACCGGCTCGTGATTTCTTGGAGGCTTACGTGACAACGAGAATTGCCGTAATAGGCGCGGGGCTAATGGGAGCCGATCATGCCGGGATCGTGGCCCTGGACATGCCCGGCGCGACGCTTCAGCTGGTATGTGACATGGATGTGGCTCGAGCACGCGCGGTTGCGGATGACTACGGCGCAGTGGATATTGCGACTGATCCTGAAGGCGTCATACGCCGTGATGATGTCGACGCCGTGATTGTCGCCTCTCCCGACTTTACACACGCGCCCTTGTCCAAAGCCTGCATCGCCGTGGGCAAACGCGTGCTGTGCGAAAAGCCTCTTTCACAGAATCCTAACGAGTGTATTGAGGTCATGCAGGCAGAAGAAGTCTCTGGTGCTCGCCACGTGATGCTGGGCTTCATGCGTCGCTATGATCAGTCTTATGTCGAAATGCGCGACGCTTTGGCTGACGGAACAGTTGGACGTGCGCTGATGATGCACAATTTCCACCGTAACGTAGAAACACCCGCTGCTGATTTCACGGGCGCCATGGCGATTACCAACTCGGCTCCTCATGAATTCGACGTGGTGCGCCATGTGCTTGGTACGGAATACGCCACTATCAACGCATACCAGCCTACTAGGTCCGACGCGCTTGTAGCCCCAGTGGTGATGGTGTTGGAAACTATTGATGGGCAGCTGGTCACTATCGAAATTAATAACAACGCTGCCTACGGCTATGATGTGCGGGCCGAGCTTGTCGGCGAAGCGGGAAGTGTAGCGATGAACAGTATTGCCTACACGCGCACAGACATGAAGCTGAACAACTCCACCCGGTACGACGCCGATTGGCGCACGCGTTACCGTGAGGCTTATGTGCGCCAGAACCGCGATTTTCTGCGCTTTGTGGAAACAGGCTTTTTCCCTAAAATCGCATCCGATTGCTGGGACGGATATTGTGCGGCCAAGGTTGCCGAGACGGGCGTGAAGGCGCTGCAGACAGGGACCAAACAAGCGGTCGAGATGATCGCGAAACCGGAGTTCTACAAGTGAAACTAGGATTTGTATCAGATAGTCTTGGGGCGATGTCGTTTACTGAGATGCTGGATCAAGCTGAGCGCATGGGGGTTTCTGGCGTCGAAGTGAACACCTGCGGTTGGTCTACCGCACCGCATTGCAAAATGGATGATTTGCTCGGCAATGCATCCGCTCAGAAAGCGTTTAAGAGTGAATTCTCCCGTCGCGGACTGGAGATTATTTCATTAAACGCCAACGGGAACCCGTTGCATCCAACGGACCTCAAGCAAGGCGAGGATTTGAAAAAGACCATTCGTCTTGCTGGCGAAATGGGCATCAAGAAGGTCTGCACCATGTCGGGCCTGCCGGCCGGCAGTGCGAATGACGTGATGCCGAACTGGGTCGTCAGCAGCTGGCCGCCGGAAACGCAAGACATCCTGCGCTACCAGTGGGAAGAAAAGCTGATACCTTTTTGGGCCGACATCGTCGCGCTTTGCAAAAAGCACGGCGTCGAGCAGATCGCCCTAGAGATGCACGGCAACCAGTGTGTTTACAACGTGCCTTCGCTGTTCAAACTCCGCGAGGCGTTGGGTCCTGTCATCGGTGCAAACCTAGACCCCAGCCATCTGTTTTGGATGGGCGCCGACCCGCTAATCGCCGCTGAAGCTTTAGGCGAGGCAGTTTATCATGTCCATGCCAAAGACACCTTCCTGAACACCCCCAAGCAGGCAACGACGTCCCTGCTGGAAAACGGCTCGCTGATGGACATTCCGGCACGAAGCTGGTCCTATATAACGCTAGGCTTCGGACATGGTGAGGAGTGGTGGCGGCAGTTCTGTTACCGTCTCAAGATGGGCGGCTATGACGGCTGGCTGTCAATTGAGCATGAAGACGTTCTTCTTAACTCTCTAGAAGGTCTAGAAAAGTCCGTCGATCTTCTGAAGGGCGTGATGCCCTCCGCCCCGGCTGATTTCAAGCCGCAGGAGATCTAAGGCTGATGCCGCGTGACTACAGTCTTTTGGGAGACGACGCCAAGCGCGCCGTGACTGATGGCCTGGTCACTGACGATTGGTATCGTACGCCTATTGACCGCAAGACCATGAAGCAGTTGATGAAGCGCTCGGATCAACCAGCGTTGCACGATACGGCGATCCTCTTTGGCTGCATGGTGCTGTTTGCTGGAACAGCGATCGCGCTGATGCCATCGTGGTGGTCGGCGCTGTTTTGGCTGGCTTATGGCGTGCTATACGGCTCAGCAATGGACAGCCGCTGGCATGAATGCGGCCACGGTACAGCGTTTAAGACGAGATGGATGAACAATGTTGTATATCATATTGCCAGTTTTTGCATGATCCGTGACCCTTATTGTTGGAAGTTTAGCCATGCTCGGCACCATTCTGATACTGTGATCGTGGGCCGCGATCCGGAGGTCGCGATAATGCGCCCGGTCGTTGCTTTTAAGATGATTGCGAACCTTTTCGGGGTTATGGACATAATCGATGGGGTTAAACGTATGTTGGCCCATGCGGCTGGCCGGATCCTGCCGGATGAGGCTGATTACATGGACCCTGTCTTTTTTGATAAGACGATCCACACTTCACGCATCTGGGTTGGGATTTACGCTTTAGCAATCGCGGCCGCCTTGCTTTCCCAGAGCTGGGTGCCAGTTCTTTTGATTGGTCTTCCGCGGTTCTTTGGTTCCTGGCATATGGTAATCTGCGGTTGGCTTCAGCATGGCGGGCTTGCGGACAACGTGCTCGACCACCGGCTGAACTGCCGGACGGTCTACATGAACCGGGTCAGCCGGTTCATATACTGGAACATGAACTACCACGTGGAACACCATATGTTCCCGCTCGTCCCCTATTTCCGCCTGCCAGATCTGCATGAGGCGTGCCGCTTCGATTTCCCCGCGCCCAACAGGTCCTTTTTGAATGGATATGCCGAAATGCTACCGGCGCTGTGGCGGCAACAGACTGATCCCGATTTCTATATCCGGCGCCCATTGCCGGAGACCGCAAACCCTTACCACCAAGGGCCGCGCGCCCTAGGCGCATGAGCTAAAAAGGAGATTTAGATATGGCTGAATGGGTTGATGCCTGTGCTGTTGGAGATATCGACGAGGAAGATGTGATCCGTTTTGACCATGGATCGCGGACCTTCATTATCGTCAGGGATCATGAGGATAATTATTACTGCACAGATGGGCTATGTACTCACGAGGACGTGCATCTTTCTGATGGCCTTGTCGTTGAGGCGACCATCGAATGCCCGAAGCATTCGTCGATATTCGATTGCACTACAGGCGAAGTAGAAACACCGCCGGCCTGCGAAAACCTGCATACTTATCCAACCAAGGTCGAGGGCGGCCGGGTTTTCGTGGAGATCTGATAAATGCCGTTCCAACTTGCCGCCTGTGCGGAAATGCTCTGGCAAGACAAACCAATTCACTGGCGTGCAGCCCGGCTCCACGAGATGGGTTTTGGGGTAGGCCTTTGGAACTGGCCGGAGTGGGATCTGGATGCGCTCAAGGCAACAGGCGCGACCTTCACGATCATGAATGGTTACCTGCAGGGGCGATTGACGGATCCTGAAGGGGCAGAAATGTTGCTAGCCTCAGCGCGCGAGACGGTGCAGGTGGGAAAGCGGCTGGGTGTGCATCGGCTGAACCTGCACGGCACCGGACTGGGCGATGGCGGACTGCCTATCCCGCAGCACAGTACATTTGCGCCCGGCAGCGAACAGAGGGCGCGCGACACGCTTCATCGGATCTGTGATCTGGCAGAGGCGGAAGGCGTGACTTTTACTCTGGAGAACCTCAATCCGCTCGATCATCCGGGCTGTCCGTTTGGTTCAACAGCGGATGTCCTCTCGCTGGTCAGTGCGGTGAACCGCCCGCAGCTTCGCATCAACCTGGACCTTTATCACACTCAGATCGGTGAGGGTGACGTCATTCGCTGGGCCGAGGCCTGCCTGCCATGGATAGGAGAGATACAGGTCGCTGACAATCCGGGCCGGTGCGAGCCAGGGACAGGTGAGATGCATTGGCCGAACATCGCAAAGGCGCTGGATGCTATGGGTTACGACGGCCCGGTCGGCATGGAAGCCTTCGCTAAGGACGACCCGGAAGAGGCGTTGACCGCTTTCCGAGCCGCATTCAGGGTATAGAGGATGGAGCGGATTGTCATCATCGGAGCAGGGGAATGTGGCGTCCGTGCCGCCTTTGCGCTGCGCGAACAAGGCTTTTCGGGCTCGGTGACGCTTATAGGCGATGAGCGCTCACTGCCTTACGAACGCCCACCCCTTTCCAAGGGCACGGACAGCGCATTGAAGCTTATTCGATCCGAAGCAGCCTATGCCGAGGCGGGCATCAATCTGCGCCGCGCGACTCGTGTGACGCGGATCGATCGCGCGGCTCGTACCGTTCTGTTGCACTCCGCCGAGGGCGTGCCCTATGACGCGCTTCTACTCGCAACCGGGTCGCGCGCGCGGCTTTTTCCGACGTTGAACGGATGCCTGACGCTGCGAACTGAATCGGACGCTAATGCAATTTTTAGGAGCGTAAAGCCCGGATCGGCGATTGGGATTATCGGTGGTGGGTTTATTGGTCTAGAATTGGCTGCAGTCGCTCGCGTAATGGGCGCGGAAGTTACCGTCTTCGAGGCTGGCGAGCGTCTGCTGGCTCGAGCCGTGCCTGCAGAGTTAGCTAGTATGGTTGCTGATCGGCATCGGGCCGAAGGTGTGACGATCCGCACGGATGTCAACGTGGCATCAGCGACTGCCACAACGGTTGTGCTCTCAGATGGAGAGACCCTGTCTTTCGATCAGGTTGTAGCAGGCGTCGGGTCAGTGCCTAATACCGAACTAGCCGAAGCCGCCGGGCTCGAGGTCGAAAACGGTATCCGGGTTGATTGCAATTTTAGAACATCAGACCGGCAGATCTCCGCAGCGGGTGATTGCTGCAACTTCGTCTGGCAGGGCGCGCGGGTCCGGCTTGAAAGTTGGAAAGCCGCACAAGACCAGGGTGTGTTTGCCGCCGCGGCGATGTTGAGTGATATGGGCAGCTATGGAAACGTGCCATGGTTCTGGTCAGACCAATACGATCTCACCCTTCAAGTGGCTGGGCTGTTCGATCCTGCACTTGCAGTGACAGAGAGGCCGGCCGACGATGGTCAGCGCATTGTCTTCCAATGTGACGCGGAGGATCGGCTGCTTGCTGCAGCAGGCATTGGACCGGGCAACAGCATCGCTAAAGATATTCGGATTTTCGAGAAACTCATCGAGCGGGCCGCGCCCCTCGATCCCGGCCTGTTGGCCGATCCCTCGCAGAACATCAAACGGCTGCTTCGTGCGGCTTGAACGACAATAAACACAAGGAAAAAAGCACATGTATCACAACCGCCCCCACGTGTCCGATATCCGCGCCATGAAGAAGCGTGGCGAGAAGATCTCGATGCTTTTCGTTACGACCCCTGATGAAGCTGCAGCTGCAAATGCGGCCGGCATCCATATGCTGTCTATTGAAGGTAAGTTCTTTGATGCCGAAATGCGCGAAGCGGCCGGCGATTGCTTTGTTCAGGTCGGCCTCCCCTATGGTGGCTGGGGACGGTTCGAAGGTCGTCCTATTGCCACAGGCGAAGATTACCTGCGTGCGGCATTTCATTATGCTGGGATCGGGGGTGATGCTTATTATTGTTCGGCAAGCTACGACATCCAAAAGTTGCTCTGTGACAACCATTTGCCCGTAGTTGGCCATATCGGTCTGATACCTTCCTATATTACCTGGACCGGCTGGCGCGCGGTCGGTAAGACGGCGGACGAAGCAGAGGCGCTATGGCGGCACACTCAGATGCTCGAAAAGATAGGTGTTTTTGGCGCTGAGCTGGAGGTCGTACCAGATCGCGTTGCCAAATTCCTGACTGAAAACTCGTCGCTAATCATGCTTGGTATGGGCGCAGGAGAATATGCCGATGCGCAGTATCTCTTCACCGAAGATGTTTGCGGCTATGGTGTCAACCACAAGCCGCGTCACGGGAAGATGTACCGCAACTTTGCGCCCAAGCTGAAAGCGCTTCAGGATGAACGCATTGCGGCCTTCAAGGAGTACAAAGCTGATGTTGACAGTGGAAGTTACCCCGCTGCTGAACACACCGTGCCAATTAAGGATGAAGAATTCGACGCCTTCATTAAGAAGGTGAAGAAGTGATGCTGAGGATCGGTTGCGTAGGTTACGGCACGGGCGGGCAGCATTTTCATACGCCGTTTATCTCAGCGGCCGATGGATGCGAGCTGGCAGGGATCGTCGCGCGGGCAGAGGGTACGATTGCAAAGGCACGTACCGACTGGCCGGACACGCCAATCTTTCCAAGTCTGACAGCAATGATCGAGGCGCGGGTTTGCGATGCAGTGACAATCACGACCCCGCCTCAGACCAGGCGTGAACTGGTTCTTGAAGCTATAGCTGCGGGTCTTCATGTAATCGCCGACAAACCTTTCGCACCCAATTATGCGGGGGCAATGGAGCTGGACGCAGCGGCCAAAGCCAAGCGCGTAACGCTGGGGGTTTATCAGAACCGAAGGTTCGATGCCGATCTGCAGACGCTCAAGAAGGTCATCGACGATGGCAAGGTCGGCAAGGTCTGGCGAATTGAAAGTCGCATGGATCAGGATAGCCCTCACACTGTCGAAAGGGGACCAGCGGGCGGCCTTTTGCGAGATCTCGGCAGTCACGTCGTTGACCAGATGGTCTACCTTCTTGGTCCGGTCGCTACCGTAGATGCGCAGCTAGATATCGCAGAGTTTCCTGAGGGTCCGACCGATGTGAGCTTCAACTTGACCCTCCGACACCAGAACGGCGCGCACAGCCATTTGTCAGCTTCCAAGCTCAACTTTATCGACGACCGCGAATTACGTGTCATTGGTGAAAAGGGCAGCTATGTTTCCAAAACGATAGACATACAAGCGCAAGATATTTTTGCGGGCAAGCGGCCGACTGATGATCTGGTGTCCTGGGGCTATGAACCGGAGGCTAACTGGGGAACGCTACGCAACGCAGAAGGTACGGTGCGCATCCCATCCGAACAGGGCCGCTATCACGACTACTATTCGGCTTTCGCCGCCTGCGTGCGCGACGGCACTCCGCCGCCTGTGACTGCTGAAACTGGCGCACGTACCTTGGCCATACTCGATGCAGCGCGCCAGAGCGCGGCCGAGGGCCGTTCCATATTACTCTAACAAGTCGGAAAGAGGACAAACATGCTCAAAGTCGGACTACTCGGCGCAGGACGCATCGCGGGCGTTCATGCAACTGCAATTTCAAGCAATCCAAGAAGCACACTTGTTGCAGTTTCGGATTATATCGCGGAAAATGCAGAGAAGCTTTCCGCGCAATATGGGTGCTCCGCGCGCACGACCGAAGAGATTATTGGCGATCCTAATATTGACGCCGTCCTCATTGCGACGTCAACGGACACCCATTCCGACTTAATTGAAGCCGCGACGGCTGCGGGTAAGGCGGTTCTCTGCGAAAAGCCAGTGGACCTCAGCCTTGAACGCGCGCGCGCCTGCCAGTCCAATATTGAAGGTCATGGGCAGCCGGTGATGATCGGCTTCAACCGCCGCTTCGATCCAAACTTTGGGGCGCTTAAAGCGGCACTAAATTCAGGCGAGATCGGCAAAGCTGAGCTTTTGTCTATCACCTCGTTCGATCCCGCGCCGCCGCCATTAGCCTATATCAAGGTTTCAGGGGGCCTCTTCCGGGACATGATGATCCATGATTTTGACATGGCGAACTTCATCATGGGAGAGACGCCGGTTTCCGTCATGGCCACCGCATCGTCAATCGTCGATTCCGCCATCGGCGAGGCTGGTGACGTTGATACTGCGGTAGTGACGCTGACCTATGCCGACGGACGCATTGCTGTCATCAAGAACTCCCGCCGCGCGGTCTATGGCTATGACCAGCGGGTAGAACTCTTAGGCTCTGGGGGTCTCTTGCAAGCGCAAAATATGCTCGAAAACACTGTGGTCAAATCAACTAGTCAAGGGGTTACTCACGCTAAGCCGACCTACTTCTTCCTAGAACGCTACATGCCCGCCTATGCAGCGGAGTGGGCTGCTTTTGTGGCGGCCATCACCGACAGCACCCCTATACCTGTGACCCTTGATGATGGCGTGGCAGCGCTCGCCATGGCCGAGGCGGCGACACGCTCGGCCAAGACCGGCGCACCGGTTAGCCTCGCCGATCTCTGACGGGCCGGACACAATACTAAAAATGAAGAAAGAATGATACGACATGAAAACTAGCTTCGCTCTTCGCGTTCACTGTAAATCTCGCCGCGGGATTGTCTCGGCAATCTCTACCTTCTTGGCGGAACAGGGATGCAACATCACGGACAGCGCGCAATTCGACGACGCCGAAACGGGATCCTTCTTTATGCGTGTCAGTTTTCAATCTGAAGAGGGCAAAGCGCTCGATTCCCTGACCGAGGCGTTCACTTCCGTCCGCAAGAGCTTTGACATGGATGCTGAGTTCTTTGACGAAGCTACAAAGCGCAAGGTGGTCATCATGGTGTCGCGCTTCGGCCATTGTCTAAATGATTTGCTGTATCGCTTTCGGATCGGGGCGCTACCGATTGACATCGTGGGCGTGATCTCCAACCACATGGACTACCAGAAAGTCGTTGTGAACCATGATATTCCGTTCCACTGCATCAAGGTTACGAAGGACAACAAGCCGGAAGCAGAAGCGCGGATCATGCGGGTCGTAGAAGATACCGGCGCAGAGCTGATTGTGTTGGCTCGCTATATGCAGATCCTTTCTGACGACATGTGCCGCAAGATGTCTGGACGGATCATTAATATCCACCACTCGTTCCTGCCTTCATTCAAGGGGGCTAATCCCTACAAACAGGCCTTTGAGAAGGGGGTAAAGCTTATTGGGGCGACGTCGCATTATGTCACCGCCGATCTTGACGAAGGCCCGATCATCGAACAGGACACAATCCGTGTCACCCACGCGCAATCGCCAGAGGATTACGTGTCGCTTGGGCGTGATGTCGAAGCGCAAGTCCTTGCGCGGGCCATACATGCTCACGTGAATGGCCGGGTCTTCCTAAATGAAAACAAAACTGTGGTCTTTCCGCCGTCGCCGGGCTCCTACGCCTCGGAACGTATGGGATAGGAGGTAGACATGTCTAAGACACTTGATCTTATTACAATCGGCCGATCTTCGGTTGACCTTTACGGCGCGCAGATCGGTGGGCGTTTAGAGGATATGGGGTCGTTCGATAAGTATATCGGCGGCTCGCCCACCAACATCGCCTGCGGGACGGCGCGACTTGGGCTAAAGTCAGCAGTAATCACGGGCGTTGGTGACGAGCATATGGGACGGTTCATCCGTGAGCAGTTGCAGCGCGAGGGTGTGAACACCGACGGTGTGAAAACCGACCCTGAGAGGCTGACGGCCCTCGTTCTGTTGGGCATCCGGGATCAAGAACAGTTTCCACTCATTTTCTACCGCGAGAATTGTGCGGATATGGGTTTGACGGTGGACGATATCGATCCAAAGTTCATTCAAAGCGCCCGCGCGGTCGTGGCAACCGGCACTCATCTGAGCAACCCACAGGTGGAGGCGGCGACGCTGAAGGCCCTCGAGATCGCGCGCGCTAATAGCATGCATACCGCGCTTGACATCGACTATCGCCCGAACCTTTGGGGCGTAGCCGGTCATGGCGATGGCGAAAGCCGTTTTGTAGAAAGCATGGCTGTTACAGAGAAGCTGAAATCGACGCTACATCTCTTCGATTTGATTGTCGGCACTGAAGAAGAGTTCCACATCGCTGGCGGCTCGACAGACACAATCGAAGCATTGCGCGCGGTACGTGCGGTTTCAGGCGCTACATTGGTTTGCAAGCGCGGCGCAGCGGGGGCGGTAGCATTTGAGGGTGATATCCCAGGCACCCTAGATGACGGCCAGACAGGACCGGGCTTTCCGATTGAGATCTTTAACGTGCTGGGGGCAGGGGACGGCTTCATGTCCGGCCTGCTGAAAGGCTGGCTCGATGGTGAGGATTGGCCAACGGCCCTAAAATACGCAAATGCCTGCGGTGCATTCGCCGTCAGCCGTCATGGCTGCACGCCCGCCTATCCAAGTTGGGAAGAACTTCAGTTCTTTTTTCAGCGGGGGATAAAGCAGTCGGACTTGCGAAATGACGAGGAGCTTGAACAGGTGCACTGGGCGACTAATCGTCTGGACGATTGGCCGTCAGTAAAGATTTTTGCCTTCGACCACCGTCTGCAACTAGAAGAGATGGAGGGCTACACCAAGGCCAAGGGTGCGGCGTTTAAGGAACTATGCCTTGATGCTGCATTGAAGGTACAAAATGGTCAGGCGGGCTATGGTATTCTATGTGACAATCGTATCGGACGCTCCGCGCTACATCGTGCCTCTGGCTCAGGCCTCTGGATTGGACGACCGACTGAATTACCAGGATCGCGGCCAATACAGTTCGAGTCCGAATTGGGAGAGGACGTTGGCAGCCTTCGGGAATGGGCGCGGGAGAATGTGGTCAAACTACTGGTATTCTGCCATCCCGATGACGATGACAAGACAACAAAGATGCAGATCGCAAGAGTAAAACGTCTGTTCACGGCGGCGAGGCGTAACGGGCTAGAGTTCCTGCTTGAGATCATTCCGTCGAAGGTTGGCCCAGTCAATGATACGACCTCGGCGACATTAATTCAGGCATTCTATGATGCTGGCATCTACCCTGACTGGTGGAAGTTAGAGCCGTTCAGGACGGAAGCTGCTTGGGCCAATGCGGTTGCTGCGATTGAACGGAATGACCCGCGGACGCGTGGGATTGTCGTACTGGGTCTCGATGCGTCAGAGGCAGAGCTTTCTGCCAGCTTCGCGCTGGCTGCGAAGCAGCCGCTGGTGAAGGGATTTGCGGTAGGTCGAACGATCTTCGGTAATGCCGCGCGACGCTGGATGGCGGGCGAGTTGTCCAATGATGAGGCCATCATAGAAATGAAGGATAAGTATGCCCGCCTTTGTGGGATTTGGGACAAAGCCCGCAACTTAGCGAAGGAGGACGCAACATGACATCCACGATCCGATTGACCGCTGCACAGGCTTTGGTTCGCTATCTTACGGCCCAACTGACGGAAGACGGTGAACCGTTCATCGCTGGTGTCTGGGCGATATTCGGTCATGGCAATGTGGCTGGGCTGGGCGAGGCGCTATATGCCTCCCGCGATGCGATCCCGACGTATCGAGGCCATAACGAGCAGACGATGGCTCATGCTGCGATTGCTTATTCAAAGCAGTTGAGCCGTAGACGAGCGATGGCCGTTACATCGTCTATTGGCCCGGGAGCGACTAATATGGTGACGGCCGCTGCGCTGGCGCATGTGAACCGTTTACCAGTCTTGTTGATCCCAGGCGACGTGTTTGCAAACCGTGGCCCCGATCCGGTATTGCAGCAGGTAGAGGACTTTGGCGATGGGACGATCAATGCCAATGACGTCTTCAAGCCGGTCAGCCGCTATTTTGACCGGATCACTCGCCCCGAACAATTGCTGACGGCCTTGCCGCGGGCTTTTCGTACTATGACTGATCCAGCAGACTGCGGCCCAGTGACTTTGGCCTTCTGTCAGGATGTTCAGGCTGAAGCCTACGATTATCCCGTCAGCTTTTTCGAGCCTGTTACTTGGTATCAACGCCGCGTGCGGCCTGATGCCGAGGAGCTTGCGCGCGCAGTGAAGGCGATCAAGGCAGCCAAGAAGCCGGTGATCGTAGCGGGTGGAGGCGTGCATTATTCCGGTGCGACTGAAGCGCTTGCTGCTTTCGCCGAGTCCCACAACATTCCCGTTGCCGAGACCCAGGCAGGCAAGTCTGCTCTGCCCTGGGATCATTCATTGAATTTGGGGCCCATTGGTGTGACAGGGGGCGAGCCTGCGAACGATGTTTGCGCTGAGGCCGACCTGGTTCTTGGGATTGGTACGCGGTTCCAGGATTTCACGACTGGTTCTTGGGGGCTTTTTGCCAATCCTGCGCGTCGTATTATAAGCCTGAACGTGCAGGCCTATGATGCCATGAAGCATGGTGCGATGCCGGTGCTGGCGGATGCCCGTGTTGGGCTTGAGGAATTGGGAGTGGCACTTGGCAATATGCGCTTTGGTCGGGACGTCAAGCCCTTAAAGATCAAGTGGTTTGCCAAGGTTGATCCAATCACTGAGGCTCCCGGCGACGGCAATTCGCTACCAACCGACATGCAGGTGATCGGTGCGGTCCAACGTGCCGCGGGTGACAACACAGTCGCTATGTGTGCGGCCGGCACTATGCCGGGCGAGTTGCACAAGCTATGGAAGGCAGGGCGGCCGGGATCGTACCACATGGAATATGGGTTCAGCTGTATGGGTTATGAGATTGCAGGCGCCATGGGCATCAAGATGGCCGATCCTGAGCGCGACGTGATCTGCTTCACTGGCGACGGCACCTACATGATGGCGAATTCTGAGATGGCGACTGCGGCAATGCTCGGGATTTCCTTCACAGTAGTAGTGACTGATAACCGCGGTTACGGCTGTATTAACCGGCTGCAGATGGGCACCGGCGGTGCCGAGTTTAACAATCTCCTGGACCATGCAATCGGGGGTGAAAATTCAAATATAGATTTTGCTAAACACGCCGAAGCAATGGGCGCGACTTCGATTAAGGTTGCATCTATTTCCGAACTGGAAGTGGCGCTTTCTAAGCGGAGCAGTATTAAGGGTCCTTTTGTAGTCGTCATCGACACCGATCCTTATCCGTCCACAGAGCCTGGCGGGACGTGGTGGGATGTTGGAGTTCCAGAAGTATCAGAACGGGCCCAAGTGAAAGCCGCCTACGCGAGTTATGTTGAGAACAAGAAGTCTCAACGAATGGACTAGGTCGAAAAGGAACAACACCATGACTAACCTTCTGAAAAAACCCTTCGGCAACCGTGGAAAAGTTCACCAGATTACGCCGGAAAGTGCGGGTTGGCGTTACGTTGGCTTCTCACTTTACCGGCTCAACGCAGGAGATACTGCTGCCGAGGCAACCGATGATCGAGAGGTAATTCTTGTAATGGTTGAAGGTAAAGCCAGGATCCATGGTATGGGACAGGATTGGGGTGTACTGGGGGAGCGGATGAACGTTTTTGAGAAAACCCCGCCGCATTGTCTCTATTTACCGAATGGCACTGATTGGGAGGCCAAAGCCGAGACTGACTGTGTAATCGCGGTCTGTACCGCGCCTGGGCATGGTGGTCATAAGGCGCGCCGCATTGGCCCGGATGGCATAACTTTGACTGAACGCGGCAAGGGCACCAACACTCGCTATATCAACAATATAGCAATGGAGAACGAAGACTTCTGTGATAGCTTGTTGGTGACGGAGGTGTTTACGCCTGCAGGGCATTGGTCATCCTATCCCAGCCACCGCCACGATGAAGATGATTTTCCGCGCATCACGTATCTAGAAGAGACGTACTATCACCGGCTTAACCCGGCCTCAGGTTTTGGGATCCAGCGCGTTTACACAGATGACGGATGCCTGGATGAAACGATGGCGGTAAACGATGGCGATGTTGTCCTTGTCCCGCGCGGCCACCACCCCTGCGGCGCGCCCTATGGCTTCGAGATGTACTACCTCAATGTTATGGCTGGACCATTGCGGAAATGGCGCTTTGTTCCCGCACCAGAGGTCGAGTGGATCATGGATCGGGACGCATAAGAGCGCCTAGCGCCCCAGGTGCGCACGACTGCATATTTGTTGCCGTGCATATCTCCTGATTATTGGGGTCGAGTGCTTCTATGCCTTGACACATTTTAGTTAGGATGATTGCTTTTCTCGAATGCAACACTTCTTGGCAACCGTACTGATCGCCGCAGCGCTCGCTTCCCCTTTAGGGGCAGAGGTCGCCTCGATAGAATGTGAATGGCCTGATGGGGAACTGGCCACGTTTCAGTTGGATTTGGAGAATCAAATAGTCTCTGACACCAGCTCTGAAGGTGATTGGAGCACAACTATTTTAATTTGGAATAATCGGTTCATCGGATGGGCTGATGTTCAAGGCCCAAGGTATGGGAGCAATACCATTAAAAGTTTTCTTTTAGACCGTCAGTTTTTGTCTTTGCAAACAAGGGTCATGAGCACTGGCTTTCGTGACCTTTCGTCGCTTGATACAACGCTTCAATGCATAAGGTCATAATAAAATACGGTGTAATAGGCGTGTTAGCAGCCACCGCACTGACTTCACCGGTGAGGGCGGAAGCGGTTGTACCGTTAACTGTACAGCAGTTTTTTGAAGTCTGTCAGCCCACTCGAGTAACGGACTTTGTTGATGACAATGATTATATACAGTTTGGTCTTTGCATGGGTGTGATTGTAGGTTTGTCCAGTTTGATGGATTTAAACTGTCAGCTGGATCGCAACGATACTCCCAATCATTTAAAGGCAGACCTATCAGGCGGAAACACTTCACTTACCGCCTACAGACAAACAATGTGGAATTACGCTAACGACAATCCAAGTCTTCGTAGCTTTCCCGTCGGCATGCTAGCCGCGTCGCTTGCTGAGGAGTGGCCGTGTATTGAACCGCTATGAACCCACCATCAAAATCCTGTTAACAAGCGTGCGCTACGTCATCATTTGGCTCTTAACGTTTGTATTTTCGACCGCTTT
>CAYPPU010000033.1:0-3319 GCA_964412695.1 uncultured Alteromonadaceae bacterium | reverse complement strand
GGCAACATTACCATATCTTCCCAAGCCCCGGAGTCGGTCACTGCTTTTAATAATCCACTTGCAGCTTCAAGGCTTGGCAATTCCATAAGAGCTGCCATATCGTAATCGCCTTGCAGATACATCAAATCAAGGAGCTCTCCTCCCGCTGCTTTTGCGATTGATGCCGCGGCGTCTTTGCGGTTTGCGAAGTTGCTGTTCTCTAAACCTTCGAGCCCCTCTTCGCTGTACATTCCAATATACAAAACTCTCATTTTCCTATCTCCTATGTTGCAATTTCAGAATTGCATAAAAATTTCAAAATAACAAAAAATAAGTAAGACGAGGATGTTTTCCTTGGCTTACACCAGGTCGGCTTGTACTCACTAATTGAAGTATTGTTTGGGTCTGAAACTGGAAATTTCCCCCGACAATCATGGTTTTTTGACTTTAGTGCCGTGATATATTCAACTGGTTGCGTTGCCACTGGTACGTTGAAAATCGTTATTTTAGCTTGACGTGAACCTGACCCAGTGCGCTGATTGTCGTTGTATCAATGACGTTTTGCATGGATTTTTTTTGAGGTAAAAAATTGAGTATTTACTCCGGCATTTGGCCCGTTGCTCCCACACCTTTCAACGAAGATGGGAGCTTAGATCTTCATGGTATGAAGCGTGTTTTAGACTGTTTGATTGATCAAGGCGCCGATGGCATTTGTATTCTTGCCAATTTTTCGGAGCAATTTCTGATCTCTGACGCAGAGCGCGAGGAGTTAGCTCGACTTAGTGTCGAGCACGTCGCTGGACGGGTGCCCGTGATAGTGACGATTAGTCATTATGCAACTCAGATAGCTGTCCAGAGAGCACAGTTTGCGAAGGACCTGGGAGCAGATGTGGTCATGATGATGCCGCCATATCACGGGGCACTGTTAAAAGGCACTCCTGAGCAAAGCTTTGAGCAATTTGCGGCTGTGGGCAAAGTGGGTATCGATATTATGGTGCAAGATGCGCCTTTGTCTGGCGTTGAACTCTCTGTCCCGCTCTTGGTTAAAATGGCAAAAGAAATAGAGGCAGTTAAGCTTTTCAAAATTGAATGCCCAAGAGCAGCAAACAAAATTCGAAGTTTGATTGAGCACGGTGGCGACGCAATAGAGGCCCCCTTCGATGGAGAAGAGGGTATTACGTTGTTAGCTGACCTTGATGCTGGTGCGACTGGTTCTATGACGAGTGGTATGATCGTTGACCAAATCAAGCCCGTAATTGTTAAGCATCTAGCCGGAGAAATTAAATCAGCTACAGACTGTTATGAACGCATTGCAATGGCAATAAATCATGAAAATCGCCAATGTGGCTGGCAAGCATGTAAAGTTGCGATGGTAGAAGGTGGTGTCATCAAATCGGATTTTTGTCGTCATCCAATCCCTCAACTTCACCCTAAGATTAAATCTCGATTGATAGATCTATTAAAGCCGTTAGATCCAGTAGTATTGCGATGGGGACGTTGAATATATCCAAGTAGGTTGTCGAGCTGCGAAGGCTTTATGCTTTTAAAATAGAGATGAGCATTACCGTCAGTGCGTGACCTAAAAAACGCCGTATTTTTTATAAGCGTCGACAGGGTCCATCCCGCTCATTAGAGCGGCCCGCATTTCTGTTTCTGTACTTGCTTTCTCTTCTGTTGCTTTGACGACATCTTCAGCAATCATGCGGGGGATAATAACTACTCCGTCAAGATCAGCGATTACGTAATCTCCCGAATTTATTGAGACACCACCGATCTCAATGGGTTCGCCCATAGTTTTTGCCACCCACCTTCCGACGATGTCTTTTGGCGTGTTGAAGCGACAAAAAGTCGGAAACTCATTTTCGAGTATAAATGACACGTCTCTTGTGGCCCCATCTACGATGTATCCCTTAACACCTTTGTTCTTAAGCACCTCAGAAGACAGCTCTCCCATTAATGCAACTTCGTAAGTGTTAGGTTGGCAGATTAGGACCTTCCCAGACGGTGCTTTTGATAGAACAGTCGACCAACTCAGCAGTGTTGAATGAGGATCCTGACCTACTTCGTAATGCCCATCGATTGTGAAAATTTCGCCGGCTAGTTTCTGCCCAGGTATCAGGGCGCTGATACCATGGGGCAAAACACAATTGTCGTGCCCTAGCGCACGCAACGCATCGTAAACTGCGCTTGAGTACAGTCGCTCCAAACGTGTTGTTAAGTCATGCATGCGTCGTTTCCTTTATCACGATATTCCGTTCCCAACACACGCGATAAACCTCAATCATGTCAATACAGCTAACAGGGTAAAAGAGATTGCGCGGTTTGGCGCCCCTAGATTGGGCGATGTACGTTATGTTGCAGCTTTGATCGGCAAGGGGGGAGAAATGGATATCATACTACGACCCTGAATGTTGCATTGCTCACGAAGACCGTAACTGCTCATATGCGTTTCCGTGGCTTAGATATCGGCAAGGAGAACGGGTTGACCCGTTTTCGCGGACTTTGTTGCCGCCTCGGCCATTGCGAGGGCCAGAACCCCGTCTGACAAGGTGACGGGCAGGGCGGCTCCTTCGGTGATCGCTGCGACAAAGGCAGACCATTCAGCCTTGTAGGCCTGCATGTAGCGCTCAAGGAAGAAATAGGTGGGCTTAGCCCCCGTTACGCCATGTATTCCCGATTTAACAACGGTATTTTCGAGCATATTTTGCGCTTGCAAAAGGCCTTTTGATCCAAGGAGTTCCACACGCTGATCATAGCCATAAACCGCACGGCGCGAGTTTTTGATGACGGCCAATTCGCCACCTGCATAGTGCAAAGTAACAATCGCCGTATCAAAATCACCTGCCGCACCAATCTCTGGATCTACGATTGAGGAAGCCGTTGCAGTGATCGAAACAGGAGCAGAGCCCATAACAAAATTTGCCATATCAAAATCATGGATCATCATATCGCGGAAAATCCCGCCAGAAACTTTGATATATGCGACAGGCGGTGGAGCGGGGTCAAAAGAGGTGATCGACAGCAATTCCGCCTTGCCAATCTCGCCTGCCGTGAGCGCTTGTTTGAGCGCGCCAAAATTGGTGTCAAAGCGGCGGTTGAACCCGATCATCACAGGGCGGCCCGTGGCATCGACGACATTTTGGCAGGCGCGCGCGCGCTCAAGGCTCAGGTCAACGGGCTTTTCGCACAGTACGGCCTTGCCGGCGCGGGTGGCGGCCTCCATCAAATCGGAATGGGTATCGGTCGAGGTTGCAATCAGTACCGCTTCAATCTCGGGATCTGCGATGATCTCATCCGTGCTGCGCGCCACGGCGCCATATTGCGCCGCCAATTTTTCAGC
>CAYPPU010000032.1:21705-29227 GCA_964412695.1 uncultured Alteromonadaceae bacterium | reverse complement strand
AGCGGTTGTCAAAGACCCTTGACAGGAGGGGGGCATCGGCCCACACTGCAAAAAAACAAACTGCGCTGTTTGTATATTTCTATAGTTCATAAAAGGGAACTCGCGATTGTCTTTCTAGATCGCTTTCCCGTAACTGAGAGCGCGGTTAGAACCTGTTTATTAACCTTCGTTGCGCCCTTACTGGGTATACGAAGCATTCCGCTTACGCGGAACTGGCTGAGCTAGTGGTTCATGGGGGAGCGAGTGCTCGAGGACATCGCCGCAAAAATCGATATTCAAACGCGCCTCGCGCAGCATGCCCGGGGTATTGATCGTGCCGATGAGGCACTGCTGCGCACCGCCTATCACGCCGACGGCACCGTCGACTATGGTGCCGTGACTGACCCCGCTAGCTTTGCCAGTGGTATCAAGGCCATGCACACCGGCGCGCCTTTGTCTTTACATCGCCCGAGTAACGTATTTATCAAAGTCGCCGGCGATCAGGCGGTCAGCGAAAGTTACGTCATGGCATGGGTAACCTTGCCCACCGACGGTGATCCGCAGCCTCATTTAGTAGGTGGTCGGTATTTGGATCGGCACACGCTTAAGCAGGGCGAATGGCGCATGCAGCATCGTCACTATGTACTGGAGTGGATCAAACAGTTCCCCGAGGCAACGCCGCCCACCGATGTGCCCGCGTTTAATTTCAAAAATGCCGTCCCGCAGGGCGGGCACGGTGCAGCCGATACCGGTAATGCCCTTATGTTGGCCTTGGCCGCTCAAAAATCTACCAATCAAGGGAGCGTTGACATGACAGACGCCAATGCCGCATTGGATAAAGTGCTATCCCACCAGGCCATCGTCGAGTTGGGATGCAAGTATTGTCGTGGTGTTGATCGCGGCGACCCTGACACGATCATGGAAGCCTTCCACGACGATGGCGTTATGATTTCGGGTGCTTTCAATGGCCCTGCGCCTGAATTTTCGGTGGAAATTGGCAAGATCCTGGATCAAGTTTCACCCAGAGTCATGCACTCTGTGACTAACCATTGGATTGAGATTGATGGCGATTCAGCTGTAGGCGAGAGCTATGTTGTGGCGTATCAGCGAGTCGAGGGTGACGAGCCCCAAGACGTGTTGACCGGGGGGCGCTATATCGATCGCTATGAGCGTCGTCTGGGCGTTTGGAAAATCAGTCACCGCAGTTTTGTATTGGATTGGTCTACCAGTGATGCTGGTAAAGATTTGTTGAGCCTTGGCATGTTTGAGGACATGGACAAGGGACAGCGTGGTAAGACAGACCCCGTATTTGCATTGTGGGACTCGTTAGCATAACGAGCGCTGCAGCGTTTAAAGAGTAAAGAAACACCGTAAAAAAATAGCTATTTTTTCCCAAGGAGAGTAACCAATGAAAAGAACCCAGTTAGCCAAAGCGGTCGCAATGACCGTGCTTGCGAGCAGTTTTGCTGAGCTTGCGCATTCGCAAATGCTCGAAGAGGTAGTCGTTACCGCTCGTAAGAAAGCGGAGAGCATTCAGGACGTACCGGTGGCGGTGACCGCTATTGCCGGTGAAGACGTGGAAATGGGCTTTACGCTGGATACCACTAGTCTGCAGGCTTATGCCCCCAACGTGGTCTTTGATACGGTTGAAATGGGTACCCCGGGTGGCGGTGGCTTCGCCATTCGTGGCATTTCCTATCAGGACGTCGAAAAGTCTTATGACCCAGCCGTTATCGTTGCGGTGGACGAAGTACCTCTGGCGACCGGTACGGGTCAGGTTTTTGATCTGCTCGATGTTGAGCGCATTGAGGTGCTGCGCGGGCCCCAGGGCACACTGTTTGGTAAAAACGCCGTGGGCGGCCTGATTAATATTCACCGTTCAAAACCTCAGCTTGGAGAAACCTCCGGCAAGCTGCGTCTGCGCGTCGGCGAATATGACAAAACCAGTGGTGCCGCCATGTTGAACTTTGGGGGTGACCAATTTGCCGTCAAGTTATTGGCACAGGTAGAAGATCAAGGAGAAGGCTTCCTAGATAACGCGCGTCGTCCCGATGACCCCGATCAGTCGCCGCTATCAAATTCGAGCGTGTGGGAGCGAGACAGTCAGTACTACACAGCGCACCTGTTGTGGTCTCCGACAGACGACTTTACCGGTGAGATTATTTTTGACCACAGCACGTTAGAGGGTACGCCCGGCGCTGTCTTCAATATGGAAGTTGATGCCCGCGATACGCTTTGCTTGCTGGAAACGTTCGTTTTAGGCGTGCATCCCTACTGCAATCCTGCCTTGGGCGAGCCATCCAGTCTGAGCCGCGACCGTGCAAGCCTGAATGAGCCGGGTAATAATGAATTGGACCGAAATCAGGTCACGGTGCGCTTGAACTACGATATCAACGACGATTTTGCCATGACCTACATTGGCAGTTGGTTGAAGATGGAAGACGACCAGACCTTGGATGGTGACGGCACACCCTACACCATGTACCACTTCCGTCGTTGGGGCGATTTCGATCAAACTACTAACGAGGTTCGCTTGAGCCGCGAGTCGGGGTCTAACTTTACCTGGACCATAGGTGCGTTCTCGGCAACGGCCAAGGGCTTTACCCAGCAAAACAGTGCACTGTCAGGTATTTTTGGCTCGCCTGAGGGCATGGCCAACATCTACTCTGAGAATAACGCCAGTTCTGAAAGCTACTCGTTCTTCGGCGAAAGCGAATTGGCCATGATGGACGACAAATTTGTGCTAATTGGCGGTTTGCGCTACATCAGTGAAACCAAGCGTTTGGGTCGCGGTGAGTACAACTACGTGGGTGCGGGTGGCCTGGATAGCCATCCCGATCAGTATCCCGGCGGTTTTTGGTCAGTGCAGCCCAACACCGGGGGTTCTGCGGACTTCAGCAAAACCGTGTATCGCTTCGGCGCCCGTTATCATTTCAATGACGATGTGATGGCGTATGCGACTGTATCTACCGGCTTCCGCTCTGGTGGTTTCTCTCCGCGCGCGTCTGAGGTCGCGATCCTTCAAACACCTTATCAGCCTGAGCAGCTCACCAACTACGAGTTCGGTATTAAGAGCAACCTGTTTGGTAGTCGCATGCTGTTGAACGCCGCCGTCTTCCACATGACCTATGAAGACATGCAGTTGGAATCGGCGATCCCCTCGACCACGGGTACAGGAACCCAGACTACGATGGGTAACGCCGGTGAAGCGACCATAACGGGCTTTGAAGCAGACTTCACCCTAGCTGTCACGGATTGGTGGCGCCTGCTGGGTAATGTTGGTTTCCTAGATAGCGAATACGATAAGTTCACAGCGGATATCTATGGTGATGGTCAGATTACAGATGAGACCAATCTCGTAATGCGTCGTGCTCCTGAAGTGACTTACGGTTTGACCTCGGTCATGGACTTCGAGATGGGCGCAGGTGAATTATCACTGCGCGCAACTTACGGCTACACCGACGACTATGAGGCCTATCTCACCAACTACCCCGGCTCACAAGTAGAAGACGCAAGTATCTTAGACGCTTCTATTAGCTACACTCAGGATAACTGGCGCGTTTCGGTCTTTGGCCGTAACCTGTTGGACGAGGACAACTGGACGCACAATTACCCGGTGAACCCAAAGCGTCCGAGCGCGGGTAACAATTTAACCGGTACTTTCTGGCACTTTGCCCAACGACGTGCGCCTAGTGAGATTGGTGCGGAGCTGGTATACGAGTTCTAAATTGGGTGTTTGAACTAGCCCCCGTTTACGGGGGCTTTTTTTTCTTTGAGGCGGATAATATGAAAGCAAAACGCGACGGTAGAGGGTTCAATCAAAAGCGCCTGTGGGCGTTGGGATTGGCGTTGGCGACTTGGTCATGCACGGGTTATGCAGTGGATATTGACCCCGATGTGGCCAATTCCGACTCTTACGAGGAGGTTTCTATCAATGTCGATCCAGAGACAGCGGCCATCGGTGAGAAGCTATACGCCGACAATTGCGCACGCTGCCACGATCAGAATGTCCCCCGTGCGCCGCAGCGCTTTACACTGGAACAGGTCGCGCCTCAGACTATTTTGATGGCCATGGTGGATGGGCCGATGAAAGCGGTAGCGGCTGATTTGAGTCTGGAGCAAAAGACCGCCATTGCAGAGGCCATCACTCGACGCAAGATTGAAGATATTGACCTCGCCGCGGCGGGTGTCAGCTGTGAGGCGGACCAAAGCCCATTCGACTGGAATGCGCCACCGGTATTCAGTCATTGGGGTTTTGACCGCAACAGTACCCACCACATTCCCGCGTCTATCGCCGGTGTTAGTGCCGCGGACTTACCCAAGCTGACGCTGGACTGGTCCTTTGCCTACCCCACGGCAACCCGCGCGCGCTCTCAACCCGCTGTTGCGGGCGGAGCTTTGTTCGTCGGTAGCCAAGCCGGGTTGGTGTATGCCTTTGATTTGGAGAGCGGTTGTACTCGCTGGCAGTTCCAGGCCTCCGCCGAGGTACGGAATGCGATCACCCTGCAGCCCTGGCAGGCGGGTGACGATAGCGCTGAGCCCATGATGTTCTTTGGTGACATGACCGGTAATCAATATGCGTTGTCAGCGGTCACCGGCGAGTTAATCTGGCGCAAGCGTATGGATCCCCATGCAGCTACACAGCTGACCGCTGCAGGCGAGTTGGTTGACGGTGTGCTGTACGTGCCCACCTCGTCGCTAGAAGAAGGCTCCGCGATTAGCCCAAGTTACCCGTGCTGCACCTTCCGCGGCGCTATCGTGGCACTCGATCCTAAAACCGGTGAGGAACATTGGCGCACGCATTTTATTCCGCCCGCCGAGGCGCTGGGTGAGAATGAGTCGGGTTCGACTTTGTATGGACCTTCAGGGGTGCCGGTCTGGGCGGGCCTGGCCTTTGACGGCGATTTTATCTATGCCGCGACCGGCGATGATTACACCGCACCAACAGAGACCAGTGACGCCGTGATTGCGGTTAATCGCCACACCGGGGAAGTTGCTTGGGTGCAACAGGCGCGCTTTGGTGATGTCTGGAATGCCTCTTGCGAGGAAGTGCAGAAAGTAAACTGCCCCGATGACAGCGGTCCTGATTGGGATTACGGTGCTGGCCCTGCTGTAGCCACCGGCGAGGGCGGCCGTAAGATTGTGATTGCGGGGGATAAAGGCGGTTTGGTCGTGGGTCTTGACGCCGCGACGGGCGAGGTGCTTTGGCAGAACAAAGTGGGCCGTGGTGGCGTGGTGTCAGGTATCAACTTCGGTATTGCCACCCATGCTGGACGGGTATTCATTCCGGTGAGTGACGTGCCTGATGGTCGCAAGTACCCGGAGCCTGCCAAGCCCGGCTTGTACGCTCTAGACGTGAATACTGGCGAATACCTTTGGAAAGCGCCCTCCAAGGACGATACCTGTAACGGGCGTCCCGGTTGTTATCCGGGCTACTCGGCGGCGATTAGTGTGACCGACGAGTACGTCTTGGCCGGATCAAACGACGGTATGTTGCGTGCCTACTCGGTAGAGACGGGTGACATCCTCTGGCAGTTTGACACCACGCAAGCCTTTGAGGCGGTTGATGGTGCCACGGCACAGGGTGGTGCTGTCGGCGGTGGCCAAGCCCCCTTGATCATTGGTAATCGTATTATTTTGAACTCAGGCTATGCATTCGCAGGTAAAATGCCGGGCAACGCGCTGCTGGTATTGCGTGTCGGCGATGAGTGATTGCGATGGTAGCGTATGCGCCGCATTTTTTTGATTTTTAGGAGACGTTTGTAGACATGGCCAAGATTATTTTTATGAGCAGCACCGGTGAGAGCACCGAGATTGATGCCCCCACTGGAGACAGCGTCATGCAGGCCGCCGTCAGTAATATGGTCGACGGCATTGTTGCCGAGTGCGGTGGTTGCCTCAGCTGTGCCACCTGCCATGTCTATGTTGATGAGGCCTGGATCGATAAAGTGGGCGCCGCACCAGGCGACGAGCAGGGCATGTTGCAGTTTGCCATTGATCCCAACGAGCGCAGCCGTCTGAGTTGCCAGATTCAGGTTACCGATGAGCTCGACGGTCTCGTGCTTCACGTTCCCGCAGCGCAGTACTGAAACCCCGCATCTATCTCTGGGTAGCCGCGCTACCCACATTACCAAAGCCTAAATGGGAGTTGTTTTTTGTTTGCACCCAGTGAAAAGTCTCAGCAGTTGCTGGTGACATTGCGACAGTTCATGGATGCCCATGTGTATCCCAATGAGCATACTTACCACCAACAGCTAGCTTCAGCCGACGATCGCTTTGCGCCGCTGCCGTTAATGGATGAACTCAAAGCCTTGGCAAAGGCTCAGGGCCTGTGGAATTTGTTCGTGCCCGAGGATCACGGTCAATACAGCGAGCATGGCGGCTTGTCGTTCTTGGATTACGCGCCCTTGGCAGAAGAGATGGGCCGGGTGATTTGGTCACCTGAGGTATTTAACTGTAACGCGCCGGACACGGGCAACATGGAAGTGTTCATGAACTACGCCACTGAGGCGCAGCGCGAGCAATGGTTGACCCCGCTGCTGGCTGGCGAGATCCGCTCTTCTTACGCCATGACGGAGCCGCAGGTGGCCTCCAGTGACGCTACTAATGTCCAGCTTCAGATCCGCAAGGACGACGACAGTTGGGTACTCAACGGTCGCAAATGGTTTATCACCGGGGCCCCGTATCACCGCTGTAAGATTTTCATTGTGATGGGCAAAAGTGACCCCGATAACCCCAATCGGCACCTACAGCAAACGCAGGTGCTAGTACCCAAAGATACCCCTGGGGTAGAGGTGATTCGTCCGCTCACCACTTTAGGGTATGACGATGCACCGATTGGGCATGCGGAAGTGACCTTTACCGATGTGCGTGTTCCGCTTGAGAATGTGCTGCTGGGTGAGGGGCGCGGCTTTGAAATTGCCCAGGGGCGTCTTGCACCGGGCCGTATGCACCACTGCATGCGCTTAATTGGTGCCGCCCAGCGGTCGCTAGAGCTGGCTTGCAAGCGCGTAACCGAGCGCGAAACCTTTGGCCGACCCCTTAGCAAGCACCAGTCGATTCGCGAGAACTTGGCCAAGTCCTACTCGGAAATCGAAATGGCCCGGTTATTGGTGCAAAAGACCTGCTGGCACATAGACCAAAATGGCGTCTCGGCGTCGCTGTCACTGATTGCCGCGACCAAGTCAACGGTACCGGCCCTGGTACAAACCATCATTGATCGGTGCATGCAGATGCACGGTGCAGGTGGCTTGACCGAGGACTATTGCATGGCTGAGCAATTTAACTACGCCCGCTGGTGTCGCCAGGCAGACGGCCCCGATGAAGTGCACCAAATGGCCTTGGGCAAGCAAGTTATCGGCATGTATACCTGACATTAATCCATCATTGGCGTGACAACGGCCACTGACGATAAAGTGAAGCAATCTTATTTGAGGATCTAATAATGAATACACCCATCCCTGTCGAAGAGCGTATTGCGCTCCAGAATTTGGCTACTGAGTATTGCTATCGCGTCGACGCGCTCGATGATGTGGCCAATGTG
>CAYPPU010000032.1:0-21605 GCA_964412695.1 uncultured Alteromonadaceae bacterium | reverse complement strand
TATGCCGATGCCAGGTTCTTTGGCGGAAATTCACGGCCACCGTTAACAGAAAGCTGGGCTTCACATAAAGCCGCGCTCACAAAAAAGCCGCCCTAGGGGCGGCTTTTTCTTTTCGGGTTACAGGGTGCTAAAGACTAGCTGACCGCAGCCTGGGCAGCGCCTCGCGCTGCGCTAGAAGCGGCATCGACCGGTTCCTTGGCCCATTCGATACCGCGTCTTAACAAGGTGTAAAACACTGGCAGTTCCCAAGAGCAGCGGTCAATGGTGGGCCAGTAGTCGAGTAGCGGTTGCATATCGTAATGGTGCCGACAGTGTCCCAGGGTTAAATACAACACCGCACCTTCACCCTGTTCGTGTATGTAAAACACTGGGTGTGAGGCATGTTCCCATTGGTCTTCTACAAAGCCTGGCGCGGCGCCACCAAATTCCGTTTCCAGCAAGACTTTCAAGTCACCGTAGGTGTGCATGAGGTACTGTTCGTCGGTGGCTTCAAAGGGTTCAACACCTTGCACCAGCGGATGATCGGGATCAGCCACAGTGACTTTGTAGGGCTCAATGGGTGGATGCGATCTGAACATAGTGCCCAGAGTTTCCATGAACAAGGGCGCCCAATCGGGTGTGCCGTAGTTGCCGTCAGACATCAGGCGAATGACTGAATTGGTGCCGTGTAGCGCGTACCAACGGCCGCCGTTGCGCACCCAGTCCCGTAGGGCTTCTTGCGCTTCTAGCGACGGAATGACGTTGCATGTGTAGCTAATGAGAAAATCGGCTTCAGCCAGCGCTTCCAGGTTTTCATAGTCCTCGAACACGCGAACACGAACGCGATCATCCTCTGCAAGAAGCTTTAATAGCTCGAGACGCGCGAAGTCGATGTCGTGCCAAAGTCCACTGGCTACCAAGATCGCATTGATCCTTCCGGCATTGTTAGCAGTGTTACTCATGGCGCACCTCAGTCGTTTAGGTATTTATCAAGCGTTTGATGCAGGTGACGGATCCGGCTTTCCTGATAGCTCGCTAGAGTGACCTTGCCAGTAGCAGAGGCCTTCATGCCCCGTTGTACAGCCGGGCAGTTGGCGTCGTCCTGATCAAAAACCCCACCCAAAGCACCCAGCATCTCGTAGGAGGCGAAGGGCTGATCAGCGGGGATTTCGTGACAAGCTGCCGCCGGTGGACGCTCGGTGCCCTCGGGGTAGCGAAGCAGAATCATGACTTCCATGATGCAGCTATCGACGTCGTTGCCGTTGGGTAAAAAGCGATAAACGATATTGCCGCTATAGCCCACCCAAACCTGAAAATTGGGGAAACAGCTGTAGAGGATGGCGTCTTGCAGTTCCGCCATGGTGGCGTCAGATAAATCTTCGCCGGCCGCTTCTTGAAAGATTTCACGGTTCATCTCAGCCACGTATTTGCGGGCACTCATGCCCTCGGGCATGTCCACGCCTTCGTCGCTATCGGTGGCCATACGGCCAGATAGCTTTAGGATGTCCCGGGTGATTTCTTCTTGGGAAATGCCGTCCAGATGCGGGCTGTTGACCCCCATGGGTGTCACCGAGCGGCTGATATTGTCGCCGAAGGTGTCGTACTGGGAGTTCTCGTCACCGGTGAAGGTGAGAATTTGCTTATGGGTTTCCAAGGTGTGCCAGGATTCCATGAACGCTTCGGCGCCCACTTTCCAGTTACACGCCATCACGCGCTTGACGTGAACGCCTTTGAAATACTTCTCCAAGGGGTAGCGCTCGAAGTGCTCAGGCATGCATTCCATATAGTCTTTTAACGGCGCGCAGTCTTGATCAAAGTTGATAAAGACAAAGCCGCCCCAGGTATCCACTTTGACCTGTGGCAAGCTCATGTCGCGATCTTCAATGTGTTTGAAGTCCCACGCATTGGGGATGCCGACAAACTCGCCGTCGAGATTCCAGGTAGCACCGTGGAACGGGCAGCGGAATTCACTCACTGAACCGGACTCATCGCGGAGACAGCGGCCGCGATGCAAACAGGTGTTGATATACCCCTTGATCTCGCCACTTTCAGTGCGGGTAACGATCACCGAGCGGTCGATGATCTGGTAGAGATGGTGATCCCCTGCCTCGGGAATATCCTCTTCCCGACAGGCCATTTGCCAAACCCGATTCCACATCTTGTCGCGCTCGGCTTCAAAGAATTCTTTGCCGATGTAACGCTCTACGGACAAATCCTCGTCACCTAAATAGGGATTACTCTTAATGCGCAGATAATCCGGGACTTCAACAGTTTCGAGATCCAGCAGATCCTGCCAGGTTGTGCCACTAAAGCGGCCGCCATCCCCCTGGAGGCGTTCGTCGTTGTTATCCATCTTGTCTCTCCCTAAACCACCGTCTAACTGTTAAATAGAAAGTATATTAACGCCTGAGATCCCCGGCGCGCCGTACACGTGGGTGTAACCCACTTTGGGGGCATTGGGGACTTGGCGCGCGCCAGCGTCACCGCGCAATTGCAAACAAATTTCGTAGACTTGGCGCAGGCCCGACGCGCCCACTGGCTCACCGTTGGCCAGGCAGCCCCCGTCGGTATTGACCGGCAGCCGACCTGTGATCTCTGTAACCCCGTCGGCCAGCCATTGCTCTTGATCGCCGTGGGCACAGAAACCGTTTTCTGCCATGTGCATGATCTCCGCGCCTACCTCGGTGTCTTGCAGCTGGGCAACACCGACATCTTCGGGGCCGATACCCGCCAATTCGAAAGCGGCTTTGGATGCTGTAACGGTAGGCGACTGTGCCATTTCTGGTGCCTGCGCGGGGCTAAACACCTCAAAGCTGCCGTAGTGGCGTGAGCGCACCACAGCGGTGTTGAGAATGACCGGCTTACCGCCAAATTTATGCGCCATATCCGCGCGGCAAACCACCAGCGCACAGCCGCCCTCGGCGGGGGAGCAAAACATGTATTTGCTCAGGGGTTCGCTTACCATCGGTGCGTTGGCAATTTCCTCCCAGCTCAAAGCGGCTTGGCGCCATGCGGTAGGGGTGATGGAACCGTTGCGGAAAGCTTTTTCGGCAACACGAATCAGCGTGTCGTTACTGATGCCATGATCGTGCATATAGCGCTGTATCTTCATGGCAAAAAACTGGGTGGTCAGCATGAGTCCGGTTTCGCCGTACCAATCGTCTAGGCCCCAGTCCTTTGGTTGCGGATTAAAGGCGCCCCGGGGGTGCTTATCAAAGCCTACTACCAGTCCGACATCGTATTGGCCAGATTTAATCGCTGAGTAGGCGGCATTGAGCGAGCTGCCGCCGGTGGCGCAGCCGTTCCAAATATTGGTGAACTGCAAGCCGGTTAGACCCAACAGATTAACCAGTGAGTCGGCATTACCGCCGTCCTGGCTGCCACCAAAGGCAAATTGCATGGCTTTGAAATCTACCCCAGCATCGGCCATGGCCGCTCGGGCGGCGTTAGCACCTTGCTCCAGTCCGCTGAGGGCGGGGCTGCGACCAAAGGGGTGTAAACCCACTCCGACAATAGCGACATCCATCAATTGGCCTCCTGTGCCCGAAACGAGAACGTAACTCGCTCTATGCCGTTTTCATCGACTCGAACAGGAATGATCTCAAGCTGCATTGGCATACCGATCTCGAGTTGTTCGGGGCTGTTTTCGCGCAATCGCGATTCTACACGCAGACCGTTTTCCAACTCTACGTAGCCCACACCATAGGGCTGAAATGATTCGGGGGTCTCGTCAGTGTGGTAGGGCTCTTTGGGCATGAAAGATTGAATCGTCCACGTCCACAACGTACCGGTGTGACCCATTCTTACAATTTTGGTGTCGGTGCCGGTGCACGATCGACAACTGGTTTGCGCCGGAAAGGCGTGCTCTCCGCATTGATTACATTGGCTCCCAAGCAGCTCAGGCTGCACATCGGGCCAGCTAAATAGGCCGTCGTGGAGGGGTTGTTGTTCGCGCATACGGTCCTCAGTGATGCCCATGTTGAGCACCCCTCAGCGGCCATCAGACCACCTGGGGGGCTGAGATCGGTCAGCCGAGCATGCTGGCCGGGTGTTCAATAAAGGTTTTTAAATCGGCCATGAACCTTGCCGCATCGGCGCCATCGACCACGCGGTGATCGCTGGACAAGCTCAAGTGCATGGTTTGGCCAATGGCGAGTTCGCCGTCGACCACCACGGGGCGAGCGGCGGCAGTCCCCACAGCTAGAATCGCCACCTGTGGCTGGCTAATGATGGCATCAAAGCTGTCAATGCCGAACATACCCAAGTTACTAATGCTAAAGCTACCGCCGTCTAGATCCGCCGCTGTCAGTTGGCCGCCTTTCGCACGCTCTACTAAGTCAGCCATGTTCTCCGATATGGCACGCAAACCTTTTTGATTGGCTGCTGACACCACGGGCATGAATAAACCGCTGTCTACCGCAATGGCGGCGCTGATGTTGGCATCAGCCACCAACTCAAGGTTAGTGCCATCAAAGCGCGCGTTTAGGTTGGGGTGGTACTGCAGCGCGCTAGCCGCGGCTTTAATCAGAATATCGTTTAGCGAGATTTTGACGCTGTCATCGCGACCGTTCAATTGCTTACGCAGGCGCATGGCGGCAGCCACATCAACCTCAATATTGACTCGGAAATGGGGCACTTCCTGTTTGGATTGCTGCACCCGCTGAGCAATCGCCCGGCGCATACCGGTAAGGCCTGAACCTTGCACCGTTGTGCTCCTGGCCGTCGGCGCAGCAGCGGGCGCGGCCACCGTTGCTGCAGCCATTCCGCGACGTGTGGCTACGGCTTCAACATCGGCCTTTGATACCCGTCCAAGGCGACCTGTGGCGCGACACTCGCGTAGATTGATGCCCAGTTCTTGCGCCAGTCGACGCGCGATAGGGGATGCTGCAACATCGCTATCGTCGGCCTCATTAACCGAGCTACCAAGTGGTTTTTGTAAGTTTAGCGTTTTGCCCGTATCGGCAGCGGCGCGCTTAACGTCTTCCAGGCTGACACGACCATGCCGTCCTGTCCCGCCCAATGCGCTGGCATCGATGCCATGCTCGGCAGCAACACGAGCGGCCACGGAAGAGACACCGGAATTTTCGCCCGGTACAGCCTGGGCCGCTGCAGCAGGCACAGGTGCCGGGTCGGCGGCGGGTGCCGGCTCAGCCGGTGCAGCAGCTGCCGAGGCGTCAGCCGTACCCAGAAAGGCATCGATTTCGTCTTCAGACGCTGCTTCGTCAGCCACAACCGCCAGTACGCCACCCACCGGTACAACATCGCCGATAGCTGCACAGAGGCGAACAATGATGCCCGCTGAATTGGTGGTGACAGTGTTAACAATTTTCGCTGTTTCGACGTCGACAATATCGGCGTCAGTGGCAACGTTATCGCCAACGGCAATATGCCACTCGACCAATTCACCCTCGGTCATTTCCATGCCCCATTTGGGCATGACCACCTTCGATAGGTTTGCCATTATCGACCTCCGAGCACGTCCCGCACGGCTTGCTCAATGCGCGCTTCACTGGGTACGTAGGCATCTTCAAGTCCCGGTGCGAAGGGCACGGGGGCGTGAGGAGCGGTAACGCACTTAATCGGGGCACGCAGGGAACTGAAGGCGTGCTCTGCCGCCATACTGGATACGTCAGCCGCCAAACTGCAGCGGGGGTTTGCCTCATCGACAATGACTAGGCGGCCGGTAACCTCAACACTCTCAAGAATGGCCTCGGCATCCAGCGGTGACGTGGTTCTGGGATCGATGACGTCACAGCGAATACCCTCGGCTGCCAGCTTGTCGGCCACCGCTACAGCACGATTGACCATAGCGCTGAATGCCACGATGGTGCAGTCAGCGCCTTGTCGTAAGAAGGCCGCTTCGCCAAAGGGCACGGTGTAAAGCTCGTCGGGGACCGGGCCTGAGGTCTCGTAGAGCACTTTGTGCTCCAAGAACACCACCGGGTCATCGTCACGAATAGCGCTTATCATCAAGCCTTTGGCATCGTAGGGGTTGCTGGGCATGACGACTTTTAAACCTGGCATGTGCGTCAGCACGGGGTGCAGCATGCCCGAGTGTTGCGCCGCGGCACGTAGGCCGGCGCCGGCGGTGGCACGGATAACCATGGGGGTTTTCGCCTTGCCACCAAACATGTAGCGGAATTTCGCTGCCTGGTTGAAGATCTGGTCGAAGCAGACGCCAATAAAGTCGACAAACATCAATTCGGCAATGGGGCGCAGACCGGTGTTCGCCGCACCGGCGGCAGCACCAATGATGGCGGATTCAGTGATGGGCGTGTCGATCACGCGGCTGCGGCCGAAAGTGGGGCCCAAGCCTTTGGTGAGGCCAAAAACACCACCATAGGCTTCGTCGGACCCCTTACAGCCGGCGCCGCCGACCACTTCCTCACCTAAAACGATGACCGTGGGATCGCGCTGCATTTCTTGGTGCAGGGCTTCATTAATGGCTTCACGGTATGTTTTTACCGGATGTCCTTGATTCTGTGCGTCAGACATAATGTATAAACCCTGTAATTAGTAGCTGCAGTAAACGTCGCTGGTTAATTCGGACAGATCGGGCTCAGGGGCAGAGAGACCGCGTTGCACCCCTTTTTCGATTGCCTGGCTCGCCGCTTCATCCAACTCATCAAGGTCGGCATCAGTCAGCCAGCCCTCGCCGGTAACGCGTGCACGGAAAATTTTCAAACAGTCTTTGTTGGCACGCAGGTCGGCCAACTCACCGTCGCCTCGGTAGGCTTGGGGATCCCCGATGAAGTGGCCGTCGAAACGAATGACGTCGGCTTCGATACCGTAGGGACCCTTGCCCGCACGGCAGTGCGCCACGGCTTTTTTGGTGGCTTCATAGACGGCAAAAAAGTCGAGTCCATCGACTTCGTCGCAGGGGATGTCGAAAGCGCGAACGCGGCCGGCAATACTTCCTGAGACCGCGTATTCATCGCCAGTGCCTTCGGCTAAGTGATTGTTTTCAAAAACAAATAAGTGTGGGAGCTGCAGTACGCCAGCCAGGTTAAGGGCTTCCATAACTGTGCCCTGGTTAGAAGAGCCGTCGCCACTAAAGGATACCGCCACGTCTTTCTTGCCGAGGGTTTTCATAGACAGAGCGGCACCATTACAGAGAGGTGGCCCGCCACCGACAATAGCATTGGCACCGAGCATGCCTTTATCCATGTCAGCAATGTGCATAGAGCCGCCTTTGCCCTTACACAGACCGCCCTGTTTACCCATGATCTCAAGAATCATGAGCTCAATATCGCAACCTTTGGCAATACAGTGTCCATGGCCCCGGTGGGTACTGCCAATGATGTCGGTATCGCTAAGGTGACTACAAACGCCAACGCCGACGGCTTCTTGGCCATCATAGGTGTGCACGAATCCGGGGATGTTACCCGCCATGAATTCCTTGATCATGCGCTCTTCGAACTGACGGATCGTCGTCATGGTCGAGTACGCTTCCTGGAGAAATTTCTTAGAGTAAGCCATTGTTAATCATCTCTGGCACGGGGAATGTGGCCCACGATAGTAGGTAGGCCTTGAAAAAAAAGCAAGCAGGATTGTTTGCTGTTGGAGCCGTCTGGTGTGATACTCACTGTCATCATACGGCGTCGGATAGGCGGCTTCCGAACGTAGCATATAGGTAGCATATAGATAGAGACGCCGCGGCAGGAGATTAAACGGCAACTGCGCGGCAGTGCGTGCCCGAGAGAACAATCATGCAGACACAACCCTCAGATTCCCCAAGCACTCTAGAAGCTTCAACAGCCAGCCAGCCCGACGCGGCCACGACTCGTCGTCGAGGCGGGGATGGTTGGCAGGCAGAAAAGTCGGCTATGACCCGGCAGTCGATATTAGAAGCGGCGGTCCGCTGCTTTGTGGACAACGGTTATGCCACGACGACCACCGCCATGATCGCCAAGGAGGCAGGTGTCTCGCGCGGCGCCATGATGCACCATTTTCCGTCGCGGGCGGCTGTTATTACAGCGGTAGTGCAGTATCTACATGCCCGGCGTCTCGAAGAATACCGCGAGCTTATGGGTAATATCGATGAGCCAGATCAGGCCTTGACGCGAGAGGGCATTCGATCGTCTGTGGTGGCGGCTTGGGATTACGTCAACCTGCCGTCGTTCGTGGCCTATCAAGAGTTACTCGCCGCTTCTCGCACGGACAGCGAATTGGGTGACGTGATTGCCGAGGTGGAAAAAGATTTTGAACGCGAATTCTTGCGGACGGTGAAGGCCGTTTTCCCGCACTGGAAAGGGGTGAAATCCCTGCAGGCAGCCCACGATATGGTGCAATTTGTGATGCAAGGTATGGCCAATAGCCATCGGGTTGGACATAGCACCAAACGCGCTGAGGGCGTGATTGATTTAGTGACGGACCAGTTAGAGCGTATTTACGCCAGCGAGCAGTAGCGTCTCTATAGGTATTCGGAAGCGCCTCTTATGGCGCTATCACGATACTGAGCCAGTTCACCGTCCCAAAATTTTACTCATTCGAGTCATAACAACGAGCGGTCAGGGGGATTAGTCATGTTGGGTACGTTTCAAGGCAAAGGAAAAGTCGTCTCCATTGTGGGGGCGGGCAGCCCCGACAACATGGGGCAGGTCATGGCAAGGCACTTCGCTGCGGCCGGTGCCACGGTGGTGGTGTCAGGGCGTCGCGAGGACGTGCTGGCAGACTTGGCTCAGGAAATTGACGGCGATTGGGTGTATTGCGATCTGTGTGATCGGGATTCCATAGCTAACATGGTCAGCACAACCGTTGAGCGCCACGGTCGCATTGATGTGGCGATCAACGCCACCGGTTGGGGGCTCCTGGTACCCTTTTGCGAGACCTCCGCTGAGGATCTCGATCGCATGGTCGACCTTCAGTTCAAGGGCCCCTACGTGTGGATGCAGCGATTAGTCGAGGTGATGTCCCAGCAGCAGTCGGGTTGCATCATCCAAATCTCTTCAGCAACCGCAAAAATCATGCTTGATAACCATGCGGCGTATATGGGTGCCAAGGCCGGCATAGACCACGTGGTCCGAACGGTTGCAAACGAGTTTGGTCATGTCGGCATTCGCGCTAACACCATTTCGCCCGGACTAACCGCCACACCTATGACCGCGGATGCCATGCAGAGCGCCGCGTTGGTAGAGACCTTCCGCAAGTGTTACCCGCTAGAGCGTATCGGTACCTCCGAGGATATTGCGGCGGCGGCACTCTTTTTGGCCAGTGATGACTGCTTTATGACTGGTGAGAACCTACAAGTAAATGGTGGTCTTTGTCTGCGCCGGAACCCCCGTGCCCACGAATTAGCGGAAGCGATGGTGGCCGCAGGAGAAATTCCGGCCGAATAGGCCTCACAGCGATCTAGGAGAGAGATCATGGCACTGCTTGAGAACAAAATCTGCCTAGTTACGGGCGCCGCCTCCAATCCCGGCCTTGGTCATTCCATTGCCCATAAGTTCGCCAGTGAGGGTGCGACCGTTGTTGTCACTGATCTCGACGCGCCAGGTGCTGAGCAGACAGCACAAGAAATTTGTGATGCGGGCGGCCAAGCCGTTGCTTGGGGTTTGGATGTCACAGACGAGGCTCAATGGGATCAAACCTTTGCCCGCATTAAAGCCGACTACGGTCGTGTGGATGCGGTAGTGAATAACGCCGGCATCGCCGTGCTGCTGCCGTTGGAGCAGTTGACGCTGGCCGACTACAACCGCCAGATGCTAGTCAACATGACCAGCGTGTTTCTGGGCACCCAAAAAGCGGTAGCGTTGATGCGCGAGGCCGGAGTGAAGGGTTCTGTGATCAATATGTCGTCGGTGGCAGCGTTGGTGGGTGTTATCGGTGTTAGCGCCTATGCCGCGAGTAAAGGTGGCGTTCTTGGCTTTACCAAGGCGGTGGCAGCAGAGACCGCCCGAGAGGGTATTCGTTGTAACACGATTCACCCCGGCATGATTGCCACCAATATGCAAAAGCAGGCGGCGGTCGAGAATACCGACGAGTACGACACGTTAACCGATGCCATCCCAATGGGTTACATGGGCCCGCCGTCGACCATTGCCGATGCGGCATTATTTCTTGCTTCGGATTTATCAAACTATGTGACCGGTACCCAACTCGTGGTGGACGGCGGCATGATCAATCAATAATCAAAAGGGATACAACTATGTCTGAGCAACACCTATTGGACCAATTGGCCATTCGCGCGGTGCTTGAGCGCTATTGTGACGGCGTTAATCAACGTGACGCCGATATTTGGGGCAGTACCTGGGCCGAAGACGCCGTGTGGGAATTACCGCACCTTGAGATGGAGGGCCTGAAAGGACGCGAAACCATCGTGGCCTCTTGGAAGGAAGCGATGCAGCTGTTCCCCTTTGTCAACATGATGGCTATGCCCGGTTACATAGAGGTTAATGGCGATACTGCCAAAATGCGCAGCTACACCGCTGAGGTTGCGGTGATGCAAGACGGCACCGAAATACGCCCGTCGGGCGAGTATACCGACGAGCTGGTTCGCGAAAATGGCGAGTGGAAGTTTTCACTGCGCAAATTCAAGGTGCTGCACGGCGAGTAATAGCTAGCTAGTGAAATGCAACGCCTGATGCAAGGCTCCCCCCCTTGGGTGCTGCCGGCGCTGAAGCGATTTGGAGATTCCTATGGATATTAAAGCTAAACCCTACCCCACCCACCCGGCGGCAGAGGAGCCCAAAGCACGGGGCGACGCCATTACCGGTGATCGGTACTGGTCCAAGGATTTCGCCGATCGCGAGTGGCAGTACATGTGGACGCGGGTTTGGCATGTAGGCGGACGCGAATCGCAATTACAGGAGCCTGGCGATTTCATCGTTCATCATTTTCGTCACGAATCGGTACTCATGGTTCGGCAGAAAGATGGTGGTATTAAGGCGTTCTTCAATGTCTGTATGCACCGGGGTAACCAATTGGTCACCGCTGATGAGGGGGGAATGGACAGTTTTACCTGCCCTTATCACGGGTGGCAGTGGGCCATTGATGGTGAGTTATCGTGGGTGCAGGACGCCGAAGATTTTCCCCAGGGTAATCCTTGCGGCAAGTTGCGATTAAAAGAACTCTCTTGCGATACCTGGGGAGGCTTCATTTTTTGGAGCTTCGATCCAGATGCGAAACCCCTGCTTGAATACCTTGATCCGATACCCACGCTGTTCAGCAATCGCGATTTGGAGAACTACAAACGCGTGGTTTGGGTGACGTTGCGGGTGAATACTAACTGGAAGTTCGCCTCGGATAACTTCAACGAGGCTTACCATATCCCCGCTGTGCATCCGCAGTTTATGCCGATGATTGATGACCATTACTCAACCACGCTGTTTGAGATGTATCCCACCGGACACAATCGCATGATTGAGAAGCTACAACCGTCATCGCGCTTGAGTCCCGATGAAGATATGCAGCCCTTGTGGGAAGACGTCTTGCGCGCCTGGGATATCAACCCCGACGATTATCGAGGTCGCGCCCAGGAAGCTCGCTTGGCGCTGCAACAAGCGCGTCGCGAAAAAGGTCCCGAACGGGGCATGCATTACTTCGATGACCTGCTTGATGATGAACTCACCGATCAGATGCACCACACGGTATTCCCAAACTTGACCATTACGGCGACGGCGGAAGGGGTTCACGTGTTTAGGACAGAACCCGATGCCGAAGATCCCAATTGGTCAACCTTTGATTATTGGTATCTGGCGCCACCGATTGAGGGTGATCCGGAAGTGCCGACGCTGTTTGGTATGCGACCCTTTGAGGAGGCCGAGCACGAGTCAGGGTCTTATACCGACTACGAAGCGTCTATTGATCAGGGCGATTTCTTGACTCAGGATTTATCACTTGCTGAGACCCAGCAACGCGGTCTGCGCTCTATGGCGTTTGAGGATTGCTACCTTTCAGGTCAGGAGACCCGCGTGCGGCGGTTCCATGAAGTGCTTAACGATTACCTCGAGGGTCGACGTTGAGAGCCGCGCGAGGACTTTGGGTTTACGGTACTCTCGAGTAATTAGCAGGGCATAAAAAACGCGAGTCGATTACTGCTTCGCGTTTTTTATAGAGCGTCAATTTTCGCTATGGGGAACTTAAACCCCCGGCAGACCCGCGGTAGAGCCGCCATCAATCACCACCTCGGAACCGGTCATGAATTGAGATTCATCGGAGGCGAGGTAGATCAAAAGCGATACAACCTCGTCCATACGCCCCATGCGTCCCACCGGCGCGATGTTTTCCAGCATGTTACGCGCTGCGGCGGGATCTGGGGCCCCCCCAATTGCGCCCTCAATAAGCGGTGTTTCAATGACGCCAGGGTGAATCGAGTTACAACGGATGTTGGTTTTGTTCTTGGCCAAATACACCGCGGTGGACCGCGCTAGCAGTCTAAGAGCACCTTTGGTCGTGGAATAGGTGACGTCGTCGGCCAACGCTAAAATGCCGTTAATCGAGCTATTGAGCACAATAGAGCCGCCGGAGCCTCCCGGGTTCGCTTTCATCAACTCGATGGCGGCCTTAATAGTGAGCATGGGGCCGGTCAGGTTGATATCCACCAGATTTTTCCAGGCGTCGACCTCCACCGTCTCAATGTCACTGTCGCCCGCGTTGGTACCCGCGTTGGCAAAGGCAAGATCCAAGCGACCGTAGTTGTCGCGCACGGCGGCTTTCACCGCTTCCCAGCCGGCAACATCCTGAACGGCATGTTGAACGAATACCGCGCCGGTTTCGGCTGCGATCTGGTTGCCCGCGTCAACGTTGTTACCCGTGAACACCACTTTGGCGCCTTGCTCGGTTAAGCCTTGAACGGCGGCTTTACCGATACCATTCGTACCGCCGGTGATCAGAGCGACTTTGCCTTCTAACTTACCTGTCATGTTTGTTTCCTTCGTCAAAAGCAGGGATGCCTCGTTGACGGCTCCATGCGTAGTTAAAGATCGGCGACTTTGACCAGCAACTTGCCATTATTTTCACCGGTGAACAGCATCCGATAGGCGTCAACGGTATTCTCAATGCCTTCAATAATGTGCTCAGCGAATTTGATTTTATCTTCACGCAACCACTGGCGAATGTGATCGAGGGCCATGGGGTACTCGTCGGCGTATTTGAGGTTCATTTGACCCAATACGGTGGCACCCTTGGCGAGGATTTGCCAATACTGATAGGGCCCCGGTACAGGACCATCGGCGTTGTAGGTGGAGATGGCGCCGCAAAAGACCACGCGGGCCCCTTTGGCAAGGTTTAGCAGTGCGGCATCGAGCATTTCTCCGCCAACGTTATCGTAGTAAATATCGACGCCGTCTGGGCACTTCTCAGCAATCGCTTCAACAAGGTTATCCACGGTTTTATAGTTAATGGCGTCATCGAAACCCAATTCATTAACAATAAAGTCGCACTTTTCTTGGGTACCGGTAAGGCCAATGACCCGCGCGCCTTCCATCTTGGCAATTTGGCCTGCAATGGAGCCAACACCGCCTGCAGCGGCGCTCATCAGAACGGTCTTGCCCGGTGCGGGTTGTCCAAGGCGTAGCATCCCGAAGTAGGGTGTTAAACCCATGGCACCGCCGAGTATGGTGAGGTGGTAATGGGGCGAGAATTCGGGTTCGTCAACAAGATCTAGGTGGTCCCCGGGAGTGGTGCTGTACTGCTGCCAGGCATTGGTAGCGAGGCCCACGGCAATGTCACCCTCTTTGAAATTTTTATGCCGGCTGGCGACGACCTGCCCAAGAGTTGTGCTGCGTATCGGTGCGCCGATCTCAATGGGTGGTAGGTAGGAAACGGCGTCGTTCATCCAGTCGCGTTGGGCGGGGTCCAGAGAGAAATACAGATTGCGCAGTACCACCTCACCCTCTTCGGGCTCACGCACTGGGCCCGTTTCCAGCTGGATGTCGTCGGTGGTGGGCAGGCCATGGGGGCGTTGCTTCAGCACCCATTGTTGCTGTTCTTTTGGATACATAAGGCAGATCTTTTTTGAGGAGCCCAAAGGGTAGGTTTGCTGCCGTAAAAAAGCAAGCATGCTTGACTTTTTATTTGGTGATGCCTAGCCTCAAGCCCTGTGTAAAAGAGGACCGACGGGGCATCATTCGCGGGCCGCTAATTGCCTTGTTACTGCTGGCAACATAATGCCATTCGGTTGACTGAAGGCCTCCGGCTACTTGATTCAAGTTAAGAACATAAATAAGGGAACACCGTATGAGCAATTTAGCTATTATCGCCAGAGTGCAGTTGTCAGCAGAAAGTGCGCCAAAATATGTCGAGGCAGCCAAGGCCTTGATTGATGTGACCCGTGCCGAGGCAGGCTGCATAAAGTACGGTATGGGTGTCGATATCTGTGACCCTACTGTCGTCTGGATAGCGGAGGAGTGGGCGAGTCAGGATGCCTTAAATGACCACTTACGTGCCGATCATATTCAGGCGTTTTTAGGTCAAGTGGCGGAATTAGAAGTGCTGAGTCTTGATGCGACTCAGTACGAAGTCAGCAGTCAAGGACCGGTTCAGATGCCCGAGTAGGGCCTGAGCTGAGCTTGTAGGAGATAGCATGGATACGTCAGCACGTTATAACCGGCTTGCGGTCAGAATGATGGAGCACGTTGAAAACGGCACCACCGATTGGGCCGAATCAACCATGACCGTACCGGCAACGGAATACACCGATCCTGAGTTTTGGGCGCGGGAAATGGATGCGGTATTCAAGAGGCTGCCGGTCATGGTAGGCGTGACTCAGGAAATCCCCAACGCGGGTGACTATAAGCTGGTCGATTACCTCAACTTACCACTGATGATGGTTCGACAGCCTGACGGTGGCGTAAAGGTTCTACTGAACGTCTGCACCCACCGGGCGATGACCTTGGTGTCTGAACCCACGGGCAACAAGCGTGTGTTTAGCTGCCCTTATCACGCCTGGTCTTTTGGCTGCGACGGCAAGTTACGTGCGGTTGCTGAGGCGAATAAATTTGGTGAGGTTTGTGAGGGCAGTCGCGATCTGGTGTCATTCCCCTGTCACGAAGAGGGCGGCTTGATTTTTGCAGTCTTGGATCCCAACTCCACCCTCGACATTCGCGCGTATTTGGGCGGCATGATGGACGATGTGGCAGCCAAGGGTTTTGAGAATTGGTCCTATGTGGGCAACCGCGTGATCCACGGCGCTAACTGGAAAGTGGCTTATGACGGTTATCTAGAGGGATACCACTTCAAGGCGGCACATCCCGAGACCATTGAGCCACGAACCTTCTCCAATATTATGGAGTTCGATGCCCACGGGCCGCACTTGTTTATTGCCTTCCCGCAAAAAGAGATTCTGAAGCTGCGCGAGCAGTCCGAAGACACGTTGTGGCAGCACGAAAATGACGGCTTTGACTTTATTCGTTTGTTCTTCCCCAATGTGTCCATATTTGTTGCCCCAGAAATCACTCAGGTTGCGCAATTGATTCCAGGACCGGGACCGGGAGAAAACACTACGATTTTGCATTTCTTCCACCCCGATCCGCCCAAAGACGCCGCTGATGCTCAAGCGAGAGAGGACATGGCCGACTGGTTGATGAATGTTGTTGACGAAGAAGACTACAAGGTAGGTCTACAGGTGCAGCGCGGCTTGGAGTCTGGTCATATCAAAGACGTTATCTTTGGCCGCAACGAGCGAGGGAACCAGTTTGTTCATAATTGGATTCACTGGTTCATGCAAAACGATAGTACTGTTCCTGAACCTGAGCTGTGATCGAACACATAAAAAAACCCCGGCTGAGTCCGGGGTTTTTTGTGGAGGTTTCGGCCTCAGCCGAAAACTGGATTACAGTTTTAACATCAGCTTGCCTTCGTTCTTGCCCTCAAACAGCAAGTTAAAGGTATCCAGGCAGTTATCGAATCCTTCCACTATGTGCTCGCGGAATTGGAGTTTGCCCTCACGCAGCCACTCTGCCATTTGCGCCTGTCCCTCAGGGAACTGCGGCACGTAGTCGCTCACCAGATAACCCTGGATGGTCACGCTGCGCGCCAAGACTTGCCACCAGTTGTAGGGTCCGGGCACTGGCTCAGTGGTGTTGTAGCTACTGATTGATCCGCAAAATACAATGGTGGCATCTGCATTCAGGTTCATTAGCGCAGCATCGAGGGTTTCACCACCGACATTGTCAAAGAACAGGTCAACGCCCTCAGGGCAGGCCTCACGGATACTTTGCTCAAGATTTTCGGCGGTGCGATAGTTGATGCAGTCGTCAAATCCCAGTGTGTTCTTGACCCAATCACACTTTTCTTCGGTGCCGGCTAATCCGACAACGCGCAGGCCCAGAATCTTGGCAATCTGACCACCCACCGAGCCAACCGCACCGGCCGCTGCGCTCATGAGCAAGGTCTGTCCGGCTTGGGCTTTACCCGCGTCGATGATGCCAAAGTACGGTGTTAGCCCAACGGCACCCAGGATATTGACGTAGTAATGAAGGGGGAATTCGTTGTCATCGGGCACTTTAACGAAAAACTCGGCGGGCCCGGTTGTATGGGTCTCCCAGCCACCCATACCGTAGGCAATATCCCCAGGCGCAAAATTGGGACTGGTGCTTTCCAGCACTTTGCCAATCACCGTGGATCGAACCGGTTCCCCCAGGGGAATGGGCGGTAGGTAACTGGGTGTATCGGACATCCATCCCCGAATAGCCGGATCCAAAGAGAAATATAAATTCTCAATGAGTATGTGGCCCTCAGGGGTCGGTTCAATCGCCGCTTCAACGAGTCGGACGTCATCATGGCTCGGCACGGCGGCGGGCCGTTGCGTCAAGATCCATTGGCGTTTGGTTTGCGCTGTCATGCTTTTTGGCCTTGTGGTTTCTCTGTGTACATCGTGCGTTCGAGACTACTTGGGGCGGGAAAAATAAGCAAGCAAGATGGTTTTTTTGTGGCGTTCAAGAGTGCTACCATTCGGCCCCGCTGATAAGTCCCCAGGAGCCCCCACCCATGTCCAATTTTGTCGCCGTTTTTCCGGCGGAAGAGCTTGAGCGAAACACCAGTCGTGCCGTCACTGTCGAGGGTAAGAAGGTTTTGGTGTGCAATGCCGGTGGTGAGCTGTACGCGGTGGAAAACCAATGCAGTCATCAAGCCGCCGAGTTGGAGGGGGGGCGCATTCGAGGCTGTTTTATTTCTTGCCCTCTGCACGGTGTCCGCTTCGATCTTCGCGACGGCAAGCCCGCCGGTACCCTGACACGGGTTGCCATTCCGACCTATGCCGTGCAGGTTACTGACGGCATGGTCGAAGTATCATTAGGTTAACTAGATAGCTGTCCAGCCGCCGTCTACCGAGAGCAGCACCCCGGTCATGAACTGCGAGGCGTCACTGGCTAAATAGACAGCCGCGCTGGCAATTTCCTCGGGCGTGCCCAGTCGTTTCATAGGGTGTTTATTGGCCAATTCCTGCTGAACCTCCTGACTCACCGTGCCATCTAGCAAGGGCGTCAGGACATTGCCAGGGCAGATGGCGTTGATGCGAATGCCCTGCTCCGCATATTCCACTGCTGTGTTTCGTGTTAAGCCGCCCACGGCGTGTTTGCTGGTGGTATAGAAGGCCGAACCCGGATAGGTGGTTTTGCTGAGGGCTGAGGCCATGTTGATAATGTTGCCGCTACCTTGGGCTAGCATGTGGCGAAGTTCGGCGCGCATACACAGCCAAGTCCCTTTTAAATTGATACCCATGACCCGATCAAAATCTTCTTCACGGGTTTCTGCCAGGGGCTGCAGCATTGAGGCGATACCGGCATTGTTGAGTGCGATATCCAGCCCTCCCAGTGTGCTGATCGTATTAGTGATGTACGCCTCGACCTGATCAGCTTGGCTGACGTCACACAGGCTGCCAAAGCAATCAGTACCCATGGCGCGTAGCTCCTTGAGAACGCCCTCTAAGCGCTCAGAATCTACGTCGCAAATACTGATCTTCGCGCCTGCCTCAGCCAGTGCTAGGGCACAGGCCCGACCGAGGCCGGCGCCACCGCCGGTGACCAGCGCTACTTTGTTATCGACTCGTAATTCCATGACATTTCCTTTTTTGGGGCGAAAAAAAACGGTGCCTTGTGGGCACCGTTTTCGTTTTGTGTGAGTAGCTTAGAAAGAAAGCCGTAGCTGTAATTCCACGGTGCGGCCGGGACCGCCGTAGCCGATCAAGTCAGCTTGTGAGCGACCGGCAATCGCGCCCGAGTTAGCGCCTTCCAAGGTGCCTGAGATAACCATCTCGTTACCGAGGTTTTTGCCCAGGAGCTTGAGCTGCCAGTTGTCACCGCCAACGTAGGCTACAGCGTTGTATAGCACGTACGAGTCGCGCCAAGCGTAGGGGTGGCCCATCGCGGAAGCGTTGTATTCGTCGCTGTACAGTAAGTCACCGCCGATACCCCAGTTCCAACCGTTATCCATTTCAGCGTCGTAGCTAAAACCCGCGGTTCCGGAGAGCTCAGGCGCCATACCAGTGGCCTGGCCGGCAATGTCATAACCGGGCTTGCCGGGGTAACCAGGTAGGTCTACCGAGCAGCCTTCAGCGGCACTTTGGCCGTCAAAGCAGGGTGCGATGAACTCATCGTACTCAGCCTTGTTGTAGGACAAGGTGGTGCGCAAGGTCAGACCGGGGACCGAATACGGTGCATACTCCAGATCCAACTCGACACCCTCGGAGGTGGCCTTACCCGCGTTGATGGTTAAGAACACAATGGCCGCTGAATCGAAGTAATCGAGCTGCAGGTCATCAAACTCGTAGCTGTAGGCGGTTGCGTTCAAGCGCAGCTGGTTATCCATGAGTGTCGACTTGACGCCTACTTCAAAACCGGAAGCGGTTTCCGGGTCAAAGGTGAAGTCTTTGCTTTGGCTTACTGCGGCAAATACGGCACCGTTAGAGAATCCGCCTGATTTGTAGGCAGTTTTGTAGGCGGCATACACCGTGACTTCGTCGCTCATGTGGTAGCTGATGGTGGCTTCAGGCTGCCACTCTTTGAAGTCTTGGTCGGCTTCTAGGCCGCCGGCTAGCCAACCCAGAGCAGCAACACCGATGGGGTGCACATAAGGCTGCTGGAAAGATGAGGTTTTCTTTTCATCGATGTAGCGAACACCAGCTGTGGCCTCTACATTTTCGGCAATTTGGAATTGCAGTTCACCAAATGCCGATAGCGTTTCACCGTCGGTATAGCTTGCCTTGTTGTAGGTCACGTGCTCAAGACCTGCTGGAGCGGCTGAATTCCAGTTCAACGCGCCGCCACCGCCAAAGGTGACCCACTGGAAGAATTCGCGCTCGGTTTCTTGATATAACACCCCGGCCATGAAGTTGAAGGCGCCATCAAACTGGCTTTGAATGCGCAGTTCTTCGGACCACGCTTTCCATGTGGCATGCTCTGTCGCAAAGATACCGTCGTTGGTATCGGCGAAGTCACCGGGCAGAGCCCAATCGTTGTCATTCTCTTGAATGTTCGTGATCGAGCTCACCACGAAGTCACCCATTTGGTACTCGACTTCGGCGTTTAGTGACCAGCTCTCATAGGCGTTATACAAGTCCTGTCCTCGAGCATAGGGCAGGTTGTCGGCCAAGGTTTGGGGTAGGCGGTTGTGCGCAATGGTGTAGTTATCACCACAGGGTACACCCCAAGCGCTGGTGGGTCCGTCACAGCTAAAGGGAATGTGGTTGTAAGCCGAATCTAGTACATAAACGTCACTGTATTGAGCAGTGAAGGTCATGCTCAGATCATCGCTGGGATCAACCGTGATGGTGGCGCGTGCCAGGGTCTCTTCTTCCTGGGGCGCGTTGCGGTCGTCACCCGGGGCAGCCTCGGTAAATGAATCGGCAAAGCCGGTGGCGAAATCTAGATAGGTATAGGTGTTGTTGTGGGAGTTGTTCTTGTACCAGCCGCCATCCATCTGCGAATCACGCAGGGCTAAACGAATTCCGACGGTATCGCTGATGGGACCTGACACGATCGCTTCAACACGGGTTTGTTCGGTTTCAAATTCGTAGCCAAAGTTGGCATTGAATTCCCACTCTTCGGTGGGCTTGGCGGTGGTCAGTGAAATTACACCGGCGGTGGCGTTCTTACCAAAGAACAGCGACTGCGGGCCTTTCAGAATTTCAATTTGACCTAAGTCAAACATGCCTTCGTTAAGTACACGTCCCTGACCATAGTACGCACCGTTAAGCACTACCGCGACGGACTGCTCAATACCAATACTGGTGGCTGCCGAGGCGCCGATACCGCGCATGGTGATTTGCGCACCCGAACCGTTAGAGACTCGGCCCACATAGAGGTTAGGCGTTACCTGTTGGATACGTTCCAGGCTCGTGATGTCGTATTCCTCAATGCGCTTGGCGTTATAGGCCTGCACCGTCAGGGGCGCGTCTTGCAGGCTCTCCTCACGTTTACGAGCGGTTACCACCACCTCTTCCAAACCGCCCGCGCGTTCTTGGGCGTTGACGATGGGGCTGCCTGCTAAAGTATTTAGGGCAACGGCGGCCGCAATGGCTGCCGGTAAAGGATTGCGAATCATTTGGGTATCCTCGGCTGTAGTGAGTGTGCCTAGTAGGCTTTTTTTACTTGCATTTATCTGCGTCGTTCCCGCGGCGACAGACTTTCGGGGCGCTGGCGTTGGGGGGGGGTACTTATGCGACTAAGCCCACGCTAACCCGATGCTTAAAAACAGTCAAGCAGGTTTGTTATTAAGAATGTCCTATGTCATATTCCGTCGGGTTAGGAGTGGACGCATCGCTTAGTTTGGAGTGGCGACTTATGGTCTTGAATATAGAGGCGGAAGTCAGGGATTTGGTGGCTCGTCGGGATATTAGCAAAGCCCTGATGCGCTATATCCGCGGTCAAGATCGCTTGGATAAGACGCTGCATCTCAGCGCTTTTTTTGATGATTCGTATGTCGACTGCGGCATGTTGGCGGGCAGTGCTGCGGAGTTTGTTGACTTCGCTCAAAACCTACTCGCGGAATTTGAGTCCAGCCAACATATTTTGGGCCAAATGGATATTACGGTAGACGGCGATAGCGCTCAGGGCGAAATTTATTTTTATGCGCAGCACCGACACCTCAAGGACGGCCAGCCTTTTGATCTGATCATTACCGGGCGTTATGTTGATGAATATGCCTGCCGGGGAGGCGAATGGCGTATTCTCAAGCGTTTCGAAGTGATTGACTGGGTCCGCGATGATCCCGCCACCGATGGCGAGTTTATGACTCAAAATCGCGGGTTGCCTCTTGGGAGGCGCCATGGAAAGGATTTCAGCGATACCCGTGCTTGGCCCAGCGAGTCGACATGACGCCTAAAGTGGATTTTATAAACAATATCGGCGCACTTTACCCGCCGTATGCGTAACGTAAAAAGGAGTAAGACATGGGATTGATGACAGGCAAGGTTGCGGTCATTTTGGGCGCTTCCGATGAGCGCAGCATGGGCGCCGCCGCTGCGCGCAAATGCCTTCAAGAAGGCGGCCAAGTGGTGGTGGCGGGGCGCAATGAGGAACGGGTCAATGCGCTGGCAACTTCATTGGGTTGCGCAGCCTTTCGCTGTGACATCAAAAGTGACGGCGACTTGGAAGCCTTGGCACAGTTTGCCATAGACACCTATGGCCAGCTGGACGCTGCGATTAACTTCGTGGGCATAGAGGCGGCAGGCCCTGTGAGTGAACTCA
>CAYPPU010000031.1:11267-29356 GCA_964412695.1 uncultured Alteromonadaceae bacterium | reverse complement strand
AATGGTGCGCGCTAATGGAGGGCACTGACGTTTGTTTCTCGCCGGTGTTGTCACTCGATGAAGCCCCCGAGTACCCGGCCAATAAGGCGCGGGATGTGTACATCGATGTGGAAGGAATGACGCAGCATGCGCCGGCGCCGCGATTTATGCGAACGCCCTCGGTAGTACAGCATGGGCCCCATGACTTGGGCGCCGATACACGAGATGTGTTATCGCGGTTCGGCTGCAGCGAGCAGGATATAGAAACGTTAATTAAAACAGGCACTGCTTGGGGTGCTTAAATTGGAAAGAGCAGAAAACAATGAGTGATTATGAAACAATCTTAATTCGACGCGAGGGCAATATTGCGCGCATTGCGTTTAATCGCCCCGATAAGCTCAACACCTTTGACACCCAACTGCGCTTGGAATTTTTGGCGGCAGCGCGAGAGCTCAATTTGGACGATTCCTTACGAGCGATCGTGCTCACCGGCGAGGGTCGCGCCTTTGGCGCAGGTGCGGATCTGTCGGAGTCCGACCCGAGTCAGGGCCTGGGGGTGGGCAGCGCCGTCGAGGACATCCTCAATAATGAATATAAACCCGGGGTACTTGCGATCGCCAATTCAACCAAGGTGTGGATAGCCGCTATCAATGGTCCCTGTGCAGGTGTCAGTTACTCTTATGCCATGGCCTGCGATGTGGCAGTGATGGCAGAGGGCGCGTTTCTGTATCAGCCCTTCGCGCAGATTGGCCTCATTCCTGACGGCGGCTCAACCTGGTTGCTCAACAAATTAGTGGGTAGCCGTCGTGCTTATGAGCTGATGATGTTGGGCGAAAAATTGACACCAGAGCAGGCACTTGATTGGGGCATGATCAATCGCGTTTTTCCTACAGAGGGCTTTGAAGAGGCGGCTATGGCGTTTGCTAAGCGATTTGCCGAAGCGTCACCGCTGAGCGCGCGTTACACCAAAGAAGCGCTCAGAGTTGCTGCCACGGCCACCTTGAGTCAATCCATCTCTACAGAGGCAGCATTGCAGGCACACTGCATTGATAGCGAAGACTGTCGTAATGCCATTGAAGCCTTCTTTGCCAAAAAACCCTACCAATGGCAGGGGCGCTAATGCGCGGTCAAATCACGGCAAAACAAAAAACCTAACAAGAATTTCTGGGGGATGTATGAATAAATTAGTGACCGCTCTAACATTGGCGGCCGTCAGCACGGGTGTTTTGGCAAAGGATAGAGTGCTGCTTTGGGGGGATACGCACCTACATACCACCTTCTCATCGGATGCCTTTGCTAACGGGAATTTAACCTCAACCCCCGATGTCGCCTACCGCTTCGCCAAGGGCATGCCAGTTGAGCATCCCTATAACGGCATGCGCGTGCAGCTACGCACGCCGCTTGATTTTCTAGTGGTTTCGGATCACGCGGAATTTATGGGGGTGATTCGCAATACCTACCGCGAGGGCGTGGATGTACAGGACGTGGGCCTAATCGATACGGCTAAAGCCCGTATTGCTGAGTGGATTTTGCAGGACGCAGTTGACGAGGGCACGGCACGCAAACTGTTTGTAGACATCCTCCCAGAAGCGAGTGATGACCCGCGTGAGGCTGCCGCCACTTGGGTGGCCCAAGTCGGCTGGATACCGGAGCAGCCACGCGTTGAGGCCAATGCTTGGCAAGTGATTACCGACACAGCCGATGCCCATAACCAGCCTGGCACGTTCACGGCGTTGATTGGTTGGGAGTACAGCTCTATCCCGGCTGGCGCCAACCTGCACCGGGTAGTTGTTTCCGATCTGGATGCCTCTCGTGCTCAATCGTTTGTGCCCTTTGGCTTAGACCAGAGTCCTTACCCGGAGGCGCTATGGCCGTGGTTGGAAAAAACGGCTACCGCTACCGAGGGCAATTTTTTGGCGATTCCGCATAACTCCAATATTTCCAAAGGGTTTATGTTCGACACCACAGCATTGAACGGCGAGCCCATTACCGCCGAGATGGCGGAAACACGACGCTACTGGGAGCCCATCGTTGAGATCACACAGATCAAGGGCGACTCGGAAACGCACCCAGATCTGTCGCCCGATGATCCCTTTGCTGATTTTGAGTCTTACGATTTTTACATTCAAAGAAGTGCGGGTAAGTACGAAGCGAAAGCGGGTGACTACATCCGCTCTGCCATGCGACGAGGCCTTGAAATGGAGGCCGATATCGGCGTTAACCCCTATCGGTTTGGTGTGATCGGCTCTACCGATGCCCACACCGCACTGTCCTCTGCCGAGGAGAATAACTTTCAGGGCAAGATGGCCACGGATTCAATACCAGCCAACAAGACTCAGCATTGGGGTGATGATGCGCGCGGTACCTTTGGGTGGGCAATGAGCGCCTCGGGGCTGGCGGCTGTTTGGGCCGAAGAAAATACTCGTGCAGCTATTGTGGAAGCTATGCGTCGGCGTGAGGTTTACGCCACTTCAGGGCCACGCATTGGTGTGCGGGTGTTCGCTGGTTATGGGCTCTCTGAGGCAGACCTCAATGACAGCGCTTTCCCATCAAATGTCCGCGATCGGTCAGTGCCTATGGGCGGTGTGTTGGCTTCTGATGGGCAAGGTGGTGCCCCGACACTACTGATTGAGGCGACTGCCGACCCCGATTCGGGAAGCTTGGATCGTGTGCAGATTGTTAAAGGCTGGCGCGATGACTCAGGGCAGAGTTATGAGCGGATCTTTAACGTGGCATGGGCCGGCAATCAAGATCGGTTACTGGCTGACGGCGAACTGACGCCTGTGGCTAATACCGTGGACTTAAACACGGGTTTCCACAACAACAGTGTCGGCGCTGGGCGCTTGACTGCCGCTTGGACAGACCCAGAGTTTAATCCGACTCAAGCTGGCTTTTATTATGTCAGGGTACTGCAAATCCCCACAGCGCGACATTCGCTCTATGACAAGATAGCCCTAGGCGGTGACGTCGATACCCAGCGGCCCGATACTATTCAGGAGCGCGCCTATACCTCTGCCGTTTGGTATCAACCTTAAAACAGGATACGCAGGCTGTTCTCACGCGCCTGCACCAATAAATCCTCGACATCGATATGCTTGGTTTGGGCGATAGACTGAGCAATAAAGGGCAGGTACTTGGGGGCATTGGGCCTGCCCCGATAAGGTACTGGGGTAAGGTAGGGCGCGTCGGTTTCCAACAGCAATTGGTCAAGAGGGGTGGCAACTACCACTTCTCTGACGTTGTCGGCTCGATTAAACGTGGCAATACCGTTAAAACCCAGAGCAAATCCTTCCCCAAGGCAAAATTCAGCTAGCGCCAAGGTGCTGGTGAAGCTGTGGATTACGCCTTTTTTGGGGAGCATGCTGGAAAAGTTAGTCAGTATCGACTGGGTATCTTCATCTGCATCGCGAGTGTGAATAACAACAGGTAGGTCTAGATCGGAGGCGATTTGCAATTGCGCTTCAAATGCCGAGCGCTGTGCAGGCCGATCAGAGTGCTCGTAATAATAATCAAGGCCAATCTCGCCAATGGCGACAACTTTTGCATGGCCGGCACCGGCCCGTACTCCAGCTGCCACTTCGGCGTTCCACTGGCTTGCCTCATGGGGGTGGATGCCCTGCGTTGCCCAAACGTTTTTGTGCTGGTTACTGATATTCAGCACGGTATCCAAATTGTCAGGTGACACTGCAATGGTAACGATGCGCTCTACACCGGCAGCTTCGGCTTCAGCAAGGCAGGTATCCAAGGCGTATGAATCCAAATAATCGAGATGACAGTGGGTCTCGATTATGGGTGTGCTAAAACGGGGGATAGGCGGGGGATTCTTGCGTGACATGGAAGCTATATAGTTGTGTCCCGGCGGCTGTTGCGGGATGTTAGCCGCGGTGTACGGTCCTGACGCGCATGCCGCGTACGGTTTCAGTAATCTCTCCCCACAGCCAAAGATGAATAGGGGAATTTACCGTACGCTCATGCCCGACCAAGCTGTAGTCTAAACTTTGCGCGGCGTTTTCGGGTAGGGGTAGAGCGACCACCTCTCGGGTAATGCCGTCATTACCCCCTAGGTAGGCCGGCGCTACCAAGGTGTAATCGGTCTCCCGCAGGATCTCAATCGCCGTCAGCAGGTGGGAGGTCTCCAGACTACCTGCCGCACTGTTAATGGCTTCTGCACCCGGCAGGGTCGGGAGATCTAATTCGGCGCGATCTGACACATACAAGTTGATATAGGGGAATCGGCTCAGTCCCTCGAGCGTTAGCGGCTGCCTAACCAGGGGATGACCGCGGCGCACGAATACCGCAAGGGGCGATCCTCCTAGGCTCTGATGCCGATAGCCGTCGGGGTAAGCGTTTCGGGAAATTTGAATAGCAAAATCCAGGTCGCCGGAGGCGAGTAGGTCGAGTTGCCCTTCTACGCGGGTGATCGTTTTCAGTCGCAGGCGCGGTGCTGCCTGCTGCAGCCTTGCGGTTAGCCTAGGCAGTAGTGACAGACCGACATACTCGGAGATAGCCAGAACTAATTCGCCCCGGTACGTTTCGGGACTGAAGGCCTCGCCGTTGAGTAGATGTTCGACTGCGCCTAAAACCCGTTGTAGCTCTGGCGATAGCGCCTGGGCTCTTGGCGTCGGTTGAATGCCTCGTTTGGACCGCACAAATAACGGGTCTCCAAACGCTTCTCGAAGACGCGAGAGTGTTTTGGACATCGCTGGCTGCGTAATAGACAATCGTTTTGCCGCTGCTGATACGCTTTGTTCCTCAAGCAAAATATGCAAGGCTAACAATAGGTTAAGATCAGTCCTGGCCAGCAAACGTATGTCCATAGGACCAATCTTATCACTATATATAACACCTGGGAATGCTTTGAATAATAAAAATACATTTGATTTATGTTTTGGCCCACAAGATCATACGCTCTATCGGATATCTGCGCAGGGCATTGAGCCTGGGGCGCGGCCATCTGGGTCTTGTGACTCCTTTTGAAAATTGTTTGCCCACCTCCGGTGGGCTTTTTTTTGTCTGCTATTCTTCACAGATGCGATCTTTGTTGCCCCCATTTCTTTTTCTGGCCAGCCTCCTGTGGGCTAGTCAGGGCCTAGCTGCGACGAATACGCCGACGCCTTTGGGACTTTTTTTAGTGCCGGCTGATGACGCCCTCCCTGTAACGACGGTTGAGTTACAGGATGATGACCGCGCGGCGGCTCGTGCTCAGTTGTCATCCGCGCAACAGCGTTTTCAGCGCCTAGCGGAGGCCCAAGGCCCTTATGCGCCGGTTTTAGAGGAGCCGCTTTTAGAGGCCGGACAAGCTGCTGAGCGAGCAGGATTGTGGGATGAAGCGGAGCAAATCTATAGCAAGGCCCTGCAAAATCAACGGATTAATCAGGGGTTTACTGGACTTGCTCAGCGTGAACTGGTGGGCCGCTTGCTAGCCCTTGCGCAACGGCAAGGAGATCTAAGCAAGGCGGAGGGTTGGTCTGAGGTATTGTTTCGAAGCGTCGATAACGCTGAACCGCCGCTTGACACCACTAAGCTTGAGGCCGCGCTGCGCTGGTTGCAACTACAGCTCGAATTAACCGCGAGTCGACGTGGTATTGAGCGCGCTGATCGGCTGTTAGATAGTTATGAGGTGGCCGAGCGGGTTACAGAGTCAGCCTGCCGGCAAGAGTTATTGGCTCGGGATTGGTGCGAGCGCTTAACGCTTACCTTGCATGCCGTTCTGTATCTGCTCGATTACAGTATAGAGCCGGTTTTTGTTGATGATCAGGGTGTCGGCATCGATCGTTACAGCCGGGCTTCGGATTGGCAGGATCAGCCCCTGTCAGCAGATCAGCGGCGTCTGGATAACATCGACCGGAACGTATATCGATTGGGTGAAGAGGCCATCGAGCGCGCTGTGATGGCACTGGGAGATCTGCCCAGCTTGGCCTTAGCGAAAGCGGATTGGGCGTGGTTTTCAGGCAAGCGATCCTTAGCGCGCGAGCGTTATCGAGACCTGAAGCAGGCGGGTGACGTCGATCTGTCAGAACCCATGCCGCTGCCTGCGGTATCGCTGGTCCCAGGCCAGATACGGGCGGTGAAACAGCAACAGGTTTATGTGGTCCAAGCCCGTATTACCTCTAAGGGCAATGCGCGTGACGTTACCGTTGAGATGGCGAATGATACGGATTTTGAGGAGCCTGGCGGTAAGCCTGGGCGCGTGTCTCGCTACTTGCGAGACCTGCGCTTCCGCCCCGCATTTGATAACGAAGGAGACCCCATTGAGGCCTCCTACCAGAGCAAGCTGGTGTTACTGTCGCCCTAACGCGAAGCGCCGGATACGCAGCCGGTGCTATTGGTTGTTGATGACTAGCAGTGCGCCGGTAGCTCTGACAGGTTTGTTTACGGAGCGGTACAAAATTTCACCGCCGTGCTTGCGCGTCGCTTTTTCGGCCATTTCATGGAATGTGGGTCTCTCGGGGTCGGCAATGATAATTTGACCGACGCCGGCATCGATAGCTCGATCGATCATCTTGCCGACCGACTTGACCAGTGAATCCCAAAAGCAGACATCGGCAGCGACCAGTACGTCAAACTTAGACAGCTGTTTCTTCGTAAGCTTTTCGAAACGCGTAACTAATGGCGTGGTCTCGACGCCATTCAATTCTGCCACGGCATTTAAGTAGGGGAATACCGCAGGGTCGGCGTCCATGGATACCACATCAGATCCGAATTTTTTCGCGCACCAAATGCCGGTGATGCCCCAGCCACAGCCCGCGTCGAGCACACGGTCAGTTTTTTCAGGTACGTTTTTGCCAAGATAGTCAATCAGTAGCAAGCTTGAACGCCAGAGCTTGGTGCCGTGAATTGAGGGCTCGTGTCCGTCGCGCTTTACCTTGCGAATAACTTTGTGGCTTGCCTTGGGCAACGTAACGCCACGAAATTTATGTTCGGTACTGGGTTTTTTTGAGTCACTCATAGTGGGCGTACATCCTCTGCCTGGGGGCCTCTGTCGGAATCGGCGACAACATAACTCATCCGTTGACCCGGTTTTACACTCCGCTTGCCTACGCCTTCGATGTTACGGAAATGCACAAATACCTCTTCGCCATCGTCGCCGACGATAAAGCCGAATCCTTTGGTGCCGTTAAACCATTTAACACTGCCTTCAAGGCGCTCGGAGCTTGCGCGCTGAAAGTTAGGTGAGGGCAGCGAAAATCCACGCACGAAGGTCGCTAGCAGGGCTAGTAGAGCGAGTCCTGCGAATTCCTTATAGGGAAATAGCGGTAGATACTGAAAGCCGAAATAGATAGCAGCGGCAAAAATTAGGTTGAAGATCAGCCGGCCAGTGCTGGTCAATTCATGAGAGGGGGAAGACATAATGGGAAAATCCGTACAGCGTTGCGCGGAGTCTATCAAACTCCACCTAGGTCTGTCCGATTGTCTTAGCGTTTAGTGACTTCCTCGGCCTGCAAACCTTTAGGACCTTCAGCGAGCGTGAACTCGACTTCTTGACCCTCAGAGAGGGAGCGGTAGCCCTCGCCTTGAATGGCACGAAAATGCACAAAAATGTCGTCGGGTCTGTCGGCCATAGTGATAAAACCAAAGCCTTTGGCGTTGTTGAACCACTTGACGACGCCCACCTGTCGATCGGACATGTCTTTCTCCACAACTTGTTATCTTTATAACGGCTGTGTAACAGGACTGAGCGCTTAACGCAATCCCTTTAGGCGTTCCTGCTGTTGTTTGAGCGTGGCGAGCGCCTCCTGAGAAGCGCGAAGCTTTTCTCGTTCCACTATAACCACTGCCTCTGGCGCTCGCTCAACGAATTTGGGGTTGTCGAGTTTTTCCATAAGTCTCGTGCACTCTTTCTCGGTCTTTTCAATGTCCTTGGCAAGGCGCCCGATCTCAGCGCTGACATCCACAACACCTTCCATAGGCACGAAAACTTCTATATGACGACAGAGTCCGGAGAGCGACGCCGGCGGTTCAACATCGAGGTTGAGGTGCTCTACGCTGTCAACTTTGGCGAGTTTTTTGAGTAGGGGCAGCGTCTGGGTCAGCACCGCCGTATCGGCATCGGTTGCACCTTTAAAGAGCAGACTTAGCTCGGTCCCAGGCGGGATGTTAGCCTCGCTCCGAATCGTCCTGACGGTGACAATAAGGTCCTTCAGCCAGTCGATGGCGGCGTCGGCCTCCGGGTCGACTTGGGATGCATCCTTGGTGGGGAAGGCGGCGGTCATGATGGTCGAACCCTCACAGCCAGCGAGCTTACCGACCGATTGCCAAATTTCTTCAGTGATGAATGGCATCAGTGGGTGAAGCAGACGGAGGCTGCCTTCCAGTACCTCGAGTAAGGTCTGTCGCGTCCCAGCAAGGGCCGCGGGGGAGGCACTCTCGTCCCACAATACCGGCTTGGAAAACTCTAAATACCAGTCGCAGTATTCATTCCAAATGAATTCGTAAAGTGTCTGCGATGCGAGATCAAAGCGGTACTTTTCAATCGCTGCCTGCGTCTCCTCTGCCGCCTGCTGAAATCGGCTTCGAATCCAGCGATCGGCGAGCGATAGCGACACGTCCGTAGTGCTCTGATAATTCTCGCAATTACTGATGACATAGCGCGCCGCGTTCCAGATTTTGTTGCAGAAATTACGAAACCCTTCAATTCGACCAATATCGAATTTGATATCACGGCCAGTCGAGGCAAGCGAATAGAACGTGTAGCGAAGGGCGTCCGTGCCATAGCCGGTAATCCCATCGGGAAACTGCTTGCGCGTGGCTTTTTCAATTTTGGCAGCCATCTTGGGTTGCATCATGCCCTTGGTGCGCTTTTCAACGAGGGCCTCGAGGTCGATACCGTCTATTAAATCGATAGGGTCGATCACATTGCCCTTTGACTTCGACATCTTCTGGCCTTCACCGTCACGGACTAAGCCATGTACATACACCGTGTGAAAAGGCACTTCCTTACGAAAGTGCAGCGTCATCATGATCATCCGAGCAACCCAGAAGAAAATAATGTCAAAACCGGTGACCAACACAGAAGCGGGATGGAACTGCTCCAGCTCGGGCGTTTCCTCTGGCCAGCCTAGGGTGGAGAATGTCCATAGCGCTGATGAGAACCATGTGTCGAGAACGTCCTCATCCTGTGTTAACTCAGTGCTTTCGGCGAGACCGTATTTTGCGCGGACGTCGGCTTCATCCTGACCCACGTAAACGCTACCATCGGTACCGTACCAGGCGGGAATGCGGTGGCCCCACCACAGCTGTCGACTAATGCACCAATCCTGGATGTCACGCATCCAGGCAAAGTAGGTGTTCTCCCATTGCTTCGGGACAAATTCAATCGCGCCTGATTCCACCGCCTCAATGGCGGGTCCCGCTAATTTTTTCGCATCTACATACCACTGCGGCGTTAGGAACGGCTCAATAACCACCCCCGATCGATCACCGCGAGGAATTTTAAGCCGATGATCTTCGGTCTTTTCCAGCAAGCCCAGTGCGTTGAGATCGGCCACCACCCGCTCGCGCGCTGCGAAACGATCAAGGCCGCGATAGGCTTCGGGTGCCAGCTCATTGATGACCGCATCGGGCGTGAAAATATTGAGCAGGGGCAGATTGTGTCGTTGCCCGACGTCATAGTCGTTGAAATCATGTGCCGGCGTTATCTTAACGCAGCCGGTACCGAACTCAGGGTCGACATAGTCATCGGCGATGATCGGAATCAGCCGATCGCACAAGGGCAGTGCGACCATCTGCCCTACTAAGTGACTGTAGCGAGTATCCTCGGGATGAACTGCCACCGCTGCGTCGCCAAGAAGCGTTTCGGGGCGCGTGGTGGCAACCACTAAGTGGCCCTCGCCAGAGGCAAGTGGATAGCGGCAATGCCAGAGGTGGCCGGCTTCTTCTTCCTGTACAACCTCTAGATCAGAAATGGCGGTGTGCAACGCGGGATCCCAATTGACCAGCCGCTGTCCCCGATAAATCAGGCCCTCTTCGTAGAGGCGAATAAATACGGTTTGCACGGCATCCGACAAACCGGGATCCATGGTAAAACGCTCCCGAGACCAATCCGCTGAGGCACCCAGTCGCCGGAGCTGGCGCGTGATCGTGCCACCGGATTCGGCTTTCCATTGCCAAACTCTATCGATAAACGCATCGCGCCCGAGATCGTGTCGGGTTTGCCCTTCAGCTTCGAGCTGCCGTTCGACCACCATCTGAGTGGCAATACCCGCATGATCGGTGCCAACTTGCCACAGGGTATTGTCACCCTTCATACGGTGATACCGAATCAGAGCGTCCATGATGGCTTGTTGGAACCCGTGACCCATGTGCAGCGAGCCGGTTACATTGGGCGGCGGAATAGGGATGCAATAGCTCTCATTGCCACCGGCAGGGGCGAAATACCCCGCGTCCTCCCAAGTTTGGTACCAACGTGATTCGATATCGGCAGGAGAGAATGTCTTGTCCATAGTCGTTTAGGCTCGTACAGCTGTGACCGATGTTAGGTCGTATTACAAATCGTGTTTTTGCAGCGGATAGCCGCGATCTCGATAAAATCGCCAAGCTGCTCGCATGGCTTCAAGGCGCGCTGGCTCTTGGGTGACCACCTCGGCAACGCGCTCAAAGCGGGAAAAAAACGGGGGGATGTCAGTAGCGGTGTTGATCAGCACATCGCTGCTATTGGCTGGCTCTTGCTCCCAGCCCACGACAATAGCCTCTTGGTTATCATCTGTGGCGAGCGCGTGGGGCAGGAAGCTCGCGGGCGTGTGTTGCCACAGTAAATTGGACAACGCCGCGGCGTCGTCTCGGGTCCCGGTGTGGATAAAGAGTCGATGCCCAGCTGCGAATGCCTTTTGCGCCAACCGCGCCGCCACCGTAAGGCCTGCGTCGGGTGCGCCGTCGGAGACTACATAGAAATCAACTCTTGTCATTGCTTACCGACCCGCGCGGCTGCGCAAATATTCCACCAACATGGGGACGGGTCGGCCCGTGGCGCCTTTCGGTGCGCTAGAGAAAGCGGTTCCCGCTATATCTATGTGTGCCCAACGATAGTCTTCGGTAAAACGCGCTAGGAAGCATGCGGCGGTAATGCTCCCGGCATTGCCTCCGATGCCTATGTTAGCGATGTCAGCAAAACGTGAATCCAGTTGCTTTTGATAGTCGTCCCAGATGGGGAGTCGCCAGCCACGGTCTTTGCTGCGTTGACCCGCTGTCAGCAGGGCTTCGGCTAGATTATCGTCATTGGCAAATACACCACTCGCGTGATTACCTAGGGACACAATAATAGCCCCTGTTAGCGTGGCGATATCGACCACCTCCTGAGGCTTGAAGCGGCTGGCATACGTCAGCGCGTCACACAGTACCAGCCGTCCCTCGGCATCGGTGTTAAGGATCTCAATAGTTTTGCCCGACATACTGGTAACGACATCGCCCGGCTTAGTGGCGCGCCCACTGGGCATGTTTTCAGCGGCGGCAACGATGCCCACTACGTTAATGGGCAATGCCATGTCGGCAATCGCCTGGATGGCGCCAAAAACCGAGCCGGCTCCACCCATATCGAACTTCATCTCATCCATTTTGGGACCGGGCTTCAGAGAAATGCCGCCGGTATCGAAGGTGATGCCTTTACCCACCAGGGCGTAAGGCGCCTCTTTAGCTTTTCCGCCCTTGTACTCCATGACAATCAACTGCGAGGGTTGATCACTGCCGTGACCCACCGATAGCAATGAGCCCATACCCAACTCTCGCATTTTTTGTTCGCCCAGAACGGTGGTGGAGATCGAGTCATATCGGCGTGCCAACGTTCGAGCCTGTTTGGACAAGTACGTGGGTGTGCAGATATTGGCGGGTAGATTGACCAGCTCGCGAGTTAAATTGGCGCCGTTGCCTATCGCTTTCCCGGTCAGCAGTGCTCTCCTAGCACGACTGACGGCTATTTGATCACCCAGTACCACGACGATTTTGCTAAGTGGTGGCGGTTCTTGTTTGCCTGACAGCGTGGTGGTGTAGCGGTAGAGCCCCATAACAGCTTGCTGTGACAGCCGTTCTAAAGCTCGATCTAAGATATTGTTTTTATTGGGGATGTTAGAAATAACCACGGTCGCGGAGTTGGCTTTGGTGGTACTCAATGCCTTAGCCGCCGCGTCGGCCCACTGCAGGCTCGCATCGGCGTCAAATTTTGCGCGGTCACCAGCTCCCACCAATATCACTCGGGGAAGGCGCTGGGTACCGTTTAAGCTTACCGAGCGCCCCAGTGCCGGCGAAAAGTCACCCAGGCCAAGGGTACGTTTGATCGCGCCGTCTAGAGCTCGGTCTACTTCACCAATGGGGCCGGTAAGACGGGCACCCTTAAATACGGGTAACAACAGACAGGGCGAGGATAGCGCTGCCAGATTCTCAAGTTCACGGGCGGTAAAAGTCAATTTGACCATGTCATCCTCAAGGGCATAAAGAGTGAAGGCGCGTAGTGTATGATGCCTGCTGCTTCAGAACAAAGTGAATAAGCTGCATAGCACCCGTCGATGAAAATCTTTAGGTACCTAGCAGGGGACGTGTTGAATCACACGGGCGCTGTTGCGCTGGTGCTTTTCCTCGTGGTGTTCAGCGGGCGTTTCATCAAATACCTCGCGGAAGCCGCCGTTGGAGAATTGTCAGCCGATATTTTGCTGCCCGTGATGGTGTACAAACTGCCCAGCTTTTTTGAATTAATTCTGCCGCTATCGCTGTTCATTGGCATCTTACTGGCCTTGGGCCGTCTGTATGCCGAAAGTGAAATGGTCGTTCTAAAAGCCTGTGGCATTGGTCATTGGCGTATCGCTAGCTACTTGCTAATCCCCATGCTAGTTGTGGGCCTGCTGGTGGCAGCGTTGAGTCTCTCCCTTGCGCCGGAGGGTTCTCTGCGCGCGCTGACGTTGCTTGATGATCCTAACGCCACTTCAGGGTTACAGAGTTTGAGCGCGGGACGATTTCGCGTTGAACGTGCAGGCACACTGGTAACCTATGCCGAAGAAATCGATGATGGCGGCGTCATGCGGAATGTCTTCATCGCTGAGCGTGACGACAACAACAGCGCGTTGACCATTGTCACCCGCGCCCAAGAGGGTGAGATAAAACGTGACGCCGACAGTGGGAGACGCTATTTAGAGCTGCGTCAAGGTGTCCGGTATACCGGGCGAGGCGGGCATGCTGAATTCGAGCGTGTTCGGTTTGAGCGTTACGGTGAGTTGTTACCCGAGGCGGACGGGGGGGTGAGAGCCAGCACCCGTTCGCAGGCCATACCCACAGAGGTGCTCCTAAACAGCGATGACCCCCGCTTACAGGCAACACTATTCTGGCGACTGTCGCTGCCCTTGCTCGTGCCCATATCGGCGTTGATTGCCATCGCGCTAAGCCGAACAGATGCGCGCCGAGGACGCTATGCCAAGCTGGGTCCGGCACTCCTGTTGTTCTTGGCGTACTTCGTGGCGTTGACTCAGGGTCGTAGCGCTGCTGAGAGTGGTGATGGGGGCGGGGTGTTGTTGGCCGTTCACTGTGTTTTTATTGGTATTGCCGTACTGCTTATGCAGTGGGACTCGGTGTTGTCAAAACTGCCCAGGCGGGCTTATGAGTCGAATTAATCGCTACATCAGTCGAGCAGTACTAACGGCCAGCTTAGGCTCGCTCGGCGTGATCGTGGGTCTCGACGCGCTGACGGCATTGGTCGATGAGGTAGGCAAGATCAGTTCGGCGTACCAGTTTGGAGATGTACTGATCTATGTCTTTTTTACTCTCCCGAGTCGAGTTTACGAATACATTCCCTTTGCCTGCTTAATCGGCGCGCTGATGGGCTTGGGTAAATTGGCCGCGTCGAGCGAATTAGTGGTCATTCGCACTGGGGGCCGCTCGTTACTGCAAATCGCCGGTATGACATTACGCCCCGCTATGCTCATGGCTCTGCTAGGTTTCGTTGTTGGCGAGTGGGTGGCGCCCACAACAGAACAAATTGCGGTAAGTCAAAAAGCCATGGCCCAGCGTAAGCAGGCGAGTATGACCAGTGCAGTGGGCGCTTGGAATCGAGATCAAAATACCTTCGTGCATGTGGCTGCGGTGCAGCGCGGCGGGGTGGCTTTTGATGTCAGCCTTTTGGAATATGACGATCAGCAGCAACTCAAGCGGTCGGTCAGAGCTGAACGGGGCACATATTTGCAATCTTACTGGTTGTTAGAAAACGTCGAAGCGACTCGCATTGACGCCGACCGAGTGTCAGTTGAAAGCCTCACAACTCTGCGCTGGGACACCGCCATCACGCCCAATTTACTGGCTCTTGAAGTTGTGGAGAAAGAAAATCTTCCTGTCACTCAGCTCTGGGACTACGCCCGCTATTTGGAGCAACAAGGATTAATGTTCAGGGACGTTGAACTGGCCTTTTGGCGCAAGCTTCTGCAGCCCATGGCGATTGTCGGTCTGGTGCTCATCGCCATGTCGTTCATTTTTGGGCCCCTGAGAGAGGGCAACATGGCTCGACGCATTTTCGCCGGTGTCATCGTGGCAGTGATCTTCCGAATCTCCCAGGACTTCTTTGGCCCCGCCAGTTTGCTATTCGGCTTTCCGGTTTTACTCTCGGCCTTATCGCCAATTCTTTTCTGTATCCTCATCGGCTCCTGGTTATTGACCCGGAAGGCCTAAGCGCGGCGTTTCGGCACCATAATCAAGCGCGTCTGAGAGAGGCGGTCGTGCCATCGGCGCTTATCGACGTCCCACAGTGCCCACCAATAGCCTAAACCGAGGGCGCTTAAGGACAACGCCGCCCATGAGGCCCGCAGAATGGCCACTTTGAAACTAACGACATGACCCACTTCATCGGTCAGTTTGATCCGCCAAGCTTGCATACCCAAGGTTTGCCCGCTTTTTAGCCAAAAAACCGCATAAAAGCCGATGACGATCACTGCTGATGTGGATTGCAGCAGCCATGCTGGCACGGTAGCTACTTGTGCTGACGCTGTCGGACCGTAAATCAGCACCCAGATAAAGGCGTTGGCCATTAACAGAGGCAAGATAAGAAACAGGTCGTAGACCATTGCCAACAAATTGCGCCACAACGGTGCCGGTATGAGCGCTTCGGTGGCGGCCTCAGACGTTGCCATCATGGCCTTCGGATCTGTTCAGGCGAGCCCACGGGCTCAAGCTCTAAATGCGACGTATCCGGGTTAACCGGTGTAACGTCTCTCACCAAGGTAGGAATGACCTCGCCTGCATCAGCGATGCTGAGATCAGGTACCGCAACAGTGGCGTCGATAGATTCGCTGGGCGTTACCAACAACGATCCCAGTGGCGCCAGCATTGGATCGTTGCTAGTAGCGTTATTCGGCTCATCGCTCGTGACTGACTCATCGCAGCGTGCAATAACAATTTTTGCGCCGATTTTTGCTAGCGCTTGTCGATACCTGAGCGCCTCGTCCTTGCTACAATTTGACTTTATGCGATGGCGCTTGCCATCTAGTAGGCTGAGGGCAGTTTCAGTTTTGACTGAGAACTGTTGTGCAAATGCGGCGGCGACAGTCTCTTTGCTAGAGCCTGCTTCAATTTCACCGCTGAGAAAAATGTCAAAGGTCGGTTCCATGGACTGTCTGTTCCGGCTGACAAGATGCCATTGTAAGGCATGCAAATATAGCCGGCGACTGTAAACAGCTAGCGAGTAAGAGGGCGCTATGGTCATTCAGCAAGATATAGAGCAGAGGCTCAGAGACGGGTTAGCACCACAAGTGCTCGAGGTGCTTAATGAGAGTCATATGCACAATGTGCCGCCGGGCTCTGAATCGCATTTCAAAGTTACCCTGGTCACCGACGCGTTTTCGGGTAAGCGTAAGGTCGCCCGCCATCAAGCGGTTTATGCTGAGCTTGCCGACTTGCTGGCGGGGCCGGTTCATGCGCTGGCGCTACATACCTATACTCCGGAGGAGTGGTCAACTGTGGAAGCGGCGCCCGATTCGCCGAATTGCCATGGCGGTGAGAAAGCATGAATAACGTTCAATCTGCGCCGGTGGTGGTGGCGGCGCTATACCGCTTTGTTCGTCTAGAAGATTACGTTGCACTGCGTGAACCGTTGCTCGATTTCTGTCAGGCACATGGCATTTTTGGCACGCTGCTACTTGCCAGAGAGGGCGTCAATGGTACTGTTGCCGGCCCCCGCGCCGGCATTGATGCCTTGATGGCACACTTACGCGCAGATAATCGACTAGCAGAGCTTGATTGGAAAGAGTCTTACAGCGACCAAGTGCCATTTCTGCGAATGAAGGTGAAACTCAAGCGCGAGATCGTCACGATGGGTGTACCCGGGGTGGACCCAAATGACGTGGTGGGCACCTACGTGCAGCCAACAGATTGGAATGCGCTGATTGACGACCCCGACGTTGTTGTTATCGATACCCGCAACGATTACGAAGTCGGTATCGGCACCTTTCGCAATGCCGTGAATCCGGAAACAACCACCTTCCGTGAATTCCCACAGTGGGTGGCGGAAAACCTAGATCCGAAGGTGAATAAAAAAGTAGCAATGTTCTGCACCGGCGGGATTCGCTGTGAGAAAGCGTCATCTTTTATGCTTTCCCAGGGCTTTGAAAACGTCTACCACCTTCAAGGTGGGATCTTGCAGTATTTAGAGGACGTTGCACCCGAGGAAACCCGCTGGGAGGGTGAGTGTTTCGTGTTCGACAACCGCGTCGCGGTGGACCACCGGCTCGAAAAGGGGCAGTACGAGCAATGCTACGCCTGCCGCCATCCTATTACGTCCGAGGACATGACCTCCGAGCACTACCAGAAGGGCGTTTCCTGCCCGCGTTGTGTCGATCTTCACACCGATGACCAGACGGCGCGCTTTCGAGAGCGACAAAAGCAAGTCGATTTGGCGCAGGCCCGTGGCGAGCGACATATTGGCGGTTAGTTTACCTAAACGCTTAACCACTGCCGTCATACGGTCACGCTTCATGGATTTGGGATGGGTTCTATCGGGTCGGCTCCATGCTCCCAGCGTTCTAGGGGTTAATTTAGTAGCGCCATTACCATTAGTAGCCCCATGCATTTTTATTCCATCTTGTTATAGCCCATAACCTATCGGTCTAAAAAATACTCGAGTAGTGGGTTTACACCCTCACCAAGCCCCCTTAGCTTCTAAGAAGCGGTGTCTATAAGAACAATAACCACATCATTCACAGGGGGTCACAATGCAGCGGTTCACCTGTCTTTTCATTGTCTTTGCGTTGACAGATTTTTCCGGAACTGTGCTAGCTGAATCCAATCATGCCGAGACAGCCAGGGCATGGGTGACAGCCGTCAACACCAGTCGGGAAGCGCACATCGCCGCCGCCAAGCAATACATGGCCGAGGATGGTGAGGCAATGCAGTCGCGTTACGTGGGTTTTGGCTTTACCTGGGATCCCGCGGACGATAACAGCCGAATGATTGTGTCTCGAGTAACTCCGGGCAGTCCGGCAGCCGGCGTGCTGAAATCTGGCGATGAATTTTTATCGGTACAGGGTATTGAAGTGAATGCAGAGACGCTCGGCAAGCTCAGCTTTCGCGGTGCGCCAGGTAAGCCTGTGTCGGCAGTTATTCTTCGCGATGGAGCAGAGCAACCGATTTCGGTAACGCGCGGTGTTATTGAGTCCAGCATTTCAAAGCAAGAGTTTTTGACCTGGGCGAGCACGCAACCTGATGATGATTGGAGTCCTGACCGGTTCGTTATTCACGATGTTATCGCGCAAGGCGATGTTGCTTATGTTTGGTCCACAATTTGGGACACTGATAATGTAACCGATTTGCCATTCGAGACGCATGTGATTACACGCATTCGTTTCAATGCAGAGGGTCAGATTCACCGGTTGGCAACGGTAAACGAGGAGCGTTTTGTGCTCGAACAAACGGGTTGGAGTATCAGGCGTTAACAAAAAACTAGAAAAAAGCATACGGGGAGAAGCCGATGACATTATCAGCAAGAAAGTTTTCAGTCTGGACAGCGATAGGTGCGTTGCTCGCCGCACTGTTGGCGCCTGCCGTGGCCAACGCACAGCAAGCCGCGATGGAAATGTTTGCTTGTAACTACCTCGAGGGCAAAAACCAAGAGGACCTACTTGGCGTGGCGAAGGAGTGGGATCAGTGGGCCG
>CAYPPU010000031.1:0-11167 GCA_964412695.1 uncultured Alteromonadaceae bacterium | reverse complement strand
GGCAAAAACCAAGAGGACCTACTTGGCGTGGCGAAGGAGTGGGATCAGTGGGCCGACAAGCATTTTTCTGCGCCCTATAACGCCTATGTAATGACGCCATTGTTTGCCAATTTTGACGAGCACCCCGATGTTATATGGTTGGGTGTCTCAGATTCGCCCGCGACAATGGGGAAGGTCAATGACGAGTGGCTATCTAAGGGGAAGCAGCAGCAGGCCAACTTTGATGGCGTGCTGAGTTGTGGCATGCATGCGCTGCTCGGATCTTGGCGAGTCAGGCCCTATGACAAGTTGGGACAAAGTGCGTATCTGCAAGTCCAATCTTGCAAGCGAAAACCCGGCGTAAGTTGGGCACAAATTGCAAAAGCTGACGCTGATTTTGCTGACTGGATGACCACCCATGAGATTCCGGGTGGGTTTTATCGCTGGTCGGTCGGGCCTGGCGCACCCAAAGACAGCACGGCAGACTTTTATTCCGTATGGATGACTGAATCACTCGAGCAGCGGGGGCAGGGGGTTGAGAAATTTAATGCGGTGGAAACAGGGCCGCAGGATATTTATCGCATTTATGGTGACGACAACCTCTATGATTGCGACAAGCCTCGCATCTGGTATGGACAGCCTGTAGGTGGTAAGAGCTCGTAGTTCAGTAATTGGCCCGCGGATGCGGGCTTTTTTTTGCCGCTTTTCAAGGCTGATGGTGATCAACGTAAAGGATTAAGCATGATGAGAGTAATAGTGATCGCATTGATCGGGTGCTTGGCCAGTTTATTCGCGAGCGCTCAGGAGTATGAAATTCGCTCTGAATTTGCCTACTGCAAGCTCAACGAAGGTAAAACCATGGCTGACGTCGTTGCGCAGTCAGAAACCTATGGCCGATTTTCTGCAAGTGTCGGGACACAATACCAACAAGCCATTATGCGCCCCATGCACGCAGGCGACGCTAGCGGCTACGACTACATCATTTGGGGTCAGTGGCCTTCGGGTGAGCAGATGTATAAAGAGTGGGGCAGTTTCGTCAACGACTACCGCGCTTGGCGTGAGTCACACGGTATTGAGACGGAGCCGGCAGGCACGTGCAATATGTCCATAGCCATGTTTAACACCTCGACCGCGCATAATCGTATTCCGGCGGCGGAGCGCGATGAATGGCAGCCGTTCCAGTTTTCTTGGTGCCGCTTGAAAGAGGGCAAGTCACTTGCGGACGTCATCGCTGCACAGGCGGCGAATGAGGCGCTAATGGTCTCTAGCGGCTTTGTCGGTTGGGGTACCCATGTGTTCACGCCCTATTTAGGCTTTGATGCCGACTGGGGTTATGACTTTGTGCAGATGAACCACTGGTACAACTTTCAAACACGAGGGCACATGGCTGACAACTGGCTGGCCTTCCTATCGGAGCATCCGGCAGTTGCTCAGGCCAATGAAGCCAATGCGCAGTGCGAGGCTGATCGCAGCTTCTACGTTAAAAGTGTATTCAGTAACTATTAATGAACGACCTTAGAGCCACGCTGTTGCTGGTTTATTCGTTATTCAACAGACATTACTTGGAGGTTCCAAATGGCTAATAAAATTTTCAAACCGTTTCGCAGACTATTAGTAATCGCATTGGCACTCAGCCTGTCGGCTTTTGGCCGAATGGCTTTCGCTGAGCATTTGGAGGTGTATCGGTGGGAGTCGCTGTCTTATGCACCTAACGCCTTGATAGCCTCAATGATGAAAGCGGCCAAGATCCATGAAAAACAGGGCGCGCACGTCGGAATCTTTCAGATGGATGTTGGCTCGGCTGGAAAGCCGTCTTTTGACTATGTGTTGCGTTGGGATAACGCCGAGGCTTGGGCAAAGACAAAAAGCTTAAATGGCAATGAGGACTGGCAGACGTTTTGGGCAGAGGCCTCGGCATCACCGTCCGGGAACCTATTGTGGTCTCTAGAGGGGATCAATCTTGATCGTAGTGTGCCGGCAGCGCACTTCAAGAATCATGGGCCATACAGGGTGTACATCTGGAAGCCAACAGCTGGCGAGCAAGGACGTATGATGACCGCGTTCAACAAAGCCAAGGCCTTACACAATAGCCTCGGGGCGGATGTGCACATGTACAGCGAGGGAGTAGGCGGTAGCGGAAATATTCATTACGTTGTGTTGTTCGATGATTGGGCTGAGCTGGCCAGCTTTGGCGATGCCTTGGTGGGGAATCAAGAATGGCTTGCGTTACAGGCCTCTGCCAGCGGATCGGCAACTTTGTTGGGATCGATCCAGGGTATCCCTCTCTATTCCTCTGAGTGACATCGAGACTCAAGCGCTCAATCGCTAAATTCTCGGTACTCCGTCTTCGACGGCACCGTTTTGAGGCCGAGCCCGACTCGGTAGTACCTGTATGGCTTTCGAAGCTCTGAACAAAAAACCCGCCAATCGGCGGGTTTTTTATTCTTTCACTAGCGGTTAGCGTTTGATGCCGCCTTTAATCGCGGTCTCAGTCGCTTTGCCGTAGGGCGGTAGCAATCCAGCCAACTTAGCAATATTGAAGCGTGTAGGTTGCTTGTATACCGACTTGGCGTGACTGAAGGTCTTGAAGCCTTCAATTCCGTGATACGAACCCATTCCGCTAGGTCCGACGCCACCAAAGGGCATGTCCTCTTGCATGATGTGCATGATCACGTCGTTTATGCAGACGCCGCCCGAGGTCGTGCGTGTGAGAAATGCCTGCTCTTCCTGGCTGTCGTTGCCAAAATAATAGGCGGCGAGGGGACGGGGATTGGCATTGATATGTGCGATCGTCTCTTCGAAATCTCGGTATGTTCTGATTGGCAGTACCGGGCCAAACATTTCCTCTTGCATGCACAGGGCGTCGTTTTCCGGCGAAATCACCAGCGTTGGTGGAATCTTGCAGCTACCACTTCCGGCAAAGTCTTCATTCGCGGGGTTAATAGCAATGGTGCGTGCTCCTCGTGCCTCTGCATCTTGCAGATAACCGGTTAGCCGTTTGTGATGACGTTCATTGATTACCGCGGTGTACTGATCGTTAACCAGCAACTGTGGGTACATTTCGGCCACAGCGCGCGTGGCCTGTGCAATGACATCATCGAGCTTTTCTTCCGGCACCAACAGGTAATCTGGCGCCAAACAGATTTGGCCGGCGTTCAAGGTCTTGCCGATCATGATGCGTTGTAAGGCTTGTTCTAAGTTGGCAGTGCGTGAAATCACCACCGGTGACTTGCCGCCGAGCTCCAGGGTGACCGGCACCAAATTCTTGGCCGCCGCTCCCAGCACGTGTCGCGCAATACTGGTGGCGCCGGTAAAGATCATGTGATCAAAGGGCAGCGAGGTGAAGGCCTGGCCCACTTCGGGTCCGCCCGTGAAAGTTGTCACCTCGGTGGGGTCGAAAGCCTCGGCAATCATTGAGGCGATGACCTCTGAGGTTGCAGGCGTAAACTCCGAGGGTTTGATCATCGCGCGGTTTCCCGCAGATAAGATGCCGGCCAGCGGCTGAAACACCATAGAAACGGGGAAGTTCCAAGGTGCCACAATACCGACGACGCCCTTGGGCTGGTACTCAATGTGGGAGCGCCCCCCAAGTAGATTCAGCGGAAACATCGTTGGGCGCCGGTCCACCTTCATCCAGTTCGCCATGTGTTTTCGGCAGTGTTTCATTGAGGTGATGGAGCCGCTTACGTCGGTCATCAAGTTGACCTGCCGCGGCCGACAGACGAAGTCCGCATTCATGGCTTCGCTTAAACGCTCGGCATTGCGAACAAGGCTATCGATGGCGCGGTTAATTCTGTCGGTGCGGGTGGCGAGGCTGACGCCGCCCTCACTTAGATAACTTTCACGCTGTTGTTTCAGCGCATTTTGCATTTGCAATTCAAGATCTGGGCTTACAGCGATGGTTTGTGGTGCGTTCATTATGGGGTCCCCCCTTATTAGTAGGCCCAGCATACCCAACCTGTGGCGCTAGGCAAAGTGTGGAGGTTGATCGTTTAGACGCGTAATAACAGTCTTTCTCTGTCCGTAATGGATAGGATAGATCCGACCATCCATGGGATTACAGCGGAGTGGCGCGCGTGCTGTCTTTGGGGTTCAGCAGTATCTGAAGCAGGTCAATTTGACTGCCGCCAGGTCCTGAGGCGCGACTCGATGTTCTGCTAAGACCTTGTGTATGCTTGCGTCTGGGGCCAGAACACGCCGTTAATGAGCCGGGTTATGCGCATCGTCGATGTAAGAGAACTTTCCGTACCGCTTCAGGCGGACATTGCTAACGCCTTGGTGAATTTCTCCCAGCACACCGTGTCGCTGGTTGCGCTCATTACAGATCAGGTTCGCCACGGAAAGCCCGTAGTTGGCGTGGCGTTCAATTCGATTGGCCGTTTTAGTCAGTCAGGCATTATTCGCGAGCGTATGTTGCCGCGACTGCTCGCCGCTGAGCCAGCGCAGTTGCTAGCCAGGCAGGGCGAGGGCTTCTGCCCAGAGCGGGTCCTAAACGTCATTATGGCGAACGAAAAACCCGGAGGGCATGGGGACAGGGCTTCAGCGGCCGCGGCGATAGAGCTCGCCGTCTGGGACATTAATGCCAAGCTCAGTGGACAGCCGGTCTACCGTTTATTGGCAAATCAGTATACGCCGCAACAGCAAGCGGCTCACACTAGAACAGTGACATCACCCTCGGTACCAAGCTATGCCGCCGGAGGCTACTACTACCCCAGTCACGGCATCGATCGACTGAAAGCGGAGCTCGAAAGCTATCAAGTCTTGGGGTTTGAGTCGGTCAAAATCAAAGTGGGTGGCTTGCCATTAAACGAGGACATAGCGCGGGTTGAGGCCGCCATTGATGTCACCGGGCATGCCGATCACGTTGCAGTTGATGCCAATGGCCGTTTTGATCTTAACGTCGCATTGGAATATGCCCGGGCGCTGTCCGCGCTTGGGGTGCGCTGGTTCGAGGAACCGCTGGATCCTCTCGCTTTTCAGTCAAACCGGATGTTGTGTGAGGCCCATGAGGGTGTGATCGCGACGGGGGAGAACCTGTTTAGCCACCAAGACGTGGCTAATTTACTCCAGTTCGCTGGCTTGCGCGCTAACCGCGATATTCTGCAAATGGATCCGGGACTGAGTTACGGTCTGACCGAATATCTCAACATACTCAAACTTGTTGAGGCGGCTGGCTTTAGTCGAAGCCAATGTATTCCGCACGGGGGGCACCTCATAAACTTACACGTTGTGGCGGGCTTGTCTTTGGGGGGCTGTGAAGCGTATCCGGGGGTGTTTCAACCTTTCGGTGGGTTTGGCGACGATGTTGCGATTAAAAACGGCCGGGTAAGCCCGCCGGAGGTGCCAGGCTTTGGTCTGGAAACCTCGTCTCGGCTTCGACCTTACCTAAAGCAGTTGGCCGTAATATGAGTGGGTTACTAGCCACCCGAGTCAGGCTGACCAGCAACCTGTCGTATCCAGATATTGTAAGAGCACGACACACTTCGCCTATTGTGATTACGTCACGGCGTCTAAGGGGGCTAGTATGAATATTGCGGTAATTGGCTGTGGCGCTATGGGTTCTGTTTACACGGCTTTGTTGGTGTCAGCGGGGCACCGTGTCTGCGTCGTTGGCCCCGCTTCGGAGCATCTTCAAACTATTCGTGAAAATGGACTGCGGGTGACGGGCGCAAGCGGTGACAGAAGGGTTTACCCAAAAGTCGCGTCGATGTTGCCCGAAAACAATTGGGACTTGATCGTCTTGGCGGTCAAGGCCGGCGCCGTGCGAGAGGCTGTGCATCAATTGCGTGGCATAACTCGCGAGACATTGGTCGTGACCTTACAAAACGGTTTGGGCAGTGCCGATGTTGTGGCAGAGGTGGTCGATCCAGATCAGCTTATTGTGGGCATCGCCCAAGGCTTTGGTGCCGCCCGAGTGGCGCCAGGGCACGTGCATCACAACGACATGAAAGCAATTCGTATGGGACCCTACGCGGACCTCACAGCTCAACGGGTACAGGCTATTGCTGACACGTGGCAGGAGGCGGGTTTTGATGCCGCTGCCGTTGATAATATTGAGGCTATGCAGTGGGAAAAGCTTATTTGCAATGTCGCCTACAGCGCACCCTGCGCGCTTAGCGGGCTCTCTGTGGGCGAAGTTATGCATGACCAATACTTGGGTGAGGTGAGTCGCATGGCGGCCTGTGAGGCCTTCGAGGTTGCACAGGCTTTGGCTATACCGTTGAGCTTTGATGACCCTGTCGCGTGGGTCCGGGATTTCGCCAGTCGGATGCCCGATGCATTGCCATCGGTTCTTCAAGACATCAGGGCGCGACGGGTCTCTGAAGTGAGCGTGATAAATGGCAGTATTCCTGTAGAGGCCGCCAAGGTGGACTTGCAAGCCCCAGTCAATAAGACACTCACTGCTCTGGTGCAGGGCATTGAAGCGACATTTGAATAACCGAGGCCTGGGGCCTGGGGGTCACTCGATTAGGTCGATCAACAAGCGCGGCAGCACATCGAAGTAATAGTTATCGAGATCAGAAAGAGCATAGGAGCGAGGAGAAGCCATGACGGAACACAACGTGCTGCGTGCTGACGAAGAGCGGCGTCAATTCATGATTGATGCACACTCAGAGGGGTTGCGACAACGACTATCTCCAGAACTGATTTGGACCCACTCCTCGGGAGTCGTTGAAGACCGAGAGTCATTCATCCAGGCTATTGTGCATAAACGTGTCCGCTATCTCTCGTTAGATACCAAAGAAGTGTCAGTACGCGAACTTGGCGGCCACTGGATGCTAGCCGGTATTGTCATCGGTGAGGCGGAGCGTGATGGCCAGATCAAGGCTTTACGCAGCCGCTTCCTAAGCCTCTGGGGTGAAGAATCGGGGGTGCTTAAGATGATAGCGTGGCAGTCGACCAATATCGCTTAGTTTCTAGCCATTGCGGAACGGAGGGTAGGGTAGGGGCAGATTGAAAAATAAGTGCTCACAACATTAGTTCAGTGAGAGCTTGCGACTGCTCGCCGCTGAGCTTGATTATAAGGATTCATCACAAAGCACCTGTTGCGGTGAATGTGGCCAGACGTTGGGCTTGTTTTGTTCACCGCGTGAATCCTCTGCGACGTCTGACGCGTTACGCATGACAAGCGCCAGACTTTGTGAGCCTGTATCTTTCTCTATCTGGACATAATCCAGATGCGTCTGGCGTTATGGCCTCCAGTTGGTATGCTGCGCACGTCAAATTCACCAAACTACTTGCCGACGGGCATTGACGGGACTCGAATTTATGGCGGCTCAGGATACAGCGCCACAGCTGACCCACCTTGATGACCAAGGCAACGCCCACATGGTATCGGTGGGCGACAAGCCCGACACCGAGCGCGTTGCGGTAGCGTCGGCGCGCGTGCGGATGGCCCCAGCAACTCTAGCGGCGATCACAAGTAGCGACGTTCCCAAGGGTGACGTTTTTGCGGTGGCGCGAATTGCCGGTATTCAAGCCGCCAAACAGTGCGGAAACCTTATTCCCCTGTGTCACCCGCTGATGTTGACTGCGATTAGCATCGATTTTCAGACCGACTCGGCTCTACCCGGTGTTCGGGTAGAGGCGCGATGCGCGTTAGTGGGCAAGACTGGGGTTGAGATGGAGGCGCTGTGCGCAGCCAGCGTGGCGGCTCTGACCATCTATGACATGTGCAAAGCACTCGATCGCGCCATGGTTGTTGAGGCTGTGCAGCTTGAATCCAAAAGTGGAGGCCGAAGCGGCGAATGGACGCGGCCAACGGAGTAACCGTTAAGTTTTTTTCGCTGTTGCGAGAGGCGCTTGATTGTGAGGAGCGAATTGTCGCTTTAACACCAGACGTCACCACTGTGCGGGCGCTGCGTCAGCAGCTGATCGCAGAGGGCGGCCCGGAGTGGGAGGAGACGCTGACACAACCGCGCATATTAATTGCGGTCAATCAGGTGGTTGTCACGGCTGATCATGGCCTAACAAAGGGTGACGAGGTGGCATTTTTTCCTCCGATGACGGGTGGTTAGATGTCGGTAATGGTACAGCGCGAGGACTTTGATCCCTCGGAGGAATATCAGCGCCTTTTGGCAGTTTGCCCCGGTGCGGCGTTGGTGACATTTACGGGCTATGTCCGAGATATAGATGAACAAGCGGACGTCGCTGCGCTTGAGCTTGAGCACTACCCGGGTATGACAGAGCGTGTTTTGGCTGACATTGGCGCCCAGGCGGAACAGCAGTTCGGCCTACAAGCTTGGCGGGTAGTACATCGCTATGGCCGGATGGCCGTGTCCGATCCGATTGTCTGGGTAGGAACCGTGGCCCCACACCGCGGCGCAGCCTTTGACGGCTGCCATTTTATGATGGATGCGTTAAAAACTGACGCGCCATTTTGGAAGAAAACCTATCGACTCGATGGCAGCAGTGACTGGGTTGCCGCCAAAAGTGAAGATGATTTGCAGCGTCAGTCATGGCGTAACACGCGGAAGTAATGGAGGTATCTTGGATACAATAGCGTTTCGTAACACCCTGGGTCGATTTGCCACAGGTGTGTGCCTCATCACAGTAAACGATGCTCAATCGGGGCCGCTTGCGTTGACGGCAAATTCATTTGCCTCCGTTTCGCTCGATCCCGCATTGGTGCTTTGGAGTATTCAGCGTAACTCTGAGTGTTTGCGCGAATACACCGAGTGCGCACACTTTGGTATCTCGGTGTTAGCCGAGAATCAGATGGCGCTGTCAAATCAGTACGCCAAAAAAGGCGCGCATAGCATCGATCCAACGCATTTCTCTTTTGATGACGTCGACGTACCGGTGTTAGTCGGAGCCATTGCACACTTTAGCTGTGATCGCCATGTGATCTATGACGGCGGCGACCATGACATCATTGTCGGCAGGGTTCGCGCATTCAATAGTTCAGACGCCCAACCGCTGCTGTTCTTCCAAGGCGGTTATGGCGAGCTTGCAACAAATAGTGATTGAGGCCAGCCAATGATGTTCTGTAGTCGTTGCGGGGCCCAGACAGAGCGACGCATTCCTGAGGGGGAAGATCGGGAGCGTGATGTCTGTGGCGGCTGCGGCGAGATTCACTACAGCAACCCCAAGGTTATCGTAGGCTGCCTACCGGTTCATGAGGGCAAGGTATTGCTGTGCCTGCGTGCCATTGAACCACGTAAAGGCTATTGGACCTTGCCAGCGGGATTTATGGAGAATGGCGAGACCACAGCTGAGGGTGCTGCAAGAGAGATGGTCGAGGAAGCCGCCGCGGTGGCTGAAGACATGGCGCTTTACCACGTTTTTGACGTTCCTCGAATCAGTCAGGTTTATGTCTTTTATCGCTGCGCGGTCGCGAAGGGAAAATACGGCGTTGGGCCCGAGAGCCTCGATAGCCAGTTGTTCGCTTTTGAGGATATTCCCTGGGATCAATTGGCCTTCCCCGTGGTGAAGCAGTTGCTGCGGCGGTTCATTGAGAATTATGCGCAAGCGGATTTTCCCATCGAGCACTCCGTTATTACCTGGGAAAAACGCTAGTCCCTTGGCAATCGTCAATCAGGTCGCCATACTGCGCCGCTGACAAACAGTAACCCAGAGAGCATCCATGGCACTCCCTAAAGTTGGTAACCTCGCGCCCACGTTTGCGCTAAATGATCAAAACGGCGACACCGTCTCACTCCAGGATTTCCGTGGCGAATCGAATGTTGTTGTCTATTTCTACCCAAAGGCCATGACGCCAGGCTGCACCGTGCAAGCCCAAGGACTGCGCGACAGTGCGAAGGCGCTGAAGAAGCGCAACACAGTGGTATTAGGTATTAGCCCCGATGCCGTCGGGCGGCTCGACAAATTTGTCCAGCGCGATGCCCTTAACTTCAGCCTGCTTTCTGACGAGGATCATGCGGTCGCGGATAAGTATGGCGCGTGGGGACCAAAGAAGTTTATGGGACGTGAGTTCGACGGGATCTTGAGAACCACCTATATCATTGGCAAAGACGGCAAGCTAAAGGCGATTTTGGATAAATTTAAAACCAAAGACCACCATGACGTGCTGATCGCGGCACTCGATGAACTGGGGCTCAGCTGAATTCGCGCATTACGTTAAGCGCTTCGATGGCTGCTAAGTCCTCGCTGCGCGCTGATACACAGCCGGATCAGCCACTAGCCGTTACGCCCACCGGCAGTCGGCCGCTATGGAAGATTATGCGCTGTAGAGCGCAAAGAGTGATTAGGGAAAAAGGATAACGTGCGCGTCATCACCTGTAACACCAATGGCATTCGTGCTGCGGCTCGGAAAGGCTTTTTTGATTGGCTCAAGCAGCAAAAGGCCGACGTGGTCTGCATTCAAGAGACCAAGGCGCAAATCGATCAACTCGATGACAGCGTGTTTTACCCCCAAGGCTACCACTGTTTTTACAACGATGCCGAGCGCAGGGGATACTCAGGTACGGCTTTGTTCGCCAAACAAAAGCCACAAAAGGTTCACACGTCTGTTGGTTGGGAGCCAGTGGATTCGCAGGGTCGGTATTTGCAAGCCGACTTTCCCGGCATCAGCATCATATCGCTGTATGTGCCCTCGGGTTCCAGTGGCGAGGATGCTCAGGCCAGAAAGGATGTTTTCCTGGAGCGCTTCACTGATCACCTGCAAGGTCTTCGCAAAAAACGCCGCGAATTTATTATCTGTGCTGATTGGAACATGTGCCATCGCAACATCGATTTAAAAAATTGGCGCTCGAATCAGAAGAATTCTGGGTTTTTGCCCCACGAGCGCGAGTGGCTTGATAAAACCTTGGGGCAAGAAGGCTGGGTTGACGCCTACCGTGAACTCTATCCTGATAAAGAGCAGTACACTTGGTGGTCAAACCGAGGGCAGGCTTGGGCTAACGATGTTGGGTGGCGTTTAGATTATTTGTTAGTAACGCCAGGGCTGCGTGGTAAGGCCAAATCGGCCACGGTGTATCGAGAGGAGCGCTTTTCCGATCATGCGCCCTTGATCATGGATTTTCAGTGGAACGCTGATAAGTAACAGCGCTCTAGCGCAACAAGGCAGCGCAGACTGCGCGGTCACAACTAAGAGGTGATGTTATGTGGATTTCTTCGGCCTATGCGCAAGCACAAGGTGCCCAAGCAAGCGGTGATGTGTTTTCGCTAGTAATGATGCTGGGGCTGTTTGCCGTCATGTGGTTTATCTTGATCAGGCCGCAACGCA
>CAYPPU010000030.1:13465-29361 GCA_964412695.1 uncultured Alteromonadaceae bacterium | reverse complement strand
TTAGGCCTGCCGCCAGCGTTCAATCTGAGCCATGATCAAACTCTTCAGTTGAAGAATCTTTAACCTCTGCCGAAGCAAGAGGGAATGGTTACGCAAAAACCTGCTTTACCATTCAAATCTCAGCTCAGAAACATCAATCTAGAACTATTGAATTAATAGGTCACTTGTTGTTTCTGAATAGTTGGTGACAACTACCCCAACAAGTGCCCACACATCTGTCTTCATCTGTTTTTTAAGTAGCAATTGGCCGCTGGGACCAATTTTTTCGGAAGGGTTGCCCCTAACCGAGGCCGCGCATTATACGCAGCGTCGGGAACCTTGCAAGCGTTTTCTGAGAAAATTTTTCGCGCCGTTCCGATCGGCGTTGAAGTCAGCTGGACAGCGTCTTTCAACGGCGAAGAGGGCGCATTCTACGCATCTGCAGAAAGCGCGCAAGCGTTAATTTTACGGACTTCTCAAAACCCTCTTAAGCGTGTACGCACGGCCACCTCAAGCCACCCAGATCAAGCGCGCCGTAGGCGCGCCTGCTGCAGCCGCCACAGCAGCAGTAGTGCAGCGAAAACTCCGTAAAATACAGCCTCGCCGTAATCCGAGCGCACCAGCCACAGCAGATGCAGCCAAGCCAAAACCAGCGCTCCATAAATGGCCTGATGAAGCTGGCGCCAACGCGCGCCCATGCGGCGACGCAAGGCCTTGGTTGAGGTAATAGCCAGGGGTAATAAAACTACCCACGCGCTAAAACCCACGAGCACATAGGGCCGCTCAGCAAGCTCCTCGAGCAAAATAACCGCATCCCAACCAATATAGACCTGCCCGAAAGTGAGCAGATGCAAGCTGGCATAAAGGAAACAAAACAAACCCAATGAGCGGCGAAAGCGCATCAACAGCGGTCTACCCCAGCGCGCAAAGGGTCTGGCACACAAGGTTAGCAAGAGCAGTCGCAGTGCCCACTCGCCGGTAAATTTCATAACCGCCTCGGCCGGATCGGGTCCCAGCGCACTGGTGACGATGGCGTACACCAACCAAAGCAGTGGCGCCAATAACAGCGCATAGATACCGGTTGGCAATAGCCAGCGCGTGATGCCTCCAGCGGGGGCGGTGGATGTCATTGTGCTGCCACCCTAAGCATGCAGTCGGTACTCACTGCGCGTCAGTAAAACTTGCTGAGATCCATGCCCTCGTACAAGCCCGCCACCTGCTCCGCGTAGCCATTAAACATTTGCGTAGGCACGCGATTCGGGCGAAACAGCGACGACGGCAATCGGCGCTCAAAGCGCTGGCTCCAGCGTGGGTGATCCACCTCTGGATTAACGTTGCTATAAAAGCCGTACTCCTGCGGCGCCAGCATGTTCCATGATGTCTTGGGCTGACGATCCACCACCTCAATCGACACCACCGACTTAATGCTTTTAAAGCCGTACTTCCACGGCACAATCAGCCGCAGCGGCGCCCCATTTTGGTTAGGCAGGGTTTTGCCGTACAAACCTACCGCCATCAGCGTCAGTGGATGCATGGCCTCATCCATACGAAGACCCTCGCGATACGGCCAATCAATACTGCTTGTAAACGAGCGCGTACCGCGCATCTCACCTCGGCGATACAACGTTTTGAACGCGACGTACTTGCCCTCGCTTTTGGGTTCGAAACGCTCAAGCAGAGCGCTCAAGGGGAAGCCTATCCAGGGCACCACCATCGACCAGGCTTCGACACAACGAAAGCGGTAAACCCGTTCTTCCAAGTCAAAGCTGCCTAGCAGATCCTCCAAGTGTAACTTCCCAGGCTTATTTACCAGCCCACCAACCTCAACTGTCCAAGGATCCGTGGTCATTGCATGGGCGTGCTCAGCGGGGTCTCCCTTGTCGGTGCCAAACTCGTAAAAATTGTTATAGCTGGTGACGTCTTCATAGGGCGTCAGCGCCTCACCGGTGGTGTTTTCGCCTTGAGCAACATTGAGAGAGCTAAGGTCAGCCGCCACGCTCATATCCACTCCCACCAGTGACGTGCCTGCGGCTGCCACGGCCGACCGCATGAGCGCGCGACGATTTAGCCATACCGATTCAGGCGTTATTTCCGAAGAAGGAATTTCAGGCCAAAACGGGGTTTTGAATTTATTCACGATAGCTTCCCCTACTCACGTCCTAAAACTCGTGGGTGTATCTCGAGCCGTGTCATTGCCGTTGACGAAAATGTTGTAGCGGCCCTGAGAGGGTGTAGATAAAAAACAAGCCAAACAACACGGCGGGCGGATCAAGGGCTATCAACGATAGCAAACCCACGAATAAAAACATTCGGGCAAAGGGCACTTTGGCCTCAAGCCGAAAGGTCTTGAAGCTGTAGTAGCGTATGCGCGCCACCATAAGCACACCCACGGCACTCAGAAATAGTGCCAACAGCCACGTTTGCGGGGCCTCTGTGACCGTCCATGCCCGGGACTCACCCAACCAGACGGCGCCGGCCACAAGAGCCGCTGCCGCGGGGCTTGCCAAGCCCACAAAATGCGAATTATTGGTTGTGCCGAGCTGGGAGTTGAATCTCGCCAACCGCAAGGCCGCGCATGCCGTGTAGAGAAATGCTGCTGCCCAGCCCGCTTTACCGGCATGCAGGAGCGCCCAGTTAAAAAGTAGTAATGCGGGTGCTGCGCCAAAAGAGACCATATCGGCCAAACTGTCATATTCGGCGCCAAAGGCACTTTGTGTATTGGTCAACCGGGCAACACGACCGTCCAGACCGTCAAAGATCATGGCCAGGAAGATAGCCATAGCACCGTCCAAATAATTGCCCTGCATTCCCGCCACGATGGCGTAAAAGCCGCAAAACAGCGCGCCGGTGGTCAAGGCATTGGGCAGCAAATAGACGCCTCTAACAGGAACTGCTCCGGGAGCACCTTCCTCGTGGTCGCCAATCAACGACGCCAAGGGCGCTTCGAATTGTTCCGCTGCACGCTCAAATTCGTCTTCAGTAGAGGGTTCACTAGAGGGCGTATTGTCCATAACTGCACACGGTGTGATTGCCAAGGAGTGCATAGTAGCAGTGCAAGCCCCGGCATTGGCAGTCAATGAACGCGATTTCATACCCGCTGGATTTCGCCAATTGCCGGCACAGATAGCGAGAAATTTACCCAAACAACCGGTATACTGCGCCCCGCTTTTTATACCCGCCATGCTCCTGCACGCATCGACAACGTCAGGGCAGCGTTCGACCCACCATCAGGAGAAACCGGTGAGCAATTACTTCAACACTCTGCCTCTGCGCATTCAACTTCAAGAACTCAGCAAGTGTCGCTTCATGGATGCGTCCGAATTCAGTGATGGCGTCGAGGCCCTCAAAGGCAAAAAACTCGTTATCGTGGGCTGTGGTGCGCAGGGCCTTAACCAGGGTTTGAACCTGCGTGATTCAGGGCTAGATGTGTCGTACACGTTGCGCCAAGCGGCAATCGATGAAAAACGCGCTTCCTGGCAGCGTGCCACAGATAACGGCTTCAAAGTGGGCACGTACGAAGAGATGATTCCCACCGCCGACGTCGTCATGAATCTTACTCCCGATAAGCAGCACACCAGCGTGGTTAACGCTGTTATGCCGTTGATGAAAGAAGGCGCCTGCCTCGACTACGCCCACGGCTTTAACCTGGTTGAAGAAGGTATGCAGATTCGCAAGGACATCACCGTAGTCATGATGTGCCCCAAATGCCCGGGAACGGAGGTACGTGAAGAGTACTTGCGCGGATTTGGCGTTCCAACATTGATCGCGGTTCACCGTGAAAACGACCCCAACGGTAATGGTCTTGAAATTGCCAAGGCTTTGGCAGCAGGGACCGGCGGTCACCGCGCGGGCGTGCTGGAGTCCTCCCCTATCGCCGAGGTGAAGTCGGATCTGATGGGTGAGCAAACCATCCTCTGTGGCATGCTGCAGACGGGTTCGCTACTTTGTTTTGACCGCATGGTCGAACTGGGTATCGATGCGGGCTACGCCGCCAAACTCATTCAATACGGCTGGGAAACCGTGACTGAAGGCCTGAAGCAGGGCGGCATCACCAACATGATGGATCGCCTCAGTAACCCCGCCAAACTGCGTGCTTTCGAGCTTGCCGAGCAGATGAAAGACATTCTCCGCCCGCTGTTTGAAAAGCACCAAGACGACATTATGTCGGGCGAATTTTCCCGCACAATGATGATCGATTGGGGCAACGACGACGTCAATTTGCTCAAATGGCGCGCTGAGACCAACGAGACAGCGTTTGAAAAGCAGCCCCTCACCGAAGAGGCCATTGACGAGCAGACCTACTACGACAAAGGCATCCTGATGGTGGCCATGGTTAAAGCGGGCGTGGAATTGGCCTACGAGACCATGGTGTCGGCAGGCATCATTGAAGAATCGGCCTACTATGAGTCACTGCACGAAACGCCGCTAATCGCTAACACCATCGCACGCAAGAAGCTTTATGAGATGAATGTGGTGATCTCAGATACCGCTGAATACGGCTGCTACTTGTTCGATCAGGCTGCCCGCCCACTTTTGAAGGACTTTGTGGCTGGCTTAGGTGCCGAGGATATCGGCGGCGGCATGACTGGCGGCAATGGTGTCGACAACCAGCAGCTGGTGGCAGTGAATGACGCCATCCGCAATCACTCTGTAGAAATTGTGGGTGAAGAACTTCGCGCCCACATGCACGGCATGAAGGCTATCTCCAGCCCCGTCTGACCCCCCCAGAAACCGGCTGGGTGATCAAGCACCCAGCCGGCCCTCAAAAAACCTAATTCCTCCCGGATCCTTTGCGCCACCGCATTGCGCTGCAAGCCCAAGGTTGTTTAGACTCACGGCCGGGCATCATCTACTCAATAACAAGGAATCTGTATGACTTTCGATCTAATACTGCCTCCTATTTTGGGGGTGGCAGGGCTGGTAATTGCATTCGTCATTTACCTCACCATGTCGCGCCAAAGCGCAGGGGAAGGCAAGGTAACCCAAATCGCCGAGCAAATTCATTTGGGCGCCATGGTGTTCATGCGACGCGAATACAAAATGCTGGTGATTTTTGCGCTGGTATTAGTGGCCGGCATTTTCTTCTCGCCGCTGGGCCAGAATACAGCGATTGCCTTTGTGGCGGGCGCCGTGTCCTCGGGTATTGCTGGCTACCTTGGCATGTATGCCGCCACCAAGGCTAACGTGCGAACAGCCGTAGCTGCTAATACCCAAGGCGCCGCCGCCGCATTAAATGTGGCCTTCTACGGCGGCTCCATCATGGGATTGTGTGTGGCTTCACTGGGCCTTATCGGCCTAGGCGGTGTGTATTACTACTTCGGTGGTGACCCAGAGACCGCCCACGCAATCCATGGCTTTGGTATGGGCGCGTCAGTGGTCGCTTTGTTCTCCCGTGTTGGCGGTGGCATCTACACCAAAAGTGCCGATGTCGGCGCTGACTTGGTGGGCAAGGTCGAAGCCGGTATTCCCGAGGACGATCCGCGCAACCCGGGTGTGATTGCCGATAACGTCGGCGACAACGTTGGCGATATTGCCGGCATGGGTTCAGATATCTTTGAATCTTACTGCGGCTCGATGATTGCCTGTATCGCCATAGCCTCCACCATGGTGATTGCTGCCGAGGTGCAAGCGGCCATGATGGCCTTACCCTTGGCACTGGCGAGTGTCGGTCTGATTTCTTCTATTCTGGGAATCATCATTGTACGCGCGCGCTCCTCAGCGGCACCGGAAGCGGCGCTTCGCAGTGGCACGCTGACCGCACCTATTATCTTTGCAGTGTTTGCCTGGTTCTTAATTGAGTCCATGGGCCTCGATCGCAACATTTGGTGGTCAGTGGTCTGCGGCGCTGTTGGTGGCGTGGCCATCGGTCTCATCACCGAGTACTACACTGGCGGCAGTCCGGTTCGCAAGATTGCGAAATCTGGCGAGACGGGTCCGGCCACGGTCATGATCACGGGCTTGGCTATCGGTATGGAGTCGGTGGTCGCGCCGATTCTATTTTTGGCCGCCATCATCTTTATCTCGACCCATCTCGCTGGCCTGTATGGCGTGGGTATCGCCGCTGTAGGCATGCTAGCCACGGTCGGTATCACGATGGCCATCGACGCCTACGGTCCCGTAGCTGATAACGCCGGCGGTATCGCCGAGATGGCCGGCATGGGTAAAGAAACTCGCGAAATCACCGATGGACTGGACGAGGTAGGTAACACCACCGCAGCCATTGGCAAGGGCTTTGCCATCGGTGCGGCGGCGCTTGCTGCTCTGGCCATCATTGCAGCGTTCGTTGAGACCGTGGCGCTGCATAACGAGGGCTTCACCCTGCTACTGTCCGATCCAAAAGTACTGGTGGGTGTCTTTATCGGCGGTACTATCCCGTTCTTGATTTCCTCGATCACCATGACAGCTGTGGGCGAGGCCGCCTTTGACATGATTAACGAGATCCGCCGCCAGTTTCGCGAGATCCCGGGTCTGTTGGAAGGTACCGCAGAACCCGATACCGCGAGCTGTGTTGATATCGCCACCACGGCAGCACTCAAGCGTATGATCATTCCGGGCGCCATAGCCGTAGCGGCTCCGGTACTGGTGGGCTTTGGTTTGGGTCCTGAGTCTCTGGGCGGCATGCTGGCCGGTGGTCTACTGGGCTGTGTGCTAATGGCGCTCATGATGGCTAACGCCGGTGGTGCTTGGGATAACGCCAAGAAGTATGTTGAGAAAGGCAATCTAGGCGGCAAGGGTTCTGATACTCACGCCGCCGCCGTGGTGGGTGACACCGTGGGTGACCCCTTCAAGGATACCTCTGGGCCCTCGATGAACATCCTGATCAATGTGATGGCGATCGTAAGCTTGGTGATTGCACCGCTTATCTAACGCCTGAGAAACAAAAAGCCGCTGCAGTTGTTGGACTGCAGCGGCTTTTTTGTGGGCACTACATAAGGTCAGTAACGATGGAGGCTAACATCTTGGCCTCCATCGTTACGCTTCACTCTCAGGGTAATAGATCGAGCACCTGCTCCGGGGGCCGACCCAAGGCCGCTCGATTACCCACTACCACAATAGGTCGCTCAATAAGCTTGGGGTGACTCACCATGGCATCAATGAGGGCTTCGTCGCTCATATCTTGATTCAACCCTAATGCTTTGAACTCGGCCTCACCGCGACGCAGCAGCGCCCAAGGCGTGACACCCAGTTTGGCAATGAGCCCGGCAAGGATTTCTGGGCTCGGTGGCGCCTCGAGATACAGCACAACCTCGGGCGTGATGCCCCGATCTTCCAATAGCGCCAGCGTTTGTCGCGATTTGGAGCAACGCGGATTGTGATAGATGGTAACCGCACTCATGGCACCAACACCTTCTCGCCACGAGCCAAGCCAGCCACCCCTGACCGAACCACCTCTAATACATCGGTATCGCCCAAGGCGGCCAAAAAGGAATCCAACTTATCGGTGGGGCCCGTCAACTGAATAATGTAGGTACTGGGACCCACATCCACGATCTGGCCTCGGAAGATATCGGTGGTGCGCTTCACTTCATCGCGTTGCTGCCCTACAGCCCGGACTTTCACCAATAGCAAATCACGCTCGACGTGAGCGCCCTCGGTGAGATCTACCACCTTGACCACGTCGACAATTTTATTGAGGTGCTTGGTGATTTGCTCAATCTTAAGCTCGTCACCCCGGGTGGTTACGGTTACCCGCGATAACGACTCGTCATCGGTGGGTGCCACGTTTAAGGTCTCAATGTTGTATCCGCGCTGGGAGAACAAGCCCACCACGCGCGACAAAGCACCCGGTTCGTTCTCTAGCAATACAGACAGAATATGGCGCATATCAGGTTCTCTCCGTTTTGCTGAGCCACATATCTTTCATGGCACCGTTGGGGGCAACTTGCATGGGGTACACGTGCTCATGGGGCTCGACGAAGATATCCATAAACACCAAACGATCTTTCATCGCGAAGGCTTCACGCATGGCACCTTCTAAATCGTTCTTGTTTTCAACGCGGATACCCACGTGACCGTAGGATTCCACCAGTTTCACGAAATCCGGTAGCGACGCCGCGTAATGGCTCTCGGAATAGCGGCCTTCGTACTGCATGTCCTGCCACTGCTTGACCATACCCAAATAGTTATTGCGCAAATTGATGATTTTGACCGGCAGCTTGTACTGGGTGCAGGTCGAGAGCTCCTGAATATTCATCTGGATACTGCCCTCGCCCGTGACGCAGGCGACGTCGGCATCGGGGAAAGCGAACTTGACTCCCATGGCCGCAGGCAAGCCAAAGCCCATGGTGCCCAGACCACCCGAGTTGATCCATCGGCGTGGCTTGTCATATTTGTAGTACTGCGCAGCAAACATTTGGTGCTGACCTACGTCCGAGGTTACATAGGCGTCGCCTCCGGTTACGTCGTACAAACATTTGATCGCATCCTGGGGCATGACCAAATCACTGTCGCCATAGCGTCGCCCGTGCCAGAGACCATGGGCTTCACGCCAGCTATCGATTTGCTGCCACCACTCTGAAATCGCTTCCGCATCGGGCAACGGGCGCTCGCTGGCGGCGATCTGCTCTTCAAGCTGCCTGTCCAAGTCCTCAAGAACCACATCAACTGGACCTACGATGGGGATATCCACCGGCACAATCTTGGCGATTGATGCCGGATCGACATCGATGTGGATAATCTTTGCGCCGGGACAGAATTTGTTGACGGTATTGGTCACACGGTCATCAAAGCGCGCACCCACGGCCAAGATCACATCGCTGTGATGCATCGCCATGTTGGCCTCATAGAACCCGTGCATACCCAGCATGCCCAAGAACTGACGGTCAGATCCGGGGTAGCCGCCCAAACCCATCAATGTGTTGGTCACAGGATAATTCAAGCGCCGCGCCAACCGCGTCAGGGCCTCAGAGCCTTCACCCTGAACAACGCCACCCCCGGTATAAATCACCGGTCGCTTAGCAGAAAGCAGCAGCCGTGCCGCCTTGCGAATTTGGCCGCTGTGACCGCGCTGAGCGGGTTGATAAGAACGCAGACTCACCGATTCAGGGTAGTGATACTCGAATTTGTGTTCGGGGTGCGTCAAATCTTTGGGAATGTCCACAACCACTGGACCCGGTCGACCGGTGGTGGCGATATAAAACGCCTTTTTAACAATGGACGGGATCTCTTCGGTACGTCGCACCATGAAGCTGTGCTTCACAATGGGGCGCGAGATTCCCACCATGTCGGTCTCTTGAAACGCGTCTTCACCAATAAGGTGACTCTGTACTTGCCCCGACAGTACCACCATGGGAATCGAATCCATGTAAGCGGTGGCAATACCGGTAATAGCATTCGTCGCGCCAGGGCCTGAAGTGACCAATACCACGCCGGGCTTACCGGTCGCACGGGCATAGCCATCGGCCGCGTGGGTCGCTGCCTGCTCGTGTCGAACTAAAATATGAGGTGCCGAATCGGCTTTAAAAAGGGCATCGTAGATGTGCAATGCCGCACCGCCCGGATAGCCAAAGACGTATTCAACGCCCTCGTCCTCCAGTGCGCGGATGAGCATCTCTCCGCCAGAAAGCATATCCATAACTCGCTCCCAACTCATGGGTGTCCACAATGACGAGGAATCGAGAGCCTGGGCTCTGCTCCACCGCCGCATGCTGTCCCACGAAACACTGGCCGGATCGATTCGGTAAACCACGCCGGAAAATCGATCACGAAACCCGTGTTCGGTCGCCCTGCGAGGTAGCGCAGTGTCGAGCCCGAGATGCGCTGAGCGCACGTTACGGAACCCGCAAACAGCCCTGAAAACTATCCCGTTTTTAGGGTGGGTCAGAGGGTGAGGGTACTCACCAATAACCGTTGCCGCTCGCGTGACGGGGCGGAGTATCGGTAGGAAGAGCGCGTAAAGTCAACAATTGAGCGCATTAGGTGGCATAAATACCCAGTATTGATATTGTTACGGACCCAGAGCGTCGCTAGCGTCATGCCGTAGACAACCGATGGCAACGCCTATGAGCTGGCATTGCTTCCTAATACCGAACAGGAGTCGATATGTTGAAAGCCACAGCACGTGCACTTTGCCTAGCGGCTGCCTGCTTTGCCGTCTCCGAGAGTATCTTTGCCGAAACGGTGCTGTATCGATGGAACGACGCCGCTGGAAATCCGGTAATCAGTGATCGCGCCCCACCCCATGGCGTACCCTACACGACCCTCAATAATGCCCGTTACGGGGTCGACAGAAGGGGGCAAAACAACACCTCAGCGCCGCCCGATGGCGATGCCGCGCCAAATTCCAAAACCCTCGTGGCCGAGTTGCCCGCCGCTACCGTTGTCATTGAAAAACGCCCCGAACTCTGCGAGCGAGCGCGGGATAACGTCTTCAAACTGGAAACCTTTCCACGGATTAGAGTAGAACAGGACGACGAGGTGCGATTTATGACCGATGAAGAGCGCGCCCAGCAACTCGAGACGGCGCGAAACGTGGTGGCAGCCAACTGCTAGGGTTTTACCCAGATAAGCTGTCCAAGCAAAGCCAAACGATCACACGCGGGTAGATGATAGTGCGCAACCCGCTTACTGGGCATCCATATTTTCGACGCGGAACGCCTCGGTCATACCCTCGCTGATCACCGGTTCAATCTCAATGGGATCAAAACCCTCACAGCCGATGCACACAGTGACCACCTCCTCCGTAATCTCACCCTCGCCGCAACCCGAGGTGCAGCTTGGCTCATTGGAATCCAAATCCACAGTAACAATGATGGGTGGAATGGGAATACCCTGGCCATATTCCTCGCCATCGTCATATTCGGGCGCAAACAACGGTATGCGATAGGCCTTGGATGTGCCCAGATTGGAGCACTGTCCGCGGCTACCACCCTCTGGCTGAAAGCTGTTAAAGAACACGTAACCGCCACTGATAGCCGATTGGTTAACGATCTGCTCTCCCCTGTCTGCCAACTCTTGATACCAACCGTCGAAATCCAACAGCGTCTCACCCGCCGCCAACCCCGTAGCAGCATTTAGCATGGTGGAGCCATCAAGGTTGATGCTCGCCCGCGACGCGACATCGGTCTCGCCCGAGAGATGGGGAAAGGGCCGATCCAAGAATACGTAGAACCGGTTAGTGACGTCACTGTCATAGGGGTAGTTCACCTGTAACGGTCGCTCTCGATCGCCCGTTCCCACGGTGACGAAAACATAATTACCCAATTCCCCCACTACCGGCTTATTCATGAAACGTATTTCACTGGAACTGGCCTCAGCGATCTTAGTGATGAACCAATCGGCCGAATCCAAAGTCACTGCGCCCGTCGCTGCGCTACCCGTCAGATACCCCAATGACAACCGATAGAGACTACCGCCAGCGTCGGCGGCATAGACAAAATCAATAGCACCATCGCCGTCAATATCCACGGGAGAAACTTCAGCCACCACCGGCTCATCGGTAGCATAACGACCAATAAGATTGCCTGTAGCCATATCGACTACGTACAGCGCCGCGCCCTTGGAACAACTTGAAGGAAAAGCGGCGGTGTCATCATCCAGGCAGGTATCCCAGCCACCGCCAAAAATCACTACCGGCGACTCGCCTGAATCCCAGCCTGCAGCGACGCCCGTCACCGGTGTAGACCAGGTCTGACCAATACCCGAAAAGCCACTGGTACAACCGGTGTCGTTATCTAAATTGGGGCAGCCCACTTTCCACATTAGTGTTGGACTACTCGGTGGCGTACCGGCAGCACCGGTTGGACTAATATCCAAGCCGTATACCATTCGGCCACCGCGACGCATGGTCGGGAAGATATAACCCTCAGTCAATTCGTTATCGCCGTTATATACCGTGTAGGCGCCCGTTGAACCGTCAAAGAAGTAGTCCTTGTCCTCTGCCCCTATTGAGCTACCTAGGGACGCATCCAGTCCGTAGTAATTGATCGTAGGGGTATTGCGGTACAAGCGCTCAATACCATCGGTGTGCTCAGACGCTATCAACGCCCAATCCTCTTCCCCGGTATCGGGGTCAAGCGCCCTGTACAGGCCGTCATTAGCACCATAAAAAATGCGGAATTCGGTGCCGTCACCAGACGCCTTGGGACCGTAGCTAATGGTCAGCGGTCGTGAGTGCACAATGTCGCCGTGAATGGTCGCGCGCAGCCCCTCAGCCGGCATTATTTCAGCAGTGCTCAATCTTGGGTTGTCGATGTAGGCACCGGAGCCGTCGTCAACATACAGATCGCCACCCTGTAAACCGGGGTCGCCGCCCTGTAGATAGTCAAAGAATTCGGCCGTTGAAAAATCGCTGGACGCGAGCGCGCGCAAGCTCCCACCCGACTCAATCAGCAAAGTTCTACTACTGCTCCTAGCACCCGATACTTGGTTGCGAATTTGCTGCGCCGCACCGCCTTTTTCCACGAATGGACCGTCAGGGGAGTCCGACAACACGTTGCGGCCATTCAGGAAATCTGAAGCACACTCACTCACCGGGTTGGGATCTAAGCCCAGACCGTCAAAATAGGGTTGCTCGCCCGCGGTAGCCGAATCAACGTCGCTGGTATCCTCGGTCCAAAAGCTGGTGGCGCAGGACTGGGCAAAACCCGTTTGCGGATTAATTGCTCGATTGTAATTAACATCCGCCAGTTCGATCTGGCCGTTAAACAGCGCCAACTGATATTGCTTGAGGTTACCTAACCAGCGCGGTTTACGTTGGGAGGCGGGCCGAAACATCCCCACAAAAACCTTGTTTTCAGCCTGTGCCCGGTTGGTGGCACTAAGGGGTAGGGTTACCGCCGCGAACGAGGTATTGATATCGATGATATCGCCAAAGATGCGCGACATGGCCGTTTTTATGGCCTCAAAGCTATTGGCCTCCTGACGGTAGCCACCCCCCTGCTCGGCAGCGGAGTCTAACAATGCCGAGTAAAGCTCGACGCCATCGCCCTCAGGGAAAACATCAATGGTGTAAGTGGTAACGGGTACTCGGGTGACGTAATCGTCAGCACCGTCCTCCCCCGCGATAGTCAGTGGAACGCCATACTCTTTTAGAAATTTAGTCCAATCGTCTAGGTTGTAATCTGCACCATCGACCTCGTCTCCCGTGGGCTCGTAGGTACTGACTGCCGCGTCAGGGACAAAGACTTCGTAGCTATATTGTTTATTACTGCCCGAACCTGGACAGGTGCTGCCGCCTGGCGCGGTGCGCGAGCGCGTGGATCCGCCCGTGGCACAGAAGCAGCCGGCAGCGGCGTCGACACAAGCGGCTTGAATATCGGCGCTCTCACTTGCATTGGCCACGACACCGGCGTCGCAATCCGCCGCCAGATAGCACTGTTCACTGTAGCCCAAGGAAATATCGTTACTGCTGCCGCCCGCTGTGGTGGCCAATTCGTATTCGGGCATCATCAGTCCGGCCGTACCGTCTCCGGATAAGCCGTTGGGTACCGACAAGCCCAAATCCGCATACAGCGTGCTCAACGCATCGGAACTCGGATGATCACCACCAATGGCATCGGTTTTCGGAAAGCTGCCGGTGGGATTGGAGACAAAAATGACATAGGTCTCAGCACAGACATCGGCCTCAGTAAGCGGCGAGCGAAAGGTGGTATAGGTTGTGCTGTAGGCATCGGCATCGGCCACACTAGAATCGGCGTTGGCGCCACCGTAATCCAAGGTGCTTTGCTGCTCGCCGGCGAGATAGTTGTACACGTCGGCAATCAAGTTGCCGTAGGCCTCCTGGTTAATTTTTTCCGCGGTATCGCCCACGTTGTCATACATGTAATCCAGTAACCTAAAGAGTTCGGTTTGGGTATCGGGATAGGGCTGCAAATCCCAGCGTACAAAACCGCCATTGGCATTACCCGATCCGGTCGCTGTGCCAAACTCCATTATCGCGACGTTTAACGCGGTATCTGCCGGCAACGCCTCGAGGGTTTCACGAATAGCGCGGACTTCTTCCTGACCCTGAGTCGCACCGCCGCCACCATCGAAGGATCGACTCCAGTTGGTGGTGTTATCCAAGACAAAGATGATGTTGGGCAAAGAGTCATCGGCCGCTGCCGCCGTCAGGCCACTAGCGAACAAATCAATATCTTCTGCTTTAACCGAATTTATCCCCAGTGCCAGTGCTAGCACCCAAGGCAAACCACGCTTAAAACCTTTCATGAATAGCCTCCTGCCAGTCACGATGACGTACCCTCAATTACAAGCTGACGCCAACAAATTGATCGATGTTCGGGTCTCTACCCCTTGCCGAATTTGTACGCGCGCACCGGTAACACTGTCGGTTGCCAACACGTCAAATTCCCACAGCGCATCCGCGCACAGTGAATAGCGGCCGGGCTGATAACAACTGGCGTCCTCGGCATTACCAAACACGTCTAGCTCCGCATTGCGAACCGGTGTCGTGGTAACGCATTGGGGTTGGCTGAGACTGATCACTATGTCTTCCTCGATATTGTTACCTGTCAAATCCAGACAGCGCGAGTAGGTATCGCTATTACAACTCACCACAAACGCCTTAGTTCCCTCTAGAAAACCGGGCGTGACAATGGCCTCCTGTATGGCGGTGAGCGCTGCATTGCGCGCGGCACTGCGGGCCTCAATGTTGTCAACGATTTTCAAGTTGGTCTGAATAAGATTGGCCGAGACCGTCCCCATAAGCGTCACCAGTAGCAGCATGATCAAGGTAATTACCAGTACCACCCCGCGCTGCAAGCGTTGCAATCTAAGATGCCTCATCGCCGTCGCGCCCCCACATTCACCAATTCGACGGTACGGGATTGCAACAGGCGCCGATAGCCCTCGTTGCCCGACGGCACGGTCCACGACTCACCTGCCACGGTATAAACGCGGGTATCGGTATAACCCGGCTCCTCAAGATTCGCCCGGGTGACAATCCATATTTTCACCCCCACAACATTAGCCCACTCGCCGGCTGCTGGAGCGCGCGAAATACTGTCGTAACTTCCATCACCTGAACTGTCCACTAACCACTCAAAACGCAACAGCTCAACACCGTCAACCAAGTTTTCGCGCACATACACCATATCGGCACTGCTTTGCTCTAGAGACAAGCGCACCAGCACATCGTTTTGATCAACATAATAAATGCGAGACTGATAACGGTAGATTGGGGCAGCGACACTACCATCACAAGCTTGGCCCATATAGTCCATCGTGCTGCTCACGTTCGCCGCGGTCACGCTATACAATTTAATCTCGCCACCGGTAAGGCGCGCATTTTCGTCGTAACAGCCATTGGTCTGCAGATAAAAACTGCCATCGTAATCGGGACAACCTGTGCTACCCATGGCACAAGTGGATGCTCGCCGAATAGCTACAAACTCAGACCCCGCCCTCGGGGTACTGGTGGCCGTCTCGCAGGTATCAGCTGTTAACTCCGCCTCTAGATCGGCACCGGTGGCCGAATACACCGGCCATGACATGGCCCAGCCGAGCTCGGCTTTCTCGTCATCGGGGGTACCCGAGACCGTAGCCCCACTGCCAATACAGGCCGGCGGAAGAGAGGTCATAGTCATAGACGATACGTCAGCCAAATCCATATCCTCTCCTGTCCGAAAGGGGCCGGTCGCGGGGTCTTTGGCATCTACCGGGTAGCGGGCCTCACCCCAGTAGCCCACAAGACCCAACTCCGTAGCCAGTAAATCCACTGCGAATAGCGTGCTCTCCAACTGGCGTCCCGAGCGATTAATATCCGATAGCGCGCGACTGGTATCGGTAAATAGCGTGGTCACTCCCAAAATCACCACCAGCCCCAGAGACAAGGCAATCATTAATTCAACAATGCCAAAGCCCCGCGCGCGTTTTGCCGCTCCAAGACGGCGAACTAGCGGACTGACGCTGTGCGACCGAGTCGCAGCCGGATAAGACATTGCCAAGGGGGTTACTAAAGCGGTGCCGTCGCATACCGA
>CAYPPU010000030.1:0-13365 GCA_964412695.1 uncultured Alteromonadaceae bacterium | reverse complement strand
ATCAGCGCCACCATCAGCACCACGGCGAGATAGGGGTGACGCGGAGCACTTATTCGAATACGTAACCGACATCAGCGCACCGCCACATCGCGAAAGATCGCGCGCCGGTACGACTCGTCACCAAAGGCATCTTCACCGCAAGACACCGAGGGTGCCATCGAAGTCACAATCCCCTGCCATGCCACCGTCACCCGAATCACAGTTTCACCGCTGCCACTGGCAGAGCCTGCTCCAATGCACCCTTGCGCGTTTAACGGCGCCGCACGATTTTCACCTGCCTCCGTTACCGCCACACCAGCAATTAAACTACTCCACTCGCATAAATCGCGCGCTGCTCCGGTTTCTGCCGAACAATCCGGCAGTGGGTCTTCTAAACCGTAACCGCTAGCAGCGGTGTACTCCCCAGCCACAGCGGCCACCGGATTGCTGCGAATCCGCGTCGCCATATCATCCACCAACGACGTGACCAGGGCGCGCTGATAGGCCTCAAACTGATTGTTCATGGTGCTTATCTGCAACGCCGCCAGCCCGGTAAGTCCAATTGCAATAATGACAAAGGCGATCAATACCTCAATCAGCGTAAACCCGCTCTGGAGTTGAGGAGATGACCTCATGATCCGCAGGCTCCCGACCACGCGTTAGCGGTTTCAGCGCCGGGACAGGCACTGCTGCATGTCCCCGACTCGGCCGTAATACGTCCATCATTCTCCACGTATAAACACACTCGACACCTACCGGAGCCCGATACTGTTTGCAGCTGAAATCGCGGACAGTTACTGGCACGCCCCCAGGCGTTAAACGTTACCGAGGACAGCCCGTCTTCTGCAGTCAATGAGGTCGAGCCCTCCAAAACGAATTCGCTCAAAGGCGCAGCACCACACGCGGCGTCACTGGCATCACTCTCCAGACACCAGCCTTGGGACCAGTCGCCGCTCCGCGGTAGCACGATCACCGATTGATTGCGCTTGACCGCTTCAGAACGTGCCAGCGCCAGAGTCGAGCGCAGCTCTTGACTGACCTGCCGAAGCCGCTGCTCAGCCAATAAATTCGAAAACGACGGCACCGCCACTAGCAGCAAAATGGACATCACCGCGAGCCCCACCATGAGCTCGATTAAAGTGAAGCCTCTTGCACGCATTGTTACCAGGACTCCGCGGTGCCGCCCGATTGGCAATGGCGCGTGCGGGCACCGGCGTTACTGATACAGAGCGAGCCGTCATCGGCCTGCATGGAGCCTGCTACCGGATTAAGTTGCAGCGTGAAATTGGGAGGAGGACCGTCGTCAACACCCAAGGTGACACTGTCTAGAGCATACAAACCGGTAACATCATCGGGCAGCGACAAGCCGAGTTCGGTTAACGATGTGGCGTAAGTGCGGCTGTTCATCATGTGGTTCTGCTGCCGCTGGGCAACCTCCAGCATGAACGATTGTGCCGCCGCGCGATTGGCCTTGATCACATGACTGGTATAGGCAGGGTACGCGACTGCCGCCAAGATGCCCACGATAGCAATCACGATCATGAGTTCTATCAAGGTGAAGCCGCTGTCGCGATCGGCTTTTTTCGGGGGAACACTGTTAAACACGAATTACGCTCCTAACTGCCTGATTGTCGACTTACCCAAGTAAATCACGCCCGTCGAGGTTGAGACTACTCGGCTTATTCGCATTTTGCAACGCAATTTAGGAGGGCTCCCATGCCCCAGGCCTAAAGCTAGAGAGTAACAGGGTCATTGGGGCCGTCAACGCCCCCCGGGCCCAAGACTGCCCCCAAAAACCTGCAACTGAAATCGGCTGGGTCGACTGGAACAAATGCCGATGTTAGACCCCAAAAACCAGCCCCTTAGCCAGGCCAGCCTGCCTGACCCACCCAAGCCTTTTAACTCAGGCTTCTTGGTCGGCGGGTGCCACCTGTGCGCCCAGCGCCATGTGCACGGACAATAACAACTCGCGGGTGGCCAAGAGCTGTAACAATACAATGGACAACAACATCATGACCGCCACCAAATGAACAAAGCCGCGGGTATTTTTTGATTGCCTGCATCTTGGTGATGACATGCCCGAGGGCTCCCCTAGACAACTAGACACCGAGAGCTGAGCCCAAGGCTACTGTAAAATCCAGCGCGCGATACCGACGATCGGAGGCCGAACCAATTTGGTAAGGCCAATCCGCAGGGAACGCGGCGCGATAATAAAATGGCAGTGTCATCTCCCCCTCCAACAGTAACTGCAGATGCGCCGCTTCATAGCCGCACATTGCTCCGGCATTGCTCGATTCCTGGCAAAAACCTGCCACTGCTTGAGTGTCGAGCCTCCATGCGCGAACCCCCTGAAGCAACATTTCAGCGCGACCAAATTGTTTGGTTTCAGGATTAAACTGGCGAACCATCACAGCACTGCCACCATCACCCGCCTGCCACGCATAATTTCTGAGGTGAAAGGCACGGCGCTGCCAAACCATGCCCATGGCGATATCTATACACCCCAATGCGCCCCGCTCTCGCCGCAGGCGAAGCGCCCATTGCCCGTCACACCAAAATGCTGTCGGCAACTCTGCCAGCGGGGTTCCCGCGCAATCTTCGGGCTTGCACCGACGCAGCGTATCCAGAACCCAGACCGATTGCCCAGATGCAGCGCTCGCTGTGAACAAACACGGTGCGGTCTCTACCGCCTCAACCCGAACAAGCCCTAAAAAGCCCTGTGTCAGCGGATCACTGCAGACATCCTCTGTGTGCGTAAGGACAAAGGGACTCACCGCAGCCGCCGATAAATCAGCATGCAGCAGCCGCAGCATAAAGAGCGACCGCGATAACAACTGTGCCTCGTCATTTCGGTGTTGGGATGTCACCACAAGCCCCACCGCCGTTGCCGCTATCGCTGACAACAACGTCACACCCAAGGCTGTCGCCACCAGCACCGCCACCAACGAAACGCCTCGCTGACACGCCTGACCATTCATGGGCCGCAGAGCCAGTGTCCCGTACTCATTCAACCCTCTACCGGGCACGCGTCCAGCTGTGGACCTGCCGCCAAGCCTGTGTGCGATCCGCGCGATGAGATGTCCAGACCGACTTCACTTGCCCCGCTGATGCCACAACAGAAATCGCCGTAAAACCGACAGCCACATCACCCGGCATGCCCCAGCGTTGACACCAGCCCAAAAACCAATCGGGTGTCTCAACGTGACAATCAAGTGCCATCGCTGGCGAGTCAGCCACCTGCCAGTCAGTAACACGCATACGACCCTCCAGGTCATAAAGTGCCGACAAAGCAGTCAAGCGCGATGTCGCCTGACTGGACGCCTCTGATTGTTCCGCTGAAAGCTGAAACAGGCTGGCAAAGCCGACCACCGACAATACGGCCGCCAGCATCACATCCAACAACACACTCACGGCCAGACTCCGGGGGGAAACCTTCGACCCTGACTGTCTAAACCAATGGCACGAGCTGCACTGCCATTACTGTGGGTTTCAAGCACCAGTTCAAAACTCGAACCATCGGACGATACCTCGGCGCGAAGCCGGTAATGCTCCGCCAGCGCGCTGTCGAGAGGACACCTGATCAATAACTCATCGCGCTGCATAAAATGCCCCTGTACTGACTTAGCTTGCCATTGGTTATCGGCTAGCTTTAACAACGCCAGAGCGGCGGTTTGCTCCCGAACGCGCATCCGGTAGTGCTCGTAACTGGGCAAAGTGAGGGCTAATAAAATGCCGGCAATTGCCAACACGCTGAGGAGCTCAATCAGTGAGAAACCGCGAACACTATGTCCGAGTCGTCGGGGTTGAATCTTTGCTAGTACGGCACACCGCCAACAACGCGTTGCACGACGCGAGGAAGCACTCGAAGAAAGCAGCAGCCTGCTGCCGACTCGGGCCTTTAACCTGAGGTGCCAATCATCCATTGTGAGCTGTCGTTGACTCTGAGGCACCAGATACTAGGACCCAAGCGCAGCAAATAAATCATCTCTGGACACTTAGCATGGTTTTTTATCGCTAAGGGCCAATGCCCGATCAGCGCATTCAGGATAAAAGCAATGCCGCCACAAAAGTGCACTTTAGCGGCGCCCATAAACTGCCAGACAAAAAACCCGCCTCACGGCGGGTTCATTGAACAGGCACTTACCCGTGGAGACCAACCAGGGTCCGCGCCGCGCCCGGATACAAGCTAACTCTCAATCCAGCTCTTTAATGCCGTTCTGACCGACCAACGCCCATGCTCCTGTGGGCTTCGCTCACAAGCGACTGGCTTCAGCGCAGGCCCCGAACCGTCGACCGAGTGCACCGAACCTTTCCGTAGAGCAAAGAATCAATCGGCCACCACCCACACAGAGTACCTCGCCCTAACCACTGTTGGTTAAGCCGCCTGCGCCTGTGATTTCCGATGAAAGGCCAACGTCTGATCTTCAAGGACTGCCTCAATGGTATCGCCGGGTTCAAAATCCCCCTGCAAAATAGCCTGAGCAAGCGGGTTCTCTACCCACTGTTGGATCGCCCGTTTTAAGGGTCGTGCCCCATAAATCGGATCGAAGCCCACACTGGCCAGGTGATCCAGAACCGCATCTGATAACTCAATATCCAGGTCGCGGTCGCGTAATCGCTGACGCAACCCCTGCAACTGAATAGTCGCAATACCCCGGATTTGCTCGGCCTTTAGGGCATGGAACACCACCGACTCGTCAATACGGTTAATAAATTCGGGCCTGAAATGTTGCTCGACCTCTGCCATGACCGAATTCTTCATGGTGTCGTAGTCGGTATCGGCCTGCTCCTGAATCAGATCCGACCCTAAATTAGAGGTCATCACCACCACCGTATTACGGAAATCAACCGTGCGTCCCTGACCGTCGGTTAATCGGCCATCTTCCAAAACTTGCAGCAAAATGTTGAACACGTCTGGGTGCGCTTTTTCTACCTCATCCAATAACAAGAGAGAGTACGGGCGCCGACGCACCGCCTCGGTTAAGTAACCGCCTTCCTCGTAACCCACGTATCCGGGTGGTGCGCCAATCAGACGCGCAACCGAATGCTTCTCCATAAACTCCGACATATCTAGGCGCACCATGGCCTGGTCACTATCAAACAGAAACTCGGCTAAGGACTTGCACAGTTCCGTCTTACCCACCCCGGTTGGGCCCAGGAACAAAAATGAACCATTGGGTCGATTGGGGTCAGACAGACCCGCGCGGCTACGTCGCACCGCATTGGAAACTGCCGTCACCGCCTCATCCTGACCGACAACACGCTCGTGCAGACTCGATTCCATACGCAACAACTTGTCGCGATCGCCTTCGAGCATTTTAGCCACGGGAATACCGGTCCAACGCGCGACCACTTCGGCCACCTCCTCTTCGGTTACGCGATTGCGCAACAACTGAGTGGGCGTCTGCTCATCGGTATCGGCAAGCGCCAAGGAGCGCTCCAGCTCGGGTAACAAGCCATACTGAATCTCTGACATTTTCGTCAGATCTCCGGCGCGACGTGCCGCTTCCAAATCCATCTTGGCCTGCTCAATCTCGCTTTTAATCCGCGCTGTCCCTTGCACGGCTGCTTTCTCGGCTTTTAAGATTTCATCCAAGTCGGCGTATTCCCGCTCGATAACGTCAATTTGCTCGTCGAGCAGTGCCACCTGCTTCTTGGCCGCCTCAGTAGTGTCCTTCTTCACCGCTTCGCGCTCGATCTTCAACTGAATGAGACGGCGCTCTAATCGGTCCATGGACTCGGGCTTGGAATCAATCTCCATACGAATGCGACTCGCCGCCTCGTCCACTAAATCAATGGCTTTATCGGGTAGCTGACGGTCGGTGATGTACCGCTGACTGAGTCGCGCGGCAGCAATAATGGCACTGTCAGTAATATCCACGCCGTGGTGTACTTCGTAGCGCTCTTTGAGTCCGCGCAAAATCGCGATGGTGTCTTCTTCTGAGGGCTCATTCACCAGCACTTTTTGGAAGCGGCGCTCGAGTGCTGCATCTTTTTCAACGTATTGGCGATACTCATTGAGCGTGGTCGCACCCACGCAGTGCAGCTCGCCCCGAGCAAGCGCCGGCTTGAGCATATTGCCGGCATCCATCGATCCTTCGGCTTTACCGGCGCCAACCATGGTATGCAGCTCGTCAATGAATAAGATGACACGGCCTTCCTCTTTAGAAAGCTCGTTTAATACGGCTTTTAAGCGCTCTTCAAAATCGCCGCGAAATTTGGCACCGGCCAACAATGCCCCCAGGTCCAAAGACAAGATGCGCTTGTCTTTCAAACCCTCGGGCACCTCACCGTTAATCACGCGCTGAGCCAGACCTTCAATGATGGCGGTCTTACCCACACCCGGCTCACCGATGAGCACGGGGTTATTTTTGGTGCGACGCTGTAACACCTGAATAGTTCGGCGAATCTCATCGTCGCGACCAATCACCGGATCAAGCTTGCCCGCTTCGGCGCGCGCTGTCAGATCGATGGTGTATTTTTCTAAGGCTTGTCGAGCGGTTTCCGCATCAGCAGAATTCACCGCCTCGCCCCCGCGTATATCACTGATCGCCTGGCTCAACACCGCGCGATTCAGCCCAACCTGCTCCAAGGTTTTGACTAAGGGTGAGCCACTATCGAGCATGGCCAAGATGACCATCTCGGAACTGATGAAGGCATCACCGCGCTCCTGAGACTGCTTGTCGGCACGGTTCATTAGGCGGATCGTGTCCTGAGAGATATGGACATCGCCGCTGCCACCGGAAACCGTGGGCAGTGCGGTGATCAAACCCTCTAGCGCACTGGCTAATGCCGCTGTGTCAGCACCCGCCTTTCGCAGCAACGGCCGTGTACTGCCGCCCTGCTGCTCTAGTAACGCCTTTAAAATGTGGGCCGGCTCGATATTGGCATGGTCGCGGCCTACGGCCAGAGACTGCGCATCCGCCAGCGCCTGTTGTAACGGATTGGTGAGTTTTTCCATTCGCATCGTGCTTTTCCCTTACCTGGTCCATCAGGTGTCGTTGAGTCATTACCTGATGTGGTGGCCAAAAGCCGGATTTCAAGTGGGGTTTTTACCGCTAGGGTGACAAGCGTCAAAATGGCCTGTGCAATAAGCGCCCAGATGGCACGACACGCTTAGGGATTTAACCAGGCAAGGGTTGCCATTCGCCCGGTTTTGCCGTCGCGGCGATAGGAGAAAAACGTTTCGGGATTAGCGACCGTACAACGACCATCGACAAGCACATCGTCGATACCTGCATTGGCGAGCCGCTGAACGGCGAGACCGACCAGATCGCCGAGATAAACTACCCCTGTGTTATCCCCTTGCTCACGCTCCCGCCATGGCTGAAAACACGAAGAGGCCTGCTCGCCCTGCGACGCTATAAACGCCGCCCTCACCTCGGCACCCACTTCGAAGGCATTGGGTCCAATGCAGGGACCGAGCCATGCTCGCATTCTATTCGGCGGCAAATTCCCATTGGCTTCGCTGAGGGCCGTTAAGGTAGCCTCCAATACACCCCCTGCCAGACCGCGCCAGCCAGCATGGGCCGCCGCCACCTGAGAACCATCTAAGGCGGCAATCACCACCGGTAGACAATCGGCAGTCAAGATGGCGCAGGCTTTATTGGCCTTTGTGGTGTAACTGGCATCAGCCGTTACGCGACTCTCGGCTTGCTCAGCCGAAACCACCTGAGAGCCATGCACCTGGTTTAACCAAAGCACCTCGGTCGCCGGCTCGATTAGCTGCTGGAGACGTGCGCGATTGGCCACCACCGCCTCTTCTGCGTCATCGACATGGGCGGCCAAGTTAAACGAATGGTAGGACCCTTGACTGCAGCCTCCAAGGCGCGTTGTCGTGACCACTGAGACGCCGGCGATACCCAAATCGATCGCCTCAATGCCTGGCATTAGCTCTGTAGCAAGGGATGGGCGGCTCACAGCACTCAAAGTATCGGATCTTCGCGGCGCAACACGGCCAGCAAACCCAAAAGATCATCTGGCAACGGCGTCTCAAAACCCACTAACTCACCGGTTTTGGGGTGATCAAACTCAAGTCGGCGCGCGTGTAGGGCCTGACGTGGAAAAGCTCTTAGGGCATCAATAAGTTCTTGACTGGCGCCGGCAGGGATACGTGGGCGACCGCCGTAGGTGGGGTCACCAATCAATGGGTGTTTACGGTATGCCATGTGGACACGAATTTGATGGGTGCGCCCGGTTTCCAAGTTCACCTTTAAGGCGGTGTGGCTACCAAAACGCTCGGCAATGCGGTAGTGGGTAATCGCGCGTTTACCATTTGGGACCACCGCCATTTTGGTCCGCGCACCGGGATGCCGTGCCATGGGGGCATCAATGGTGCCGCCGCCAGATAGGGCGCCAACACAAACCGCGGCGTATTCGCGACTGACCCGGCGATCCGCCAACTGAGCCACCAAAGATTGATGCGCCAACACCGAACGCGCCACCACCATAATGCCGGAGGTCTCTTTGTCGAGCCGGTGCACGATACCGCCCCGCGGCAGTCGCTCGAGCTCTGGCGCATAGCCCAACAAGGCGTTGACCAAGGTGCCTGAGGCATGGCCCGCCGCCGGGTGAACAACCCATCCCGCCGCCTTGTTGAGCACCAATACGTGCTCATCTTCATACACGATGTCTAATTCGCGCTCTTCGCCAGCCCACGACACCTCGGGCTGCAACTCGGCGTTGAGCTCTAGCACCTGCTCTACCGCCACTTTGGCGCGCTGGCGAACCGTTTCACCGTCTACGGTTAACTGACCACCGTTAATCCAGCCTTGCAAACGCGCGCGCGAAAACCCGGGGAACAATTGGACGGCGACCTGATCGACACGAGCCCCATGGCAATCTGAGGGCACCACGGCGCGCCGCTGTACGACGTTCTCAGGTGTTAGGCTATCCAATGCCTCGGTTGGCTCACCAGCAATGTCGTTTTTTGAAGCCAAAATCACTCCCGGTCCTAGCTTTCAGTGGTTACTTTGTAAGGTTGCCATCGAGAGGGGAAAATTCCGCCCTCGACGGTCGAATTTTCGCCCCGCTTAAACCCCTGTCTCCGAGACCCGTCAGGCGGTACAATCCGGTCTCGATCTCATGCTAGCACGACGGAACCCTAACCACTGATGGCTTCGATATTTACCCTGCGCCCAGGGCTTGGGCTTCTCCTTGCCGCTTTCCTCGTCTCGCTCCTCGGCGGCTGCTTCGGCAATGACGACCTCGAAATTGCCGATTCGGGAGAACAGCAGCTGTACTTTGAGGCCCAACGGCACCTCGAGAACGAAAATTTCGACCTCGCTATCCGCACGTTGCAACTGTTAGAAAGTCGCTATCCCTTTGGTCGCTACGCTGAACAAGCCCAACTGGAAATCGTCTACGCCCACTACGGAGCCTATGATTTCGAAGCGTCAATCGAATCAGCAGATCGTTTCATTCGCCTGCATCCGCAACACCCCAATGTTGATTACGCCTATTATATGAAGGGGCTGGCCGCTTACGACATCGAAGGTGATTTCTTCAGTAAGATTCTGCCCAGTGATGACACCAAGCGTGACGTCAGCCACATCAAAGAGTCCTTCGCCGAATTCGCGCAACTCCTAGCGCGCTATCCCAACAGCCCTTACGCTGCTGACGCCCGAGCCCGCATGGTGCACCTGCGCAATATGATTGGCCGTCATGAAATTCATATTGCCAACTACTATTTTCGCCGCGGCGCCTACATGGCAGCGCTGAACCGGGGTCGCTACGTGGTGGAGCACATGCAACAAACCCCCTCTGTGGCTGACGGACTCGCCATCATGGCCCAGGCCTATCTGCTACTAGGACTTGAGGACTTGGCCGAGGATAGTGTGGCGGTATTGCGTTTGAACTACCCCGACCACCCCATGCTAGATGAGTCGGGCGAATTCCTGAGCCTCTATGATGAAAATGGCCTACAGCGCTCCATGATCAACCGCATGACTTTTGGTTTGTTTGATCCACCTGAGCCACCCCAGTTTGACTACAAACCCCAAGGTTAGTGGCTACGCCAAGCCCAGCTGATGGGATAGCGTCGATCGCGGCCAAAACCACGCTGGGTGATGCGCACCCCTACCGGCGCCTGACGGCGTTTGTATTCGTTCAAATCAATTAAGCGCACAACGCGGTTAACGTCATCTTTGGCAAAGCCCTCAGCCTCTATTTCAGCCGGACTCATGTCACGCTCAACGTAGTGCTCGATAATGGCATCGAGCACCTCATAGGGGGGCAGACTGTCCTGATCTTTTTGATCCGGCGCCAACTCGGCAGAGGGCGGTCGGGTAATAACACGTTCTGGGATACACGCTGAGACACTGTTGCGGTAATGCGCCAACGCGTAAACCAACATCTTGGGGCAGTCCTTGAGCACATCAAAGCCGCCCGCCATGTCGCCATACAAGGTGGAATAACCCACCGCCAATTCACTCTTATTGCCCGTGGTCAGGACCAACAAATGTTTCTTGTTGGAAATTGACATGAGCAACACACCTCTGGCACGCGCCTGTAGGTTTTCTTCGGTTATATTTGCCGGCAAACCCGCAAATTCATCGGCTAACGCTGCCATGAAACTTTCATAGATCGGCTCAATCGAGATAGCGCGGTACTCGATACCCAAGATGCGTGCTTCCTCTTCGGCATCTTCAATTGACATCGAGGCGGTGTAACGAAACGGCATCATAACCGCATGGACGCGATCGGCACCCAGAGCATCGACGGCCACAGCCAGGGTGACAGCCGAGTCGATACCGCCTGACAATCCCAAAACCACCCCCGGGAAACCGTTTTTATTGACGTAATCGCGAACACCCACGACCAGCGCCTGCCAAACGGCCGCCAGATCGTCTAGAGCCTGGGTTTTTTCACCATCGCGGATCTCAGGTGTCGCGCCCGGTTCGATGTCCAACCACCAGCACCCCTCCTGAAACTCAGGAGCTGCCATTGCCAATTCGCCGTTGGCATTGACAGCAAAAGAGCCACCGTCGAACACCAGTTCGTCTTGGGCACCGCTTTGGTTGACATAGACAACAGGGAAGCCATTTTCCCGCGCGCGTTCAGCAACCATTTGATGACGTTGTTGGCGCTTGCCGCGGTGAAACGGTGAGGCATTGAGATTAATTAGCAGTGTTGCGCCAGCGGCCTTAGCCTTGGCAGCCGGCAAGGGACTCCAAATGTCCTCGCAAATGGTGAGCCCTATGGAGGTACCCGCAATATCCACCACCAACGGCTCATTGCCCGGCACGAAATAACGCACTTCGTCGAACACCTGATAGTTGGGTAGCTGCTGCTTATGGTACTCACCTACAATCTCACCACCGTGAATAACCCCCGCAGTGTTGCACAGGCCGCTCTCAGTCCGACGGGGATAGCCTATGATCACCCAGAGGTCTGACGGCAGTGCCTGACACAAGTGGGCGAGTACTTCATCGGTGCGTCTCCCCACCTGCGGGCGCAACAGCAAATCTTCAGGTGGATAGCCCGTTAGGGTCAATTCGGGGAATACCACCACGGCGCCAGGGTGTTGCGCTGCGGCTTGCTCGCAAACCGCCAAGATCTTGTCGGTGTTACCTTGCCAGTCACCGACAAAGGTATTGGCTTGTGCCATGCAAAGCTTCATGAGTGGTATAACTCGTCAATTAAAGGCCGACGATTTTAGCGATCTTGGCCGCGACTGTAACCCTCAGCGATACCGGATTAGCGATAAACCCGAAAGCCGCTTGGCTGCTATAGTGCGGGATATGACCACGAAACAACAAACCCTGCCCATTACGTCAGCAAGCCTCGCCGCAGGCGCAGGCACGCTAGCCGACGCACGTCAGCTGTTTCGCATTTACAACCACTACCGCAGCGGTTTAGCCCTGTGTTTGCTGGCACTGATTCTATTACCCAACCTAGGGCGCTTAACCGTCGAGCTCGACACCCAGCTTTACTTTTCGGGCTGCGGCCTATTGCTACTGACGTCCCTGCCACTGACAACGGGAATCTGGCGACGGGCCGAAACCTCACCGACCGCGGCATTTGGCCTCTTACTCGTTGACGTCTTTGTTAACGCGTTAGTGGTGACAGCAACGGGAGGCATCGTCAGCGGCTTTTCGGTGTTTTATGTCATCACCGCCGCCGCTTCGGCGGTATTGTTAAAACAGCGCTCGCTATCTCTATTGATCGCGGCCATTACCGTCATTGCTGTATTGGGCGAGAGCTGGCTTCAGTACGAATCAACTGGCAGCGCCAACGGCCTGTTGCCCGCGGGCATGTTCGGCACCCTCATTTTCTTGGTTACGCTGGCAGTGCAGATCTTGTCTGGTCGACTTTTTAAAGCCGAATCGACAGCACTCGAAGCACAGCGGCAAAGAGAAGCCCTAAAAGCACTTAATGAGGAAATCATCCTGCACATGTCCACGGGTGTACTGCGGGTGGACAATCAAGGTTTATTACACCCCATTAACCAGCAAGCGCACCAATGGCTGGCCTTGGATGGCCAATTCCCACCATCACTTGAACAGCTCTATCCGCCGCTGAAACAGCAATTTAATGACTGGAAGCAGGGACTCCGAGTGTCCCGCGTGCCGTTTAAACCCAACCCTGATGCACCGGAACTTGTCGCCAGCTTCGCCGATACCGATTCAAGTTTAGGACTTGGCGCCTTGATATTTCTAGAGGATCACTCCCCTGTAAAACTGCGTGCGCAGACGCTGAAGCTGCAGTCGTTGGGGAAATTGGCCGGCAGTATTGCCCACGAAATTCGCAATCCACTGGCCGCCATCAGCCACGCCTCACAACTGTTATCCGAGCGTGAACAGTGGGAATCCCAAGAACGACAGCTCACTGACATTGTGGTCAAAAACTGTGAGCGAGTGAGTGGCATCATTGATAATGTGCTGAGTGTTTCCCGCCGCCAACCGCCTGAGGTACAACAGCTGGAATTGAAGACTTGGCTGGAAACCTTCGTAGCGGAGTACCTTGCCCTACGACAGGACTCACCAAACATCGACCTGCTGATGGACAGGCAAATCCAGATCGACTTCGATCCGCAGCATTTGCGCCGCGTGCTGACTAATTTGCTGGATAACGCCCTGCGGCACTCCCAGTCGCAAACTCAAGCGCTCACGGCCCGAATACGTTTCACTGCCAATGCAGCTTTAGCGAAGTACCACCTCGACATCGAAGACGATGGCGTCGGGGTTTCGGAGGAAAACCTACCACACTTGTTTGAGCCTTTTTTCACTACGGCCCAAGGCGGTAGTGGCCTTGGGTTATATTTGTGCCAGGATTTATGCCAACTCAATGGTGCCGAGCTGACTTACCTTAACAGGGACAACGAGCAACCCAGTACCTTTAGACTGGCGATAACGGCGCTGGAGGATTACGCGTGAGCAGCCCAAC
>CAYPPU010000029.1:23080-30112 GCA_964412695.1 uncultured Alteromonadaceae bacterium | reverse complement strand
CGAATTCCATATCCTATGGTGAGCTTTACTCGCGGCGTCGATGGTCGCATCGATGACCCAACTACGGGATGGAAGGGTCGCGGCTTGTGGTTCACCAATGGGCTCGACCCCATCATGCATTCAGAATCACCTCGCACCTACGTTGGCAAGGTGCAGCTGCGGCCGAACCCGCTGGCACACTGAACCTACCGTTTAGCGCAAAAACCCGCTGTATGCAGCGGGTTTTTCAAGGTGACCTCAGTGCAGCTTAGAGTGCGGTGTACCCACCATCAATGACAATCTCAGAGCCGGTAATGAATCGCGACTCGTCGCTGGCGAGGAACACTGCAAGATCGGCAATCTCCTCTGCAGTACCCACACGCTTCACAGGGTTAGCGTCAATAACTGCCTGCACATAGTCCTCAGGCATCCCCGTTAACATGCCAGTCATAATGGATCCGGGGCAGAAACAATTGACCCTGATGTTTTGCTCGGCATATTCAATTGCTGCTGCCTTGGTCATCATGCGTACTGCGCCCTTTGACGCGCAATAAGCAATAAGTTGAGGAAAAGCGACCAGGGATGCCATTGATGCGGTATTGATAATTACGCCGCCACCCCGTTGCAAAATTAGGGGAATTCCATAACGCATGCCTAAAAACACGCCTCGAGCATTAACGGCCATGACGTGCTCGTAGTTATCTTCCGGGTACTCGGTTGTTGTGACGATAGGACCCTGGATGCCGGCGTTATTACACAATATGTCAAGGCCTCCAAGCTGTTCTTCGACGAAGGCAAACATGGCCTGGATATCTTGGCTTTGGGAAACATCGGCATGGAACGGTAGGCATTTAGGACCCACTGCGTCAGCAACGTCATGTTGTGCGCCGGAGATATCAACAGCAACGACCTGCGCACCTTCCTGACAAAATCGGTGGGCCATCGCTCGACCCATACCTGAGCCTGCGCCGGTGATAAGCGCCAGCTTGCCATCAAGTCTTCCGCTCATAGTACGTTCTCCTGGTTGTAGTTGTAGATGTTGGTACTGCTTTGAATAATGAGTCATGTATTTGGCCTGCGTGAACTAGGCGCCGAAGCGGCGCTGATCCAATGTCTCTGCTAGCCAGCCACCCTATTAATCACCGGGGTGAAGTCGCACGATCATGTTGTTGGCGTACTCGGTATCCCAAACCGCGGGGTCGCGTTTCCCAACTGGCAAATTCGAGTAGGTGGTCCAGATATCGCCAGTGTCTGGATGTACTTCAATGACCCGGATGTAGGCCTCACGCCTCGGCAACGGGTAGTGACGCCAGCGCCCGGCAGCGATATCAAAACGGTAGATACGATCGGAATTACAGGTTGCCAGCCAAATGGCATTGCGGCGTTTGTCCAGCGTGATCCCGTAGGGTGATCCGCCTCGGTCAGGTATGGGATAACGCGCGATTTCGAGACCGGTGTTGGTATCTATTTTTGATAACTCACTACTGCCAAAAAGTGGCACCCAAAGTACGCCGTCTTCAATGGCCAAGCGTCGTGGGCCCTCCCCCCGCTGATAGGGAAGAATGCGATCAGTTACATCGCGCTCTGTGTCAAATGAGCCGGCGACACCAAATAATTGGGCCCACCAAATACGATCACGAGACCGGTCGATGGCGGCGCCGTACAACAACGAGTGGAAGCTGCTCTCACCACCGACAATGGGGAGTGGAAATGTTTCAATAACGCCGCTATCGGTATTGAGTGCCCACAACTCATTTTTACCCAAGTCGGTAATCCAGATACGACCGCGTGAGTCTGGTTCGACGTGGCGCTGGCTATTGAATGCAAAATCATGGGTTACACCAAAGCTTGTTCCCTCTGGTGGTGGGTAAAGGCGCCAGTCTTCGGAGACCGTATTGAGCTTGCCAATGTGAAAGCTGTCTTCCAGCGCAACCCAGATATTGCCTGCTTCGTCGGCGTTCATGGTGTGCGGCCCTTGCTCACCTTTAAGGGGAACGGGATACCACGTTACCTTGCCATCAATGGGTGATAAGGCGCCTAGCCTGTGTTTATCTGTCTCCAGAAACCAAACCTTGTCGGATCCAGGCGCTAACGCTATCTCCCGTGTCCAACCAAATGTAGGTAGCGCATACTCTTCAATGAACGTTGAGGTGGTCACGCCGTAATTACCCAATCGCTCTACATCGTCGTAGTTTTTCATGACATCAAAGCGAGTTGGAAAGTGCTCCACTAAATAGGGAATGATGATTTCCATATCGCGAGGTGAGAATAAACTGGTCGCAGGTTCGAGGAGCGCGTTGTAAAACGGGCTGCCCTCTTCTAGCCCCCAGCGCAGTTTCTGATCTTCACCCAAGCGCATGGTTTTCCAACGCATATATTGAACGACCGCATCCCAGCCATGCGCTTTGGTGAGGGCGTCGGCATCCGCATCGGTCGAGATATTAACGGTGCGCCCAGCACCCGCTAGATCCTCGGCCGCGCGAGTGACCCACGCCTCGGCCCGATCAGGAGCGCTATGGTCAAGTAATTTTGTGGCGAAGTCGCGCACCCGCTGGGCACCTAGTTGGTGGCAATTGGCACAATGTAGATTCGCCATGCGGTAGCCGAGAGATTCGGTATCACCGCCTAGCCACGCGGAAGCGGGAACTTGGTGGGCGGTGTTGTCTATCGGCTTCATTGTTACAGCTACTTGAATGGTTTCGGCTGCATGTGTCTGTTGATTGGAGACTAGCTCCCAGCCAATTCTGAAAACATCAAGCGCAACCGTGGTGGGAGCGAACGTTAACGTTCCGGTATGAAATTCCCCTTCAGCACCGGTGAAAACGGTGTGGGTTGCTGCTGCACCACCGGCGCCGGAAATCCGCACCCGAACATGAGGTATTGGATCGCCGTTGACACTGACCACCTCTCCAGATATCGATACCGGTGCGCTGTGGCACGCGCTGCTGATTAGTAGTGCGGCAAAAAAATGGTTCCAACGCGTGTTCATAGCGGTTTTCCTTGTCTGTCTGTCTGTCTGTCTGTCTGTCTGTCTGTCTGTCTGTCTGTCTGTCTGTCACGCCACGACGTCTCAAACGTTAACATCAACGTTTATGTTGACTCAATATTTTTGCTGTGCCAATCTCGCCACAAATTACTAGCCGTAGTGACGGTGATTCGTCGGCACTTGCGGAAATAACAATCTGGGAGGACGGTTAATGAAAAAAGTACTTTCGATAGCGGTTGCAACCGCGACATCTATGATCGCTATGCAGACTACTGCCTATGCACAGTCTGGCCCCGCGATGCTGGAAGAGGTGGTTGTTACGGCACAGCGGCGAGCCCAAAGTATTGAAACCACGCCATTATCATTAACGGTGATTGGCGGCGAAGAATTGCGCGAGCGCGCCATTGTTTCCGAGCTCGATCTGCAGAATATTGCAGGTGTCACCGTGAAAGCGGCACAGAATGGGAACCAGCTTAACTATGCCATTCGAGGACAAACGGTTGACGCCTTTAGTAGCTCTCGGCCTAGCGTGTTGCCCTACATAAACGAGGTTCAGATAGGCCTCGCGTCGTCTTCAGCGTTCTACGATCTGGAGTCTATCCAAATCCTGAAAGGTCCGCAGGGCACACTATTCGGACGTAACTCAACGGGCGGCGCGGTGTTGTTCACGACAGCGAAACCAACTGCTGAATCGGAAGGGTACGCCACTGTTTGGGGTGGCAATTATGGCGAATTCAAAGCCGAAGGTGCTGTGAGTATTCCGCTGGCCGACGAGACAGCGATGCTTCGAATCAGCGGGTTTTATCAAGAAAATGACGGTTGGCAACACAATACATTTCACGACGAAATGTTGGGTGCGGTTGAACGCAAAAGCGCCCGGGTAAGCCTAACGCTTAACCCCACCGATCGTCTCAGCAACGAATTTGTCGCCACGTTCTACGATGCCGATGGTAGCAACATCACCCCAGTGGCAATCAACTCCTATAACGCAGCGAATGACGCCGCTTTCGTACCGGCATCTATTCTGTACAGTCCTCTTATGGACGTGGCCTTTGGCTTTAACGGGGCTTGGGATTTGTTTCTAGGGGCCCACCCCGGGGTAAATCCTGAGGGTCTTGCCGCAGAAGTCGCTCGCATGCAGCGGGAAATGGATTTTCATGATGCGTCAGTGGATGCACCGTCTATTCACACCGCCGAAAACTTGATCATATCTAACCTCACGACCTATCAGCTAAGCGATAATCTAGCGCTGAGGAATATCGTTGGTTACAACGATATGGATCAGAATAATGCGGGTGAATTCGACGGCACGCATTTCCCGAGTGACGACTTGGGCAATGTTGGACGACGCAATCAGCTTACGCAGTTTTCTGAGGAACTTCAGTTACAAGGAACATCGGATGACGGCATGACCACATTTGTGGCTGGTATCTATTATTCTGATGAAGAGGACGAGCAGTATTCTCTCAGTATGTTGTTTGATTTCATGCCACTGGCGCCACCCGTGGGTCAGGTTAATTCGGGCGTGACAAGTAATGAAACGATAGCGGGCTACGCCCAAGCAGCATTTGATCTATCGGAACTGTCGGGGGTTGATGGGCTAGGCCTCACTGTGGGTGGTCGATATTCTAAAGAGGATGTTGAATTCAAGCGCAACCCTGATGATTTCTTTTTGACCACGGGGGCACCGGCTGGCGCCACCTATGTGAATCCCATGTCAGACACGTTCAATCAATTCAGCTGGACGCTTGGAGTTGATTACCAGGTTACTGAGACCACACTGCTTTATGCGACAAGCAGGAAAAGTTATCGCAGCGGTGGTTTTAACTTTTATGCGCCCCCCATCGTTGGTTCAGATAATGAAGCGGACGGTACCTTTGATGAAGAAAGCGCGTGGGATATTGAGTTTGGCTACAAGTATTTAGGCGACATTGGCGGCGTTCCAGCTCGACTCAATCTCGCGCTGTATCAAATGACAATCGATGATCTGCAGCGGTCTAATTATGTGGCTATTTTTGGATCCCTGGCCGGTATCACAGTCAATGTACCGGAGGCTGAAATCTCCGGCATGGACTTTGATATTGTACTCGCGCCTACCGATTGGCTTCAGCTTGGCGGCGCGCTCAGTCTGCAAGACTCAGAGTTCTCCAACAATATTGTTTCCGTACTTGATAATCCTGACACATCATTTGGCCCCTACCCAGATTCACCTGACTGGTCGGGTTCGCTGTATGCCGACGCCCGCTTCCCCATAGGCGGCGCCCTTGAGCTGGCGCTGTTTGGCGAGGTATATGGTCAGGCCGAGACGTTTTTCAGCTCCACTCACAATACCCTTAATCCGGGGTCACAGATCGATTCATACACCGTCACCAATTTTAGAGTTGCACTGAGTGATACCGAGGCGGGCTGGACGTTAGCTGCGCATTTGCGTAATGCGTTTGATGAGGAGTATTACGTAGGAGGTATTGGATTCAAGAGCTTGTTCTCGGTCAATATTGCGGTTCCCGCTGCGCCGCAAACTTGGATGCTTGAAGCGAGCTATCGTTTCTGACACTGGGGCTTGCCGATGTTGCGATTGATTAATGCTGGGCCCAGTCCCTTTGGGCGCAAGGTGATGGTTGCCTTGCACGAAAAAGGCGTTGCCTATGATCTGCAGTGGGATATTCCCTGGCACGAAGACACCGTGGTGGCAGACTATAATCCGCTTGAGCAACTTCCCATTTTAATCACTGATACGGGAGAGGCGGTTTATGAATCCTCGTACATCCTTGAGTGGTTGGAGGTGCATTACCCACTGCCGCCGTTGTTACCCGCTGATCCCCATGACCGCTTATCTGCCCGCGGATTCAGGGTGCTGGCGGTGGGCATCATGGATGCGTTACAGCGAATGAACTTTGAATACTCGAGGCCAAGTGAACATCAAAGCTCGGCCTGGGTTGATCGGCACCTACGGAAGATCCGTGGTGGTCTTGCGGAAATGAATGGTTGGGTTGATGGTAAGCGCTATGCCGTCGGCAGTCAGTTTTCATTGGCCGACGTCGAAGCGGGCTGCGTACTGGGACATCTGGATTTTATTGCGGCCAAAGTACCTCCACTGACGGCGCTGTTCGCTGGCGAGCTCAATTGGCGTTTAGAGAATCCAGCGCTCTCTGATTACACCGACGAGTTATGTCGAAGGCCGTCATTCAAGGCCAGTGAGCCGTTCATGGTGGCCATTGACTTTGCATCAGTGGTGGCATGAGCGACGACACATCATTAGAAAAAAAGGTAACGGAATATGCACAATCTGGCGGGGAAAATAGCAATAGTCACCGGCGCAGCACAGGGAATGGGGGAAACCCATGCCAGGCTGCTTGCAAAGGCGGGTGCGCACGTGGTGATGACCGATGTGAATGCCGAGCTCGGAGAGCAAGTTGCTAAGACGATTGGTGAACGCGCCCGATTCATACCTCATGATGTGGCTAGCCCCGATGGCTGGCAACGGGTTGTCGATCTTGCCCAGAGGGAATTCGGCATCGTCAATGTACTGGTTAATAACGCCGGTATCATCGGGCCGATCGCGGCGACCGCGGACTTGGCGCTAGCTGACTACGACAAGGTGTATCAGGTAAACCAGGTGGGCGTTTTTCTGGGTATGCAAGCAGTATTACCGGGGATGGTGGCTAATGGTGGTGGGTCTATTATCAACATTTCTTCAATTTCTGGCATGGTCGCCATTGTCGGCTCGCCAAATTTGGCTTACGTAGGGACAAAGTTCGCGGTTCGTGGCATGACCAAGCAGGTTGCCATTGAATATGGTCCCTTCGGTGTTCGCGTGAATTCTGTTCATCCCGGTTACACCAAAACCCCCATGATGGTGGCGGCAACCGATGAAGACGGCGCGGGCGCAACGGAGGTCATCCCATTGCGGCGAATGGCCGATCCCGAAGAAGTGTCGGAGCTGGTGGTCTTTCTTGCCTCTGATGCCTCACGTTTCATCACGGGTACCGAGCATGTCATCGATGGTGGTATGACAGCTGCCTAAGTATTTTCATCGCGGCTAACGGCTAACGGCTAACGGCTAACGG
>CAYPPU010000029.1:0-22980 GCA_964412695.1 uncultured Alteromonadaceae bacterium | reverse complement strand
CGGCTAACGGCTAACGGCTAACGGCTAACGGACCGAACTCCTCAAAACACGACAATTAAATCAACGTATATGTTGACAAAGAAGGTACATCGCGTATTCTGTCAACGAAGTAGTTGATAAAAGACGCTTACGCACAGCTAACAATAAAATCTGAACCTCAAGGGGAGGTGATATTTAATGAAAGCCCATACACGAACATTGCTATCGTTGGTGGTTGCCACTCACTCTGCATTGATTGCGACCTCGCCCGCCGTGCGCGCGCAATCAGATAGCGTGGGTGCATTGGAAGAAGTCGTTGTTATTGCGCGCAAGCGTGCAGAAAACCTGCAAGACGTACCGGTATCGGTGGCGGCGTTAACCGCTGAGCAGCTCAAAAATCAGGGGGTTTTCAATACTTCTGATTTAAACAATGCCATGCCTAACCTAAATGTAAGTTCCTCCTATGGGGAAACTCAGCCGAACTTCACCATTCGTGGCATCGGCGTTGGCACTGAATACAACTCCAACGCAGCGTCGCCAAACGGGATCTACGTTGATGAAGTTTATCAGGCGTTTCGGGCCAGTCACGGTCAGCAGCTTTATGATTTGCAACAAATAGAGGTGTTGCGAGGTCCTCAGGGCACACTGTATGGGCGCAATACCACGGGTGGTGCTATTAACTTCACGACCATGCAGCCTCAGTTTGAGGGCACTCAGGGGTACGTCACCGTTGGTTATGGTAACTACAACCGGCTTGAAACTACGGGTGCGATCGATCTAACCCCGAGTCCTTCATTGGGTGTTCGTTTGGCGGGTACATATGTTGAACGCGACCCTTATATAAAGAACAAGCTTCCAAAGGGTCCGGTACAAGTTAATCCTAATCTACCGGGTCCATCATTTGGTTACACCACCGATTCGCGTGATGCAGGTGGTGGCGATACCTATGGATTGCGCTTGAACGTTCATCTGGACTTGGAACGATTCGACCTTCGATTAAAGGCGTATACCAGTCGTGCCTCCGGCGATCAGGATAGTCCTCAGAACCAAGGAGAGGGTGGTTATATCGCCGTCTCACGGGGGGCTTTTGGGGGACTTTATGGGATTGGCCTCGATGATTTTCTGCCGCCCGCTTATGACGCGTCTGCCCTGGGCATCGATGATCTTGAAATTATGGCTGACACGATTGGCAGTGCCAAAGTTGAAAGTGACGGTGTAGTCGCCAATGTTGCGTATGATCTTACAGACAGCATAACGCTGACATCGGTGACCGGGGTGGATACCAGCTATTACGGCTTGCTACCCAATATTGATTGTGACGGTACGCCCTACTACGTCTGTGCAATCGGCTACGAGTCCGATATGGAGTCCTTCAACCAAGACTTCAGACTGTCCTACACCGGCGATGATCTCAATCTCATTGTTGGTATTTACTACGGCGAGGACGAGATTGAGAGCCGTAATCGGCCGAATTTTTTTGGCTTCCTCAGTGATACGAATGCTGCGCTGGGTGCGCCCCGCAACTATTTTAACCCAGGCGGAGCGCTGGGGCTGGGCCTCCCAACGCCATTTCGTGCGACGCAAAATTATACCCAGGAGCGGGAGTCGTTTGCCGTGTACGGTGAAGGAACGTACAGCTTGAACGATCAGTGGTCACTGACTCTGGGTTTGCGAAGGACTGAGGACAAATTTGCTTACCAAGATGCGCTGACAACCTTCTTCGATGATGCTGGATCGCCCCGAGCCTACTTTGTGTCCGACTATCTTCCCGGTATTGCAAACGGCTTCTTCCTGTTAGATGAAGCATGCTCCGCCGACGGAAGCTTTTGTGTGCCTGCGAGCGCCGGTACTGCGGGGCCGCTTAACCGAAGCGACGAGTCATCCCAAACCACGGGTCGAGTGATTGTTGATTACAAACCCTCAGATGACATGATGCTATTCGCGAGTTACAGCAAGGGTTATCGAGGGGGCACCTATAATGGTCTTGCTTTTCAAAGCGCTGCTCAGGTGTATTTCGTGGAGCCTGAAGAGGTTGACGTTTTCGAGATTGGCTTCAAGAGCCGATTTCTAAACGACCGCGTTCAACTCAACGCGACCGCCTTCTTTTATGATTATCAGGGTCAGCAGAATCAGGTTATTGATCCCAACTCGACAACATTCCTGATTAACCTCGATGGTGAAATGTCGGGTATGGAAGCAGAACTGATTGTTGTTGCTAGCGACACGCTTCGCTTCAATGCCGGCTTGGGCATGTTGGACAATTCGTTTGATGACGGTAATTGCGGTAATGCGACGCAGGTTGGCGCGATACCTCAGGATGGTAACTGCATCTTCACTGCAGCAGGTGTGATCGATGTGGGCGGTAATCCATTTCCTTATTCGCCGGAGACCTCGGCCAATCTAGGCATGGATTGGGACGTTGCACAGTTTCTCGATGGCAATGTGAGTTGGCACGTCGACGCTGCCTTCTCGGGCAAGTACTACTACGACACCTTCGGCAATTATTCCGGAGACGCGGCTCCATTGGGCCTCGGACCAATTAAAGATGGGTCCGACAGCTTCTGGGTGCTCAATAGCCGGATTACTTGGGAAAATGACGACGTTGCTATTTCACTTTGGGGCAAAAATCTCACTGACGAGACTTATTACCCCAACGGCATCAATGTTGAAGGCAGCTACAACAGTACCTTTCTCGTGCGAGCCGCACCTCTCACCTTTGGCATCGAGGGTCGGCTGAGCTTCTGAACCTCAGTTGATGTTTTTTGCGCTCACTTCTTGTGAGCGTTTTTTTATCCGCATCGGAGCGAGTCAAATGCAAGACGGATCAGAGCTGAACTTGCGCTCACAGCTTCTCTTGGGCGCATTACTGTTGACCGGTTTTGGAGCGATTGGCGTCGAGTCGGTGTTGCCCGAGACAACGTCACAAGTAGCCGCAGCCCAGTCACTAGGCTGGGCAGTTCATGGTGGCACGGCGCATGAGCAGCGCTTTAGCCCGTTGCGTGACATCAATACCGAGACGGTGAGTCGCCTAGGGCCGCTGTGGTCGTTTGAGTTCGACAGTGCCCGAGGTTTGGAGGCTACGCCATTGGTGGTTGGCGATACCCTCTATACCACGGCGGCTTGGTCGGTGGTTTATGCCTTCGACGCACGCACCGGCAAACTCAAATGGCGGTACGATCCCAACGTACCCGGTGCTACCGCCTTTAAAGCCTGCTGTGACGTTGTCAATCGTGGTCCCGCTTACAGCGGGGGTCAGCTATTTGTTGGAACATTGGATGGTCGACTCATTGCGCTTGACGCAGACACGGGCTCCCTTAATTGGTCAGTGGTGACCGTAGACCAAGCATTACCCTATACCATCACCGGAGCACCCCGGGTGATCAATGGAAACGTTGTCATCGGTAATGGCGGCGCAGAGAACGGTGTGCGTGGCTATGTCAGTGCGTACAACGCGGTTACTGGTGATTTGAGCTGGCGCTTTTACACAGTGCCGACAACGTCGGAAAAGGGGCCTGATGGCGCTGCATCTGACGGAGTTTTGCCCATGATGCGGGCTACTTGGCAAGGCAATTTCGATTTTCTGGGGGGTGGCGGTACGGTTTGGGACGCCATTGTCCATGACGAAGCGTTTGGACAAATTCTCATTGGCGTGGGGAATGGTTCACCCTGGAATCATCAGCTGCGATCCGAGGGGGTGGGAGATAATCTGTTCCTGTCCTCAATCGTTGCGCTTGATGAAAAGACGGGTGAGTACCGTTGGCACTATCAAGGGACCCCAGGTGAAACCTGGGACTTCACCCAGACGCAGCCCATTATATTGGCCGACCTTATGATTGAGGGGGAGCGCCGCCAGGTGCTTATGCAGGCTCCCAAGAATGGGTACTTCTATGTTATCGATCGCGCCGACGGCACGTTGATTTCGGCCGCTGGCATCGTGCCGCAAACGTGGACGACGGGTATCGATCCTGATACCGGTCGACCTATTGAGACCCCCGGTGCTCGCTATCAAAATGGGCCATTCGTAGGGTCTCCCGGCGGTATCGGTGCGCATAATTGGCACCCCATGGCCTTCAGTGAAGACACGGGCTTGGTTTATATCCCGGCACAAATTGCCGGCTTGGTTTACAAGCGTTATGACGACTTTCGCGTGCACCCGGGTGCGCCTAACTGGGGCGTTGATTACCTGATAAACGCTCTGCCAGAAGACGACGCTGCGATTGCAGACATAGCGGGGTCGATTAGTGGACGACTCCTGGCATGGGACCCAGTGACGCAGCAGGAGCGTTGGCGGGTTGTTTATGCCGGGCCTTGGAATGGCGGTGTGCTGGCTACCGCAGGCGGGCTGGTTTTTCAGGGCATAGCAACGGGTGAGTTTTATGCCTACAACGCTGCCACGGGCGAACGACTTTGGACGTTTGATACCGACATCGGCGTGATGGCGCCGCCAATTAGCTATGCCATTGAGGGTGTGCAATACATCGCGTTGATGGTTGGTTATGGCGGGGCCTACGGCGTTTCCACGCCATTTGCACTGGATCCGCATCCGCGACCCAATGGTCGGTTGATCGTATTTGCCCTTGATGCTGATGCCGACTACTCGGTGGAGCGGCGGGAGTTTGGTCCGTTTGTACTCAGTGATGATCATTGGTCAGATGCCGACATCACGGCAGGCCGTGAAATCTATGAACGAACTTGCAGTCTGTGTCACGGGCCGGCGGGGCGGTCGTCGGGAGTGATGCCCGATTTGCGACGCAGTGCGTTGCTGCAAAGTGCTGCTGCTTGGGCGCTGGTAGTTTATGAGGGGCAGTTGGAGTCTCGAGGGATGATTGGATTTTCTCCTTGGTTTAGTTCCAAGGAGCTGGAAGCGGTACGAGGTTATGTGGCTGGACTCGCCCAAGCGGCTCATGACGAAACCACTGAAACTGCCGCCACACAATAGCCTCATAAATAGGTGAGCGTCTTCAATTAACGCAAACCTATTGTCGTTTCAATGGCCTCCAGCGACTTGGATAGATAAACGCCGAAGCTGCCCTGAAACTCCACATCAAAAAAAGGCAACACCACTGTTGACAAATTGCCATGCTGACTAAATAATCAACACAACTGTTAATAAAATTTGGAATCGATCATGAATAATCAATACCCAAACGGGGGGCTAAAAATGAGCGCACCACATACCTACTCTTCACTGGCTGCCGCTGTCGTTGGGGCGATGCTGAGCACTGCTGTTGGCGCGCAGGACAATGCAGAGCGCGTTGGTGAAGCTCGCTCTCTGAAGAGCGCGTTACTGGAAGAGGTCATGGTTACTGCGCAGAAAAAATCTGCTGCAGAAGCCGTTCAGGACGTACCGATTGCAATCTCGGCATACTCGGGACGTAAAATTGAGGCCATGTTTGCGGTGGATTTGACTGACGTTGGCTACACCGCTCCCAATGTACAACTGACGCCACAAGGTACGGTACCGGGCACGGCCAACTTTTCAATTCGTGGCTGGGGTACTACTGGTCAATCAATCCCCTCATCGGATCCTGCGGTAGGAATTGTTCAAGATGGGGTCGCGTTTGGCACGATTTACGGTGTGACCACCGATCTATTTGATCTCGACTCAGTTGAAGTATTGAGGGGTCCGCAAGGTACGCTGTTTGGCCGCAATGTGAGCGCCGGTGCAGTGGTGATGCGCACCACTCGACCCAATCATGCCGAGCCAGAAGGCAAATTTCAGGTGGGCGCTGGTGCCTACGGGATGAAAGAGGTTAGCGGGTTGTACACGGCGCCAATGAACGACAACTGGGCTGGAAAGCTTGCAGTACTTTGGCGAGATCGCGATGGTTACTGGGATAACACCGCTATCGGCGGTGAGCAAGGCGCTCGTGAGTCGACGTTGATTAGACCCGCTGTTTCTTACAACGGCGACAGTTATTCGTTCACCGCAATCGGCGAGTACGGCAAGATGGAAGGCGACGGAATGGCAGGGCGCAACTTTATGTGCCTTGGCGTGCCTGCTCTTGTGCTGTCAAGCTGCGACGGCTTTGAGCCACACATTGATCCCTATGCGAAAGCGGAGACGCGTCAGACCACCCGCGGCGAAAATGATATGGAGTGGCTTGGCCTAACTCTGGAGGGCGTTTGGGATCTGTGGGGTGGCTCGTTGACTGCTATCGCCGGGTATCGCGAGCTTGAGCAAAGCGTTTGGGGTGACATCGATGGCGCGCCCAATACCATTCGTTTTCAGTTTGCGCCCGGTACGGGATTCGACCAAGACCAGCAGAGCCTAGAGGTTCGGTGGTCAGGAAATTTGAGTGACAGCATTGATTTGACAACAGGCATCAATGTGTTTCAGCAGGAATATACCTACAACGAACGCCGCTTATTGATTGATGCACTCGATCTCCGTGCTTCGTCAACCATTGAGCACGTGACGGCGGGTGTATTTGCGCAGGCTGATATAGCAATGACAGATGCGTTGACGTTGACAGTAGGCGGGCGCTGGTCTTTCGAAGAAAAAGATGCCGGTATCGGGGTGATAGGCGACCCAACTGGTACTGGCAACTGCCGGCGGTTTGTGGGCTCCAATTTTGGTGGTAAAGATCCTATCAGTGAAACCTCCAAGGCGAGTTTGAGTGACTGCAAACCGGCATTTGAGGATACGCAGGATTGGTCGAACTTCACGCCTAAAGTGGGTTTGACCTGGATGGCATCTGACGAGCTATTGGCCTATGCCAGCTACTCGCGAGGTTTTAGAAGCGGCGGCTACAACGTGCGCTTTTCGGACACGACCTATGTAACCAATCCGGATAACCCAGGATCAACCCCCGGCCCCTACAACGAAGAGGTCGTTGATGCCCTGGAAGTGGGTATGAAGTATACGCTTCCAGATAGTCGCGGGCGCTTCAATGTCGCTGTTTTCCGTAACGAGTTCGACGACATGCAACTGTCGGCAAACAATCAGTCGGGCGTACAATCTATCTTCAACGCCGCTCAGGCAACCATGCAAGGTGTGGAGCTAGAAGCGGTTTATGCACTGACAGATCAACTGGTGATCGAAGCTAGCTATGGTTATGTCGACGCAGCTTACGATAAGGCCGACTTCCTGGTTCGGACTTTCGGACCCGATACCAATGTGGGTGACTACCTCCTGCAGATGGTGTCTGAATCAACGTTCTTTGTGGCCGCGACTTATGACCACGATCTGGCGAATGTCGGCAGTCTGAGCTGGCGGGCTAGTTACAACTATGCCGACGAAGCCTCGGCTGACGCGTACAATTTTCTGATGCTAGATGACTACGCTCTGGTAGATGCCAGCGTGACTTTCCGCAACAGCAACGACAACCTCAGTGTTGCCTTATACGGCAAGAATATTACCGACGAGGTGTATTTCAACTTCGGTTTTGACAACACCTCGATCGGTTCCAAGACCATGTGGTTATCGCCACCAAGAACGTGGGGTGTCCGCGTAACCTATGAGTTCTAAGTGACGCTTTAGCACTTACCCCCGGCTAAATGCCGGAATCCCTGGGCCAGAGCATAGCGCTGGCCCTTTTTTTTGCATCCAGCCACTAATTGATGTCTTTTGGGCAAAAAAAAGCAGCTGCTCAGGCGGAGCAGCTGCTCGTGTTTTGCTTCTCCACCGTATGCGGCTAGTGGGTCTCCAGTGAAAATCCCTGCCAATGCTGTTCAGCAACAGCATGTAGCTTTTGGCGGTAGCTCAGTACGCCGCCGGAATAAGGCATGAAAACCTTGGGTTTTCCGGGAATTTCCGCGCCCATATAGTACGACGGTGCTTTGGGATACAGCGTTTTCTTGGAATGCTCATTAACATGCTCAACCCACGCCTGCTCGGCCTCGGATTGTGCCTCCACGCGATCAAAGCCCTTGGCCCGCATATCAACTAGGAGGTCGCGTATGAAATCGGCATGATCTTCCGTGGAGACTAATACGTTGCTCAGTAACGACGGGCTCCCCGGGCCCACCATGATAAACATGTTGGGGAACCCAACTGTGCTAAGCCCTAAGTAGTTTTTGGGGCCGTGCTGCCATCTTTCGCGCAGCGTAATGCCTTCTTTGCCAACGATCTCGGGTGCTAGCAAGGAGCCCGTGAAAACATCAAAACCGGTTGCAAAAATGATGATGTCAAGCGGGTATTCTTGCGCTTCTGTTTTGATACCACCCGTGGTGATTTCTACGATCGGGTCGGCTTTAATGTCGACCAGAGTGACATTGTCTCGATTAAAGGCCTCGTAAAACAGATGATCAACAGCCGGGCGCATGGTGCCAAATGGAAAGCCCTTGGGTGTTAGCTTCTCACGCACAACGGGATCGTGAACCTTTGCTGCAATTTTTCGATGAACGAACTCTTTGGCGACATCATTGGCTTCCTCATTGAGGAGAATATCGCGGTAAACCAGCGCGAAGCCAAAGCCAAGTCGATTCCATGCCTGTTCGAAATTTTGCTCGCGAACATCGGGTGGATCATCCAGGGCCGACTTCCCGGTGGGAACAAATCCCAGGCCGCTAGGAGAATTTCGCGCGTGTTCGCGTCTTGCTGCGTAATTTGCCTTGATTTCGGCGTCCTCGGTATCAGAAATCACCGCGTGACAAGCTGGAATGCTGTAATTAGCCGTTCTTTGAAAAACGCAAAGGTGCTCGGCTTGCTCTGCTATTACCGGTGTCATCTGTACTCCGGATGAGCCTGTACCAATAATGCCAACTCGTTTGCCTAAAAAATCAACGCCCTCGCGTGGCCAAAGGGCGCTGTGATAAATCTCGCCTTTAAACGAGGCTTCGCCGGAAAAATTGGGTTTTTTCGGCTTGCTAAGCTGACCCACGGCCATCACAAAATACTGCGTGTCATAGACCGTTTCAGTATCAGTATGGATTTCCCATCGATTGTTGCGCTCATCAAATCGTGCCGAGGTGAGCCGCGTGGAGAATGTAATGTCTTTGGTGAGATCAAAGCGATTAGCCACATGCTCAATGTAGCGTAGGATCTCGGGTTGTTTGGCATAGCGCTCAGACCAGCGCCATTCTTGCTCCAGCTCAGAGGAAAAGCCGTAAGAATAATCATAGCTTTCGACGTCGCATCGCGCGCCGGGGTAGCGATTATAGTTCCAAACCCCGCCAACCTGGTCGGACGCCTCAATGACGCGGCAATTGAAGCCTGCGGATCTCAATGTATAGAGCGCTCTTAGGCCCGCAAATCCGGCTCCGACAATAACAACGTCGAAACGCTCGGGTGTTGGTTTGTTCATTGATTCCTCCAAATTCGGACAGCTCACCAATTCACCAGCGCAATAGCTAACGGCTAGGATTTTACCCAACGGATTATCTAAAAAGCGGTTGTAATTTGTCAACACACATGTTGAAATATTGCGTAATGAGTGCCGCAAGCAGCCGGTTGTTGCGACGGCTATAGACTTTGGAATCGCTTTTTTGGCGGTAAACGCCTGGAAACCTACCATGCAAAATATCGACGAAATTCGCGTCAATAGCGAAACACCCATCGGTTATGTTCTGGCGCCGATCAAGAAAAGAGCGGTTATCCAGCTCATGGGTTCACGCCTCTGGGGACGCTTTAATCCGAATCACTGGGATGGCGAGTACGCAGCATCCACTGGATTAGCAGCGCCCATACAAACGGGTGAAATGTCGTCTGCTTACATTAGTGAAATGTGCGTCAATCATTTTGGCGAGCATATGTTTCGGGGGGCTCGGGTGACCTGCAAGTACATCAGCTCCGTCCTAGCAGATGAGATTATTACCGTGCGTGGTGTGATCACTCGGAAATCCGAGGAGCCAGGTGGTGTGCGATTTGGTGTGGATGTTTGGGCTGAAAACCAGCAGGGCGAGAAGAAAACTGTTGGTCATGTCGATGTCTTAGTGCGGGATTCATGCCCGTCCGTTACCGCAGCATCAATGTAAGAGGAAATCTGCCATGAACGAAGGCGCCGAATCTCAGCGAAATTTGAAGCCAATGAGCGATATTCAGAACGCACAAACGCGGGAGTTTGTCGCCGGACTTGAAAGCCAGTGCGACACTTACTGGGACATGGTCGAGGTGGGTGATGTTCTCTCCCGAGAGCTCACCATAACGCCCGAGCTTGTGGTGCTTTATGCCGATGGTGTGGAGGATTTTAATCCTTGGTACGAAGCATGGACTATGAATGGTTGGCACACTGCTGGTGAGTCGCCATTTGGCGCTGCGATTGTCCCGCCCTTACTGGTTTCCCATTTTATTCTGTCGGTTCAGTTTGACCACACGCGACCATTTGCAATTGGCTCGATACACACTTATCACGATTCCGAAATTCTCGAACCCATTCCCGTGGGCAGCACCGTGACGATTACAACTCGCGCAACGGACAAGTTTGAGAAACGCGGGCGACGTTATGTGCGCCATGAGGCCGAGGTGACTGATAGCTATACGGGTGTCACCTATTTTCGTGAAGTTCGAGACATCTTGTCGTTATGAGTGATATGGCGGGAGCGATAGACCATGGCAACCGAGCGCCCGTTGTCGAGGGTTTGCTTGATACCTGCAGCGATGAGGGTCGCCTAATCGGCACCCGATGTATGGCCTGCGCAACTTTGTACTATCCGAGATCCAGAGGCTGTCGAAACCCTGAGTGTGACTCCAGTACGTTATGCGAGGAAATGCTGCCTGAATACGGCATATTACTCAGTTATACGGTGCAACATTATCAGCCACCACCGTTATACCGAGTTGACGATTGGGGTCCCTACGCCATTGGCTTATTGGACTTTGGTGACGGCCTTCATGTCATGGGAAAGCTGGCAGCTATTCCAGTGAGCCTCAGTGTTATCGGGCGCCGGTATTCTGTTGGGGCAGAGCGGTTATATGTCGACGAGCAAGGCGTTGAGCGATGGGCCCCGGTGTTTCGTCTCCATAATAGAGGAGCAGCGACATGATGCGGCCGGTCTACGTTCTCGGGGCCGGCGCTATCGCATGGGGGAAATATCCAGCAACGTCGCAAGTAGACATGGCTCTGTCAGCAATGAACGCGGCGTTGCAGGATGCGGGTATGACATGGCGCCAATTAGAGGGCGTTGTTGCTGCCAGCTCGCGCTTTGAGGGTGGCATGGGTTGGGGGCTGCATGCCAATGAACTTATACAGGCCGCCAATGAACAGCCGATACCTTGTATCAATGTAGGGGGTGCGTGTGCTGCAGGTGCCATCGCTTTCTACACCGCGTTCAATATGGTTGCCAGTGGACAATGTGAGTCGGTAGCAGTCATTGGCGCCGAGCGAATGCCCAAGGGGTTTATTCCACGCCCCCCGGGGGGTAGTAACGACATCTTTGACGAGGACTATTTGCGCTGGGTCAGTGTGGGTGCAACCAACCCGGCTTACTGGGCTCTAGAAGCTCAGCGTCGACGTTTCGACATGGGGACCGATTCTGCAAAACTTGCTCTGGCGAGTGTTCTCATGCGCCAGAATGCGGCGAATAATCCAAACGCCCGATTTAGAACCCCGTTAACTGTACAGTCAGTACTGGCGTCACCTGTAGTCACCGAGCCATTACACCTGCTACAGATCTGTCCAGTAAGCGATGGTGCCGCTGCGTTGATTCTTGGCGCCAACCCCAGCTCGGGTGATGGTAATGGTGCAATCACTGTTGCCGGCGCTGCCATTGCCAGCGGCGAATTTGGTGATCCGGCGCGGCGTATACCGACACTGGCGAGCAACGTTCTTGATGGTGTCTCCCACACCAGTGAGGTCATTAATGCGAGTCGGAAAGCGATGGCTATGGCCGGCGTTGAACCCTCCGATGTAGACATACTGGAGTTGGCCGACAACACCGCGTGGCACTTGTTTGCCTGGCCGGAGCTTCTCGGCTTTGTGGAGCCTGGACAAAGTGACTGGATGTTCGAGCATGACCGCTTCTCGATCAATGGTGATCTAGCGCTGAATCCCAGCGGTGGTTTTCTTTCATTTGGCGAGGCGACCACCGCCCAAGCGGTTATGCAGATCTGTGAGCTGGTGTGGCAGCTGCGAGGAACTGCCGGTCCAAGGCAGGTTCCAGACGCTCAAGTGGCGATGTCGGCGGTTTTGGGGCTTGGCGCAAACGCCGGCTCGGTTGTTTTGAAAACTTAGGAGATATGACGCATGCAGCTCTCAGTGGCATCGCGACAATCAGCGCTTGAGTCCTTATATCCCACATGGGTGCCCAAAACGCTGCATCAGGCGCTGATAGACGCTGCTACACGGTGGCCAACTAGGCCCCTGGTATTCAGCGGTGATATACGACTGACTTATCGCGACGTGGTGGAGCAGGCGGAAATCCTGGCTTCGGGATTCGTCGCGGCTGGTGTTCGTCCTGGTGATCACGTTGCACTACTGCTTGCGAACCTACCTGAATTCGTACTTATAAAGTTCGCACTGTCCATGGTGGGGGCAAGCGCCGTTCCGGTTAATTACTTAAACCGTGAGCAAGAGCTTGCTTATGTTTTACAGCAGTCAGATACACGCTTTCTGATAACCATGGATCGATTTCGCGATCTTGATTACCTCGCTATGCTCGATGCCATCATACCGGGATGGCCCGCGTCTGCGGGGGGGCAATCTATGCCAAAGCTCTCCCGGGTTTTTGTCGTCCCGACCGGCCAGCGGGGCTTGCCGCCAAATGTTGCCACACTGGAGACCCTACGACAGCTCGGCGATCAGGCCGCAATACCGGTAGAGGATGCGAATGCGGTCTCGGATATTATTTATACCTCAGGTACTACAGGCGGGCCAAAGGGCGTACTTCTGACTCACGATATGCTGCTGCGTGCTGCATTCGGCAGCGCTTACGCCCGCGGCTTCATCGACGGCCAACGCATTCAGTTTGCGCTGCCCATGTACCACGTTTACGGCTACGTGGAGGGGTTATTGGCCGCTTTGATGGTTGGCGGCGCTATTGTGATCCACCGTCAGTTCGAGCCAAAGGCATTTCTAGCATCGATTGCTCACTATGACGTCAATGACCTGCTGCTAGTGCCCACCATGACCCTCGCCCTCCTCGATGCGGCGGAGTCCAGTGATTATGACGTGTCCAGCGTACACAGTGTCCTATCCTCAGGCGGCAAAGCGCCGCCAGAGATATGGAATCGACTCTATGCGGTATTTGGCGAGATAGAAATTACGACTGGTTATGGAATGAGCGAGGCCACCGCGTCTACAACCGTTACCCGTCCTGATGATCCACTGAATCGATTGTTGACCACTAACGGTCGACTGCGGGATGTGGGTGTTGCAGGTGAGCCAGACCCTAATCGTCGTCTCGTTAACTATCGCGTGGTTGATCCTGTTTCGGGCAAGTTACTGCCCCCCGGTGCAGTGGGTGAGTTACGGATGAAGGGCATCGGGGTGACTGCCGGTTATTACAACAAGCCGCTAGAGTCGGCAGCGGCGTTTGACGACGATGGTTGGTTTTGTACGGGTGACCTCGGTGCGATCGATGAAGAAGGTTATCTAGTGCTAAAAGGTCGCACTAAAGAGAGTTACCGCTGCGGTGGAGAGCTGGTCCTGCCATTGGAGGTTGAGCAGGTTATGGGGGAGCACCCCGCGGTTGATGAGGTTCATGTCGTGGCTATTCCTGATGAAAGGATGGGCGAGGTGGGCGTGGCCTGTGTGGTAACACCTGCGCCCGATGAGCTCGATGCTGCGGCTTTGATCAACTATGCGGCGGCGCGGCTTGCCCGTTTTAAAGTTCCGCGGTATGTCGTGTTTGTTCAGCCGGAGGATATTCCGGTTACCGCCACGGGACGACCACGAAAATTTCTACTGACGGAGGTCGCGCTCGAACGGCTCCGCAGAGAAGGAGTTGCACAATCATGAGCGTCGGGATTGCGGTTGTAACTGGTGCAGCGAGAGGCATTGGCGCCGAGATTGCGCGACGACTGGCTGCCGATGGCTATGACCTTGCTGTGCTCGATCGACAGGTTGATGGCAGTGAGAGATTAAAAGAGGAAATTCAGCAGCAGGGCCGTCGGGTGTTAGTGGCGTCTCTCGAAGTGACTGACGAGTGCTCAGTCAAGCAGGCGGTGGCCGACGTGGTCGCGAAGTTGGGTCCGCCAACGGTATTGGTAAACAATGCCGGTGTTATGAAATCGCGAATGACACATAGACTTTCTGTCGAAGATTGGGAACTGGTTATTGATGTGAATCTTAAAGGCGCCTTCCTGATGAGCCGTGAGGTGATACCCCATATGAAGACGCTTGCTTGGGGGCGCATCATCAATTTGTCCAGTATGGGTGCCTTGGGTTTGGCTGGCAGTAGCAACTATGCGGCGGCCAAAGCCGGCGTGCAGGGACTGACCAAATCACTCTCGCTGGAACTGGGTCGACATAATATTACCGTTAACGCGGTGGCACCCGGGTTTGTGGTGACGGACATGACGCGTCAGGTTGCTGAGGCCGGTGGCCAAACGGTGGAGGCCTTGGCGTTAGACATGGCGAAAGATGTTGCAGTAGGTCGCGCTGGAACCGCGGCAGATATTGCCCATGTGGTCTCTTTCTTCGCCGATGAACGCTCGTCCTATATCTCAGGACAAATCCTCTACGCTACCGGCGGCCCCAAGACCTAATGGCGGGCTAAGCCGGCTTATACAGGATAAAAAGCGCGCATTAAGGCTTGCTCCACGTCGCTATTCATTCGGTGAGCCAAGGTGCTGTCAGGGGCAAGAATATCGAAGCCATGAATTGCACCCGAGTAGACGTGCAGTTCCGCTGGCGTTCCCGACTGTAACAGTCGTTGCGCGTAGTCAATGTTTTCGTCAAGGAATAGATCTAGATCGCCTACAGCCATAAAAGCGGGGGCTAATTGAGTCAGCGACTCGGCACGTGCGGGTGCAGCATAGGCGGGCACATCATCACCGCTGGCATGCTCTCCAAGATACATGGTCCACGCGAGCTGATTGGTTGCTCGGTTCCATAGCTGCGGATCTGTAATAGCGTGACTGGATGGTGTGTGCTGGCGATCATCGAGCATCGGGTAAATTAACAGCTGTAATCGTGGAGTCAGCAGCGAATCGTCACGGCATTTGAGAGCCAATGCAGCCGCCAAGCCTGCGCCCGCACTGGCTCCACCAATCACGATATTTGATCCGTCGAGCCCATGGCTTGCGCCATGTACTTGAAGCCAATTGAGTGCGGCAATGCCATCATCAATGGCAGCAGGATAGGGATGCTCCGGCGCCAGACGGTACTCAACCGATAACACCGAACAAGGGACCCGGGCCGCGATATCAGCTAGTCGACGGTCGTTATCGGCAGCGCTCCCCAGTACGTAACCGCCGCCATGGAACCAGACTAATACCGGCATTGGTCTCTCGGTTGACGGGTGCTCGAGCAGGCGCAACACCACACGGTTTTTGCTAGACACTCCGTCGGCGAGTATTGTCGTCGCGGTGATCTGTGAATCGTCAGGCAGCGCTGCACGTCGAGCTGTCTTTCGCAGCAATGATCGGCTCACAGGGAGGTCGGTCAGGTCAAAGCCCAGGTTGGGGTACCGAGCTCGGACCGCCGCAAGCTCGGCATCTAACCGGGAATCGATATCGAATAGCATATGCATGGTGGATAGCACTGATTATGAAACGATAATCAGAAAACTACCGGTGTATACATCACTGGTCAACATATACGTTGACTTAATTCCCGATGTTAATTTACAGTCTTCATCAGTTAGGTATTGCTCCCGCACGGCAGCCAAGCTATAGATAGTCTGAGCAGCGAGGCGATTCACCGTACTGGAAAGTTCGTGGAGATTTGGTCTTAGGTTCATGTGTGCGCTTGGTTAAGTATGCCGCCCTGAGACATCTGGCACTGCTTGCTATGACTTATTCCTCCCAGGAGTATCAGATTGAAAAAGCAAACCAGTAATATTGGTAAACGTCGCGCCGCGGCGAAAGCTAAGTCTGTCAGTTCAGATACCTATCAGCGTCGCCGCGAAGAGATTGCTATTGCTGCGGCGCGGGTGTTCAACGAAAAGGGCTATCAAGGCACAACTATAAGTGCCGTGGCCGACGAGCTAAAAATTGACCGAGCCTCAATCTATTACTACATCTCGTCAAAAGACGAATTGTTTGATGAGGTCATTCGCGAGGCATCGGTAGAGAACGTCGCGAAAGCTCAGAGTATTCAGCGCAGCGATGCGGCTCCTCGAGACAAATTACGCGCGCTGATCCATGGTTTGATGGCTTCATACGCGGCCACCTATCCGCTGCTCTATATTTACATCCGCGAGGATCTAAACCATGTGTCCGATAAGCGCACCGGTTGGGCGGAGCAGATGAAAACTCTGAATCGGAATTATGACGATGCGGTCATCTCGATTATTGAGGAAGGGTACGCTGACGGCAGCTTTCAGAACATTGGCCCCGCTCGTCTAGTGGCTTACGGGATTATCGGCATGCTTAACTGGACTAATCGCTGGTTTAAGCCCGGAAAGAAGCTTGCACAGGCCGATGAAATTGCCGAGCTATTCGCCACCATAGTGATATCAGGGTTGGAGCGGGGCGCCCTGGCAATGAATGGCGAGTTTGACTCAGTAGACTCTCTGGCGTCTCGTGCAACCAAAAACAAGGCGCAGCTTGGGGCTAAAACCACGCCCAAAGCCAAAACTAAAGCATCCCGCGTAAAGCGCGACTGAGTCCCAGGCGATCCGTGGTGATTCGAGCAGTCGTCACTTCTCCATCACGGATGGTCAGCATGGCTGCTAGTCGCAGCACCGCTTGGCACCCCACTAACAGTGGTGAAAGATCGCCAAACCCCCCGGCATAGATACCGTGGTATTCGGCGTGCACCGCTACGCGTTCCCCTGATGAAAACATGGTATTTACCCGGGTTGACCTGATATCGACAAGCGCGCCGGGATCGGGGTCGAGGGGTGACAAACGGTTATTTGCGGGCAGGTCGCGAACTGGGTTTTGCTCGCTTAGCCAGGCTCTGGCGATTGCCTCGGCTTCGGGATTCGCCGGTTCCGGTGTGACATCCCAAGGCGCAAGCTGTGGCGGTTCCACCGCCTCGCACTCACCGATAAAAAGCTGACGCTTGCGCGCAATATACTCCTCCTCCGCCCATCCCTGAAGCAGGCGCTCACCGTCGGTACGAAACAGAGTAATGCCACTCCAGGCTGCACTGCGGCCATCGTCCTCTCGGGAAGTACCGTGTTCGGTAAAGCACATGGCAATGGCATTGTCGCCTAAAATTACGTCGTGGACTGTGACGCAGAGACCCGGAAATTGCTCGAGCTGAGCCGCTGTGGCGGGGAGGTATTCAGTATCTCGCCCGTCAAAAACCACGCCGCCAATGGCTAGTCGATATTGCGGCGCCATAATTCTTGGTACCACAGCATTGTTGTGACAGGTTAAAAAATCGATAGCGAAACCTCGCAGCAGGGCCGCTAGGGGATGAATATCTGAACTGATGCCATTCATGTTAACAGTCTCAATCGATGCTGCCGCTCAGGCAGTCCGTTGATGCTCTTGTTATTGCGCGAGGTTGTGTTTAGTAGCTCTTTGGAAGACCTAAGCTGTGCTGTCCCACGTGGTTGAGAATCATTTCGCGACTCACTGGGGCTGTCTTGTGCAGTCGGGCAATAAACCACAAATCTGCGAGGCCATATTCGAGGGCCAGACCATTGCCGCCATGGACCTGCATCGCTTCATCCAAGGCTTTTAGTGAGCTTTCTGCTGCGAGGAACTTCGCCATATTAGCAGCCTCTGCAGCATCCAGTCCTTTATCGAATTGATCGGCCGCTGTCGCCGCCATCAGACGTGCACTTTGCACGCCGATATAGGCTTCTGCGAGGGGGTGAGCAACACCTTGATGCGCACCAATCGGGCGTCCCCAAACACTGCGATCTTTGGCGTACTGGGCAGCCTGCTCCAACGCAAAGCGTGCAATACCATTGTTGACCGCAGCAGCGGCAACGCGTTCGGGATTCAGGCCGACAAATACTTGTTTTAGTCCTTTGCCGCGTTCACCCACTAGCGCTTCCGGAGGTAATACAACGTCGTCATAGAATGTCATGAACTGTTTGTCATTAGACTGTAGTGCAGCCTCAATGGGCTTCCAGCTGAGACCTTTGGTATCAGTTGGAAAGACAAATAAAGACAGTGCCGAGCGTTCAGGTGTTGATAGCTCCTCGTCCCGGGCGACCACCATAACTGCTTCCGATTCATCAATGGCTGACGTCCAGTATTTGGCTCCGTTGAGCACCCAGCCATCGTCGGTCATCCGTGCGGTGGTCTTAATGTTATGGGTATTTGAGCCGGCGTCGGGTTCGGTAATTGCAAAGGCAATTCGCTTTTTGCCCGAGGCTATACCTGGGAGGTACGTCTCGCGCATCGACTCAGACCCGTAGCGCTCGATAATGGGCGCGCAAATGGATGAAATAACCAGTGACAGCATGGGACAACCCTGTGCAGCGGTTTCTTCGATTACGATGTAAAGATCGCTTAATCCGCCACCGCTGCCGCCAAATTGCTCTGGCAGGTGAGCCCCAAGGAAGCCTGCGGCGCCCAGCTCGGCCCACAGTTCGTCAGGTTGGGCACCTCTGGCTACGACATCTTGAAAATACTTGCGACCGTAACGGCCGGCCAGACGCGCGACGCTGGCGCGTAATTCCTGATGGTGCTCGGCAGTGTCGATTAGACTTGAGGTAAAAACACGAGGCGTCAACATGGGGTTTCCTTAAAAACGACAAGAAAGCGAGGTTGAGTGAATATCGATAGCGGTGCCCATATCGATATGCAAAGGTGATTACAGTGGGGCCCAAGCATTACCATTCGAAAAAACCTCGGCCCGACTTTTGCCCCAGATCGCCACGGGCGACCATGTCCTTCAGGAGCTTCGGAGCTGCAAAGGCCGAGCCATGGGCTCGCTCGAGAACCGCCGCAATATCGAGCCTGACATCGAGTCCTACAATGTCACTTAAGCGAAGTGGACCCATGGGATGGCCATAGGCCAGAACCGCCGCGCGATCAATATCCTCGGCGCTGGCAACGCCGCTCTCTACCATACGAATGGCTTCTAGACTGGCCACCAGATCGAGCCGACTGGTAGCGAATCCAGGCACGTCGCGAACAACCAGTGAGGCCTTGCCTAGGTGCTCGGCAAAATTTCTGGCGATTGTCAGTGTTTCTGCGGATGTTTCATCGCCAACAATGAGCTCAATGAGCTTAATGGACCACACTGGATTAAAAAAATGCATGCCCAAGAACCGGTCGGCTTGAACAACAGCCTTTGCCAGTTCATTGATTGACAGTGCGCTGGTATTCGTCGCGATGAGCTTGGGTCTGCGATTGGCAAGACGTCCAAGAATCTCGGTTTTTAACGCCAATCGTTCTGGCACACTCTCGATGGCTATATCAACGCCTTCTGCGAGTGATTCAATACTTGTACAGCAATGAATCCGTTGCAGCACAGCATCTGCCTCCGCTGCACTCAGCTTGCCACGCGTTACGCCAGCGCCGGCGGTCTCACGCAGAAGCGCCATCATGCGCTGAATGGCGTCAGCGTTATTCTCTACCACGGTAACATCACACCCAGCGAGCGCAGCTGAGTATGCAATGCCTGTTCCCATGGTGCCGCCGCCAATGACGGCCGTACTAAATGTCATCTTCTCGTATTCCGTATTGGGGTTCATACGTCACCGGCCGCTCCAAACGGGTTTGCGCTTCTCGGCGAACGCACGCGCGCCTTCTTGCGCGTCCTCTGTTGCGAGTACGGCATCGACCAAACCGCGCTGAATGTCCCAGACCTGGTGGTATGGCCAGTCGGCTGATTCGTAGATGATGCGTTTGCTTGTGCTCACTGAAGCAGGTGCATTACCAGCGATTTTTTCGGCAAGATGGAGTGCTTGTTCAAGGGCCTGACCTTCGGGTGCCAACACATTGACTAATCCCCAACGGTGCCCCTCTTTGGCAGTCATCTGTTCGCCTGTTAGGGCGTATTGCAGTGCAATGGCTTGGGGAATGCGTTGCGGCAACCGGACAAGTCCGCCGGAGCCGGCCACCAAACCGCGGCAAACCTCAGGCAGTCCAAAAATGGCTCGTTCACTCGCTACGATGAGGTCGCAGGCTAACGCCAGCTCAAGACCACCTGCGAGGGCGTAACCCTCTACCGCAGCAATCAAGGGTTTCTCGGGGGGCCTTTCGGTAAGGCCGCCAAATCCACGACCTTCGAGCTCGGGCCGTTGGCCATCGGCAAAGGCTTTCAAATCCATTCCAGCGCAGAAATTTCCCCCTTGCCCGGTGATGATTCCGATGCGGAGATCATTGCTGCTCTCTAAGAAATCGAGCGCTTCTGCAATTGCAATGGAAACGTCATAGCTAATGGCATTTCGTCGCGCTGGTCGATTAATAGCGATCACTAGCGTTGAGCCGTGAATGTCTGTTTCGACGTCCTGAGTCACGAATGCGCACCGTTGTCATTGAAAGTTGACGAAACATTATCAACAGTTTCGTAGATAGTCAACGTATATGTTGACAAAAAGTTCGAGAGTCGAAATACTGTTCCTACGTCGTGATAATTTATCCTGCGGGCTAATTTCAAACAGATAACTGGTGAGTAGCTAGAACAGTGGAAGCAATGGATTTCACACTAGGACAAGTGATTAGAGATAACGCGCGTGCCAATCCCGATGGCGTCGCAATAAGCTGTGGCGAGCGGGTTTTAACCTGGCGAGATTTTGATCTGCGTAGTGATCAATGTGCTATCGCTATGCGAAATCAGGGCATCAAACCTGGCGACCGCGTTGCGCTGCTGATGAAGAATACGATTGAGTTTTACGAGATTCTGGTCGCGTGCAACAAGATTAACGCGGTGACTGTTGGGTTGAATTGGCGATTATCAGACCGGGAGCTGCTGCAGATTATTGGTGATGCGTCGCCGAGCCTGCTCATAGTCGATGCGGAGGCGACGAGTATTGCCAGCGGCGTTGAGCGGGCTGAGCCTCATACTCCATACATTGTGCTGGGAGAGCCGTATGAGCGCTGGTTGAGCAATACCCAGCAGCAGTCTGTGTCGTTTGAATCTGATCCTGATAGCGTCATGCTAATTCTATACAGCTCGGGTACTACCGGTCTGCCCAAGGGAATTATGTTGACGCAGCGAAACTTTGGGTTTGTCCGGCGAATGGCTGTTGAGCTGTTTCGAATGCAGCCTGAATCCGTTTATCTCTTGGGTTCTCCGCTATTTCATGTAGGTGGGGTCGCCACCGGTACTGCCCTCATGACTCTTGGTGGGCGCACGGTGTTGCTGCGCGACGTGGATCCTGACGACGTGCTCAATATCATTGAGCGGGAGCGGATAACGCATACGTTTTTTGTCCCCGCCGTTATTCAGCGACTGGTCTCGGCGCAAGAGACGAAAGCTCGTAATTTGTCCAGCCTTGAAATGATGGCTTACGGTGCTGCACCAATGACACAAACTTTGCTGCACAAAGCCATACGTGTTCTGGGATGTGGTTTCTTGGGCTGTTATGGCATGACAGAAACAGCTGGAACGGTGACGGCGTTATTTCCTGAAGAGCATCAGACTGAGGGCGACCACGCGCGGCGACTGAATTCAGTAGGAAGGGTTCTTCCTTGGGCGGAAATCAAACTGATTGATCCGCGAACCGGACGTCAAGCAGAGGTCGATGCCTTTGGTGAGATCTGGGTTCGCTCGAAGGCAAATACGCCGGGCTATTTCAACAATAGCGTAGCCACCGAATCGACCATTACCGCTGATGGTTGGTTACGAACCGGCGACGGCGCTTGCTGTGACCGAGACGGCTTCATTTACTTAAAAGATCGCATCAAAGACATGATTATCTCCGGTGGTGAGAACGTTTATCCCATTGAGGTTGAGAATGTCCTTGCCGAGCATCCCGACATCGTAGATGCAGCGGTTATCGGTGTTTCCAGTGAGCGTTGGGGAGAAACCGTTAAAGCGGTCGTCGTCGCGCGGGCTGATTGCCGGCTGAAACCGGAAGACGTCATTGCCTTCACCAGGGAGCGCCTGGCGCATTACAAATGCCCGACCTCCGTAGAGGTGGTTACCGAGTTGCCGCGCACCGCCACGGGCAAAGTTCAGAAGACTGCGCTGCGCAGCCAATATCCATAGGCGACATGGGGCTAAGCAACATGGAATAGGCGACCGCTGTCCATTGCATTTTCAACAACATCAAAGCGCTGACAGATCGTGGGCGCTCAACAAGGAACCGAGCTATGAAAGAAGCCGTCATTGTATCAACTGCGAGAACACCCATTGGTCGTGCCTTTAAGGGCGCATTGAATAATACCAAGTCGCCGACAATGGCTGCTCACGCAATCCGCCATGCGGTGGCGCGCTCGGGTATTGAGGATGGCGAGGTTGAGGATGTTGTTCTCGGCTCAGTCCTGAATGCCGGTACTGCAGGTATGAATATCGCACGCATGGCGGGATTGGCCGCAGGGCTACCCGTGGAGGTCGCGGGGCAAACCATAGATCGTCAGTGCTCATCAGGATTGATGGCAATCGCTACTGCTGCGAAGCAAATAATGGTTGATGGCTTTTCAGTTGTGGTTGCGGGTGGGCAGGACAATATCTCGTCAGTGCAGGGTCCGTATTTTGAATGGGCATACCGACAGGCCGACGAAAATGTGTCTGCGCAGCAACAGCACGCGTATATGCCCATGCTTCAAACCGCCGAATTTGTCGCCAGTAAGTACGGCATTAGCCGGGAGCAGATGGACGCTTACGGGTTACAGTCTCAGCAGCGCACGGCGGCGGCACAAACTGCAGGTTATTTTGACGAAGAAATAGTCCCAATCACTACCACCAAGGTGGTGCACGACAAGACCACGAATACAACGTCTTTTGAGCAAGTGACTCTCGATCGCGACGAGGGCAACCGTCCGAGTACCACGTTGGCTGATCTCGAGGTGCTAAAGCCCGTCATCGAGGGTGGGACGATTACAGCAGGTAATGCCTCGCAGCTGTCTGATGGCGCATCTGCCTGCGTGCTGATGGA
>CAYPPU010000028.1:0-32582 GCA_964412695.1 uncultured Alteromonadaceae bacterium | reverse complement strand
CATGGCCGTCTTTACACTCGCTTATTTTGGGGTGGTTGCCCCTGCCAATGCGGGCGAGTTCGATCCCCGCCCGGCCATTGCTGATAACCCAGATCTGGCACCCGGCACCGTGATTAACCAGTCTAACGTCGACAGTTACCGAGACGTCCTTGCTCCGGCCATTGCCGATATGATCGCCAGCGGCTTAACACACATCGACGTTGGTCCGTTCCTGCAGCTGCCTCTGCACGAGGGCTATGTTGCCGCCACCAAGAACAATTCCACGACAGTAAGCCTGGGAGCCGCGGTTGGCGACTTGCAGGGCTATGTAAATGGACGCCCCTTCCCCGGCCCCCGGACTGTTGAGGAAGACCGCGCGGGAGAAAAAGTCGCCTGGAATATGCGCTACGGCTACGGTCCTGATGAAACTGAGACCAAACTCATGACCTGGCGCTACAAAGATCTTGAGCGCGGTGAGGAGCGTCGCATCGAAATGTACGGCGCACTAATGCGTTTTGCCGGACGCCATACCCGAGAGCCCATGCCTGCATTGGACAATAATCCCCAGGGCCTATTTTCCGCACTGTATTTAAAGGTTGATTTTCCTTTTGATATTCGCAACACCCAGCTGCTGACTCACACAAAGCTAGATGACGGTGCGCCCGAGGACGCTTGGATCTATCTCAACACCCAGCGGCGGGTAAAGCGTTTGGGCACAGGCCAAAAAACCGATGCGTTTTTGGGTAGCGACATCATGATCGAGGATTTCCTGGGTTATAACGGGCGAATTCGAGATATGCAATGGGAGTTCACCGGCAGTACCGAAATCCTGTCACCCATCTATGGATTCGATGATTTAAGCGCTGACCGCAAGATTACTGAAAATGAACACACACTGATCGATTTCACCGGTTCAGGACAATGTTTCCCCAATATCACCTGGCAGCCCAGGAGTGTATACATCGTCAAAGCAACGCCTTTGGCCGAGGACCACCCCATTGGGCACCGCGTATTTTATTTTGACGCCGCCACCTATGCGCCGGTGATGACACAGATTTACGATCGTGCTGGCAAGCTTTGGAAACTCGGTTTGGTCGCCTTTTCAGATTCATCAAAACACGGTCCGGAAAATGTTGAGTGGTACGGCACGGTGACTGACGCCGTCAGCATGATCGATATTCAAGCCGGGCACTGCACAACACTCCAGTTCAAAATCCAAATACCGGAAAAAGACTTACGCCCCAAACTGTTCACAACCCAGCAGATGCGTTCTGCCGGCCGATAAGGAATTCGTATGCGCACCCCCGTCGACGTTCATGTCTATTTTAATTTTCGTAGTCCCTACTGCTACATAGTGTCTAAAACCATGTGGCCGATTTTTGATGACTTCCACACTAATCTCATCTGGCATCCTGTGGGAGGCTGGAGCCTGCGCTCGCCACCGGATCGAGCCAAGAAAAAGCTACCCATTGCACGCCAAGACATGGCGCGATTTGCGCGTCGCCTAGGCATTCCTGTGAATCCGCCTCCGATGGATACCGAACCGACACCCGCTGGCGCGGCCTCACTGTATGCAGAGCAACAGGGTAAACTGCGCGAATTCATCATTGAGACCATGCGCGAAGAATGGGAATTTGGTCAGAACATCGCCGAAGACCAAGCACTGATAAATGTTGCTGAACGTGTCGGCCTTGATCCTAGTGCCGTCTTAGGCGCGTCACGATCTGAAGCCAACCGCAATGCCTTGGAAGCCAACGCCGTGGCCGCCGACGAGGAAGGCATTATTGGTGTCCCCAGCTTCAAGATTGATGATGAAATTTTTTGGGGTCAGGACCGCGTTGAGTTTGTGATTGAAAAACTTATTGAATTGCGCGCGCGTCGTCTGTAACGCGGACAGCTTTGGCTCACCATGCAAGAACCCGTTACCACCATCATTGCCCGACGAATCAAGCCGGGGCTCGAGCCGCACTATGAAGACTGGGTTCATCGAATCATAGACGTCGGTTCACGCTGGCCGGGCCATCAGAGCGTTGACATTATCCGACCCGCACAAGGCACCCACGGGGCCTACGTGTTACTGGTGCGCTTTGATACGCTTGAGCACCAACAGAGCTGGGAGCACTCCGAGGAGCGAGCTGCCTTTCTGATTGAGCTTGAGCCATTAACCGACGGTGATACCACGTTTGAGGCGGTAACCGGCCTCGAAACCTGGTTTACCTTGCCAGGAGAGGCGCCATTACCACCGCCCAACAAACACAAAATGGCGCTCATCCTCATGCTTACCGTGTTCGCGCTAGTGCTAGCAATGAACATAGCGTTCGGGCAGCAGCTTGCCCAACTCGATGTCATCACCCGCACTGCGCTGCTCGCCAGTGTTCAGGTGGCATTACTAACCTATGTCATAATGCCGCGCCTAACACGCTGGCTGCGCAACTGGCTTTACCCGAAAGTGGATTAACCCGAGAACCGCCATAAACCCACGCTACTGGCTCTCGAAACGGAGGACGCTCTCGTGCCTACCTTTACTAAAATCTTAGTCGCCAACCGATCAGAAATTGCTATTCGCATCATGCGCGCAGCGACTGAACTGGGTAAGCAAACCGTGGCCGTCTACGCCGAGGAAGACAAGCTCAGCTTGCATCGCTTCAAAGCCGACGAAGCGTATTTGATTGGTGCAGGGCTTGGCCCAGTGGGTGCCTACCTATCGATTGATGAAATGATTCGCGTGGCCAAAGAAACGGGTTGTGATGCACTCCATCCCGGCTACGGCCTGCTTTCAGAAAATCCAGAATTTGTGGAAGCCTGCACCAGAGCAGGTATTGCTTTCATTGGTCCTTCCGCCGCTACCATGCGGGCCTTGGGGGACAAAGCATCGGCCCGCCAGATTGCCATTCGCGCGGGTGTTCCGGTCATACCCGCTACCGATGTTATCGGTGATGATTTAGCGTCCATCAAACAACAAGCCGAGACCATAGGCTATCCATTAATGCTCAAAGCCAGCTGGGGCGGCGGTGGTCGCGGCATGCGGCCGATCTATCAACCCGATGAACTCGAGGCTAAGGTCCGAGAGGGTCGCCGTGAGGCCGAGGCGGCCTTTGGTAATGGCGAGGGCTATCTGGAGAAAATGATTACCCGTGCACGTCACGTTGAAGTGCAGATATTGGGCGATCAACACGGCGATATCTATCACCTGTGGGAGCGCGACTGCTCGGTACAGCGGCGTAATCAGAAGGTAGTGGAGCGGGCGCCTGCACCGTATTTATCCGAACAACAGCGCATAGAAGTGGCTGACTTGGGTCGCAAGATCGCCGCTGAAGTAGGCTATGAATGCGCGGGTACCGTCGAATTTCTGATGGATATGGAAACCGACGCCTTTTACTTCATCGAGGTGAATCCCCGGGTACAGGTGGAGCACACAGTCACCGAGGAAGTCACCGGTATCGATATCGTCAGCGCCCAGATTCTGATTGCTGAAGGCAAAACTCTCGCTGAGGCCACCGGGGTAGCACAACAAGCCGACATCAAGCTTGACGGGCATGCCATTCAGTGTCGGATCACCACTGAGGATCCGCTCAATGACTTCATCCCTGACTACGGGCGCATCAGCGCCTATCGCGGCGCTACCGGCATGGGTATTCGACTCGATGGCGGTACGGCCTATTCCGGTGCCGTGATTACGCGCTATTACGATTCGCTGCTAGAAAAAATCACCGCCTGGGCGCGCACAGAGGATGCCGCCATCGCGCGGATGGACCGCGCTCTGCGTGAATTCAGGATTCGTGGCGTCAGCACCAACATTGCCTTTGTCGAAAATCTACTCAAGCACCCCACTTTTGTCGGTGGTGAATACACCACGAAATTCATCGATAGCACCCCAGAGCTCTTTCGCTTCGAGCAACGCGCCGACCGTGGTAGCAAGATCCTCCAGTACATTGCCGACATTAACGTTAACGGCCATCCCGAGACGCTTGATCGCCCACGCCCGGCGAAGCTCGGTCAACTGCCCGTGGCGCCTGTCCGTCAAACTCAAGACATCATTGATGGCAGCAAGCAAATACTTGAGACGCAAGGTGCGCAGGGACTGATTGACTGGATCAGCCAGCAGCAGCGCGTGTTGATCACCGACACGACCATGCGCGATGCACACCAGTCTTTATTAGCCACCCGCATGCGCTCTATCGATATGATTAGAGTCGCACCCAGCTATGCCGCCAATTTACCGGGCTTATTCAGCTTGGAGTGTTGGGGCGGCGCAACCTTCGACGTGGCTTACCGCTTTTTGCAAGAGTGCCCCTGGCAGCGCTTGCGTGACATACGTACAGCAATACCCAACGTGCTTTTGCAAATGCTACTCCGCGGTGCCAACGGCGTGGGCTATACCAATTACCCCGACAACGTTGTGCGCAGCTTTGTGCAGCAAGCGGCCGATACCGGCATAGACATTTTTAGGGTTTTCGACAGTCTTAACTGGGTCGAAAATATGCGCGTTGCCATGGATGCAGTGTTGGACTCTGGCAAGATCTGTGAGGGGACCCTTTGCTATACGGGCGACATTCTAGATCCCAATCGTGCCAAGTATTCGCTCAATTACTACGTCAACTTAGCCAAGGAGCTCAAACAGGCCGGCGCTCAGATTCTGGGCGTCAAAGATATGGCCGGTCTACTTAAAGCCTCTGCTGCAGGCCCGCTGTTTAAGGCTTTAAAAGAGGAAGTGGGACTGCCTATACACTTTCATACCCACGATACGAGTGGCGCCTCCGCCGCGACGTGTTTGGTCGCGGCTGAATCTGGTGTCGATATTATCGATGGCGCCATGGACGCCTTCTCCGGAGGGACATCGCAACCCAACCTCGGCGCTATTGTGGCGGCGCTGGCGCACACTGAGCGAGATACCGGCCTCGATCAGGCCAACATTCGCGCCATTTCAAATTACTGGGAATCAGTACGCGCCCAATACAGTGCCTTTGAATCGGGCCTACAGGCTCCCGCCTCAGAGGTTTATTTACATGAAATGCCCGGCGGGCAATTCACCAACTTAAAGGCACAAGCGCGCTCTGTAGGGCTTGAAGAGCGATGGCATGAGGTCGCTCAGGCCTATGCTGACGTCAATGCGCTGTTCGGGGATATTGTCAAAGTCACCCCCTCCTCCAAGGTCGTGGGTGACACGGCACTCATGATGGTCTCTCAGGGCCTTAGCAAGGAAGATCTCGCCAACCCAGCCATAGACGTGGCCTGGCCCGATAGCGCCGTCGATCTAATGCGCGGCAACCTGGGACAACCACCGGGGGGCTGGCCCGCTGATATCCAGGCAAAAATCCTCAAAGGTGAGCCGGCTTTCACAGAGCGACCCGGGCTGCGCGCCGCACCCGTCGATATTGAACAAACGCGTCAAGAGCTATCAGAGCAGCTGGGCGGCATGCCCATTGATGACGAAGATCTGAACGGCTACTTGATGTACCCGAAGGTGTTTTTGGACTACACCCGTCGGCATGAGGAATACGGGCCGGTTAGAACGCTGCCAACGTCGGTATTTTTCTATGGCATGGCCCCCGGCGAGCAAATCTCTGTTGAAATCGATCCCGGAAAGACTCTTGAGATTCGCTGTCTCGCTACTGCTGAAGCGAACGAGGAAGGCGTGGTCAAAGTGTTTTTTGAAATCAATGGCCAACCGCGAGTCGCCCGTGTCACCGATCAAAGCATTGCCGCCACGCTCACCAAGCGCCCCAAGGCCGACAGCAGCAATCCGCTACATCTGGGAGCTCCCATGCCCGGGGCCGTGGTGTCGCTCGGCGTGGCAGCGGGAGCCGACGTTAAAGAAGGCGACCTATTGCTCACCATTGAAGCAATGAAGATGGAAACGTCTATCCGTGCTGATCGTGACGCCAAGGTCGCCCAAGTGCATGTGCAACCTGGTGTGCAAATTGATGCCAAGGACCTGTTAATCGAATTTGAAGCCTGAGCGCGAATCTGAGCTTTGCTCTAGCCGTGATAGAGCATAAGAGCGCAAGTCGATACTGGGACTATCGCTGTGGCAAAGCACGGTGGCGCTTGTAACTAACATCGCTCGCTCCGCGCTGGGGGGCTGCAGGCAAAAAAAAAGCCCCCTATTGGGGGCTTTTACACTCATGTGCGCGGGCTTAAAGAGCCGCTTCCATCTCTGGCAACGCAGCAAACAGATCTGCTACTAAGCCGTAATCGGCAACCTGGAAGATAGGCGCATCTTCGTCTTTGTTGATCGCCACAATGACCTTGCTGTCCTTCATACCAGCCAAGTGCTGGATCGCGCCTGAAATGCCCACAGCGATATACAGGTCCGGGGCGACAATCTTACCGGTTTGACCTACCTGGTAGTCATTGGGCACAAAGCCGGCATCAACAGCAGCACGCGAAGCACCAATGGCGGCACCCAGCTTGTCTGCGATACCTTCAAGCAGTTTGAAGTTATCACCGTTTTGCATACCGCGACCACCTGAGATTACCACGGAGGCCGCTGTGAGTTCCGGACGATCCGAAACAGCCACTTCCTCACCAATGAACTGGGACGTACCCGCGTCATGCACTGAAGCGCAGGCTTCAACACTGGCGCTACCACCTTCGGCGGCAACCGCGTCAAACGCTGTGGTACGCACGGTGATGACTTTCTTAGCATCTGCCGACTGGACCGTGGCAATCACGTTACCGGCATAAATCGGACGGGTGAACGTGTCCGCGCTCTCCACAGAGATAATGTCAGAGATTTGCGCAACATCGAGCAGTGCCGCAACCCGAGGCATGGTGTTCTTACCAGACGTGGTCGCAGGCGCAACCACGTTGTCGTAGTTAGCAGCGATTTCGGCAATGAGTAGCGATACATTCTCAGCCAACTGGTGAGCGTATACCGCGTTATCCGCGCAGATGACCTTGCCTACGCCCGGGATCGCGGCGGCAGCACTAGCCGCTGCAGCGCAGTCTGCACCCGCAACCAAAATGTCTAGGTCACCGCCAAGCTGTTGGGCTGCAGCAACGGCATTCAACGTAGCTACTTTGAGCGACGCGTTATCGTGTTCAGCAATTACCAAAGTCGTCATGAAATCACCTTTGCTTCGTTGCGGAGTTTATCGACCAATTGGGCCACGTCTTCAACCTTGATGCCAGCAGAGCGTTCGGGCGGCGGTGCTACTGACAACTGGGTCACGTGAGTCTTGATTTCGACACCCAATTCAGCGGGAGTAGTCACATCAAGAGGCTTCTTTTTCGCCTTCATAATATTGGGTAGCGATGCATAGCGCGGTTCGTTCAAGCGCAGATCGGTAGTCACAATCGCAGGCAGGTTCAACGCCAGGGTTTGCAAACCGCCGTCGATTTCACGGGTGACATGAATCTTGTCGCCCTCGACTTTGGCTTCCGATGCGAATGTTCCCTGAGCCATGCCTGTTAATGCACCCAGCATCTGACCGGTTTGGTTGTTGTCGCCATCGATAGACTGCTTACCCAAGATCACCAACTGGGGCTGCTCAGCGTCAACAACCGACTTGAGCAGTTTGGCAATCTCTAACGGCTCGGGACGGCCTTCAACGTCAATCTGAATACCGCGATCAGCGCCGAGTGCCAACGCCGTACGAATTTGCTCCTGACAAGACTTGTCACCTACAGAGACCACCACCACTTCAGTTGCCGTGCCCGCCTCTTTCAGACGAACGGCCTCTTCAACGGCAATTTCACAAAAGGGATTGATGGCCATTTTGACATTATTCAAATCAACATCAGAACCATCGGATTTGGCGCGGACTTTTACGTTGTAGTCCACTACTCGCTTTACGGCGACCAGAACTTTCATACCGACTCCATGCTTTCACTCGCCCTCAACAGGGCCTTGCCCGACGCCAACGGTAACGGCGGGTCCAAAAACCGCGAAATTACGCACGCTCGCAGTGGCCGCGCATCGTCCCAAAGGACAATCACTGGCTGAGTGGCTTATGCCGACCGAACGTACCATGAACCTCAAAGGACCCGACAAAATACCCGCCTAAGTCTGGGTTTTGAGCGGCGCGAAGTGTAACATACTCTAAGTTCAAATATGACCCGAATATCCACCCTATCCAATCTACCCAGCCGAGAGCCGCGCTGAACACGAGGACGCGAGAGTATGACTATGGAACGTGAATCGATGGAGTTTGATGTAGTGATCGTTGGTGCAGGCCCGGCAGGCCTATCAGCGGCCTGTCGAATCATGCAACTCGCGCAGGAATCCGAGCGTGAAACCACGGTCTGTGTGGTAGAAAAAGGCTCCGAGGTGGGTGCCCATGTGCTATCTGGTGCCGTTTTGGAACCCAGGGCGCTAGAGGAGCTATTTCCCGACTGGCAAGAACGCGGCGCGCCCCTAACCACAGCCGTGACCGACGACACCTTTTATTTTTATACCGGCGCCAAATCGGCAGTCAAACTGCCCAACATGTTCATCCCCAAGCCCACTCACAATGATGGCAACTACATTGTGTCCATGGGTAATGTATGCCGCTGGCTGGCGGAACAGGCCGAGGCGCTCGGTGTCGAAATTTACCCGGGTTTTGCTGCCGCCGAGGTGCTTTACCACGAAGATGGCTCGGTGAAAGGCATTGCCACAGGCGAAATGGGCGTTGGCGCTGACGGCACACAAAAGGATAGCTATGTGCCCAGCATGGAGCTCCATGCCCGTTATACCCTCTTTGCCGAGGGCTGCCGCGGGCATTTGGGTAAGCAATTAATTCAGCAATTTGGCCTCGATGAAGGTCGCGACCCACAACATTACGGTATTGGTATCAAGGAGATCTGGCAGATCGACCCCGCTAAACACGAGCAAGGCAAGGTCATCCATGGCCTGGGTTGGCCCCTGTCGGAAACCGGATCCTCAGGCGGCGCGTTTATGTACCACGCTGACAACAACGAGGTATATATCGGCCTCATTACTGACCTGAACTACTCCAACCCCCACCTGAGTCCTTTTGAGGAATTTCAACGCTGGAAAACCCACCCGAAGACCCAACCTTATCTCGAGGGCGCTACGCGCATCGCCTACGGCGCAAGAGCGCTGGCCAAGGGCGGTGAAAACTCTCTCCCCAAAATGCACTTCCCCGGCGGTCTGTTGATCGGCTGTGACGCTGGCACGCTTAACAGCGTTAAAATCAAGGGCAACCACACCGCCATGAAGAGCGGCATGTTGGCTGCTGAAACGGTTTTCGAGGCACTGCAACAAGGTGAAAATGCGCCGGCTGATCTCACGGCTTACACCGAGGTTGTTAAAAACTCCTGGCTCGGCAAGGAACTACACAGCACTCGTAATTTCGCCGGTTTCATGCACAAGTTCGGCTACATGATCGGCGCCGCCATGGTGTGGATTGACCAAACGATTTTCAAAGGCAACATGCCCTTCACGCTGCATGACACCAAGGCAGACCATGACTGCCTAGTTTCAGCCGACCAGGCGACAGCGCCGGTTTATCCCAAACCCGACAATGTAATCACCTTTGATCGCTTGTCATCGGTTTTTCTGTCCAATACCAACCACGAAGAAGACCAGCCTTGCCACTTGCAGCTCGCTGACCCCACCATTCCGCTCAGTACCAATCTTCCCCGGTACGCTGAGCCGGCACAGCGATACTGCCCCGCAGGGGTGTATGAGATCGTTTCAGACGCCAGTGGCGATCGCTTCCAGATCAATTCGCAGAACTGCGTGCACTGCAAGACCTGCGATATTAAGGACCCGGCGCAGAACATCACCTGGGTTACGCCCGAGGGCTTTGGCGGGCCTAACTACCCAAATATGTGAGGTTAATTACAGCGCGCCAGCTGCCGGTTTCAAAGCTGAAATCGACAGCCAGCGCTCTCTATAGACCCCGACTCATCAACCCACTCAGCAAGCCTGTACCAGGCAGATCGCGAAAAAAGCGCGCTAAGACCGTGACTCAGTTCGACATAGGCCGCGTCGTTGGCCTTGGGCTCTGTTTTAAGAGGATGCTTGGCATCGAGCGGAACAATGCCGCCTGTATTGAGCGATAGCATTAACGTGGGCGTCTCAGCCGCCAAGTCGTAATCGGCATCGACTACTCGCAGCGGGTGTAGCTCGACTGACACCCTGACTTTTTCAACAGGGGTAACCAGATAGTATTCACCGTCGGACTCGCGACGCAGTATAGACGCGAACAAGTTGACCAATTCTTGACGCTTGAACCGGCTGCCGGCATGCCACCAGCTGCCGTCGCTACGAATCTCCATACCGATGTCACCACAGTGCTCCGGGTGCCACAGGTGCAATGGCGGCGGGGGGCGTTGCGTTATCCAATCACTCTCGGGCAACCCCTTCTCAGAGGGTGCGGCGTCAAGTGCCCCCTGCAGTCGGGCGAGGGTATCTCCCAGTGACGCTGTTGTGGGCTCATCACTCACCGGGAAAACTAACTATCGAATCACAATATCGGCATCAGCCCTGACGGCATCACGGTATTCCCGCAACACCAGTTGACCGGCACTGTTGGCTAGCTGTATGGCTAGCGCCTCAGTCTCGGCCGCGCTGAGGGCACCCTCTCCTCCGGCACGAACGCCTGCCAGTTGCACAACCGCAAATTGACCCGCTGGCAGGCGAGCCAGCTGCACACGGTCGGAATCCCCTTCCGACATAGCAAAAGCGGCACCCGCGACTTCGCGAGGCAGCAAGCTGTTTTGGCGCCTGGCGCCCAATTCAACCCGCCACTCAAATCCTCGAGCCTTGGCAATGGTTTCCAAGGTCTCTCCGCTGGCGAGACCAGCCTCAACCTCCGCAACAAGTGAAGCCAAAGCCCCCTCGAGGGCATCAGCAGCTAAGACAGCCCGGATGTCGTCGCTCACCATCGCCAGAGGTAGCTGTTCCTGCGGCAGAGTTTCCGCCACGCGAGCGACCACGAACCGATTTTCGCCCAATTCAACCACTGCGCTGTTGTTACCACCGACCTTGACATCCTCGGCGAACAACGCGGCTCGCACAGTGGCGTTGGCAAACACGCCCTCACCCTGCTCAGCGGTGACGGCTTCAGAGCGCTGCACGCTGAGATCAAGGGCCGCGGCCGGACCTGAGAGGTCAACGGCGTTGAAACTTAAGTCTCTAAGCTCTTCCACCACCAACAGCAGCGCCTGCTGCGCATCACTGCGCTGAATGGATTCAGCCAATTCACTTCGAATCTGCGTGTAGTCTGGCGCTCGCCCCTCGACTCGCTCCTCCAGGCGAATGAAATGGGTGCCCGCGTCGGTCTCTACCGGTCCGGATACCTCGGATACGGCAAGCTCAGCAATGGCGGCCTCCATGGCATCAGGGAAGGCTGTGCCATCAGTAAAGCCGAGATCGCCTCCACTGGCGGCAGAGCCGATGTCATCTGACAGCTCCGCAGCCAATGTCGCGAAGTCCTCTCCCGCCGCTAACCGGGCTGCAACGTCATCGATACGCCCCGCATAGTCTTCAGGCGCCTCGTCGCCTCCAGCAATCAGCAATATATGCGACACCCTAGACTGATCAGCAACCCGATATTCTGATTTCACCTGCTCAAACTGTTCTTGAACCCGAGCCTCGTCTACTGGCTCCATAAAGTCATCGACCGATAACTCAATAAAATCTGCCAGTACGCGTTCAGGTGACACGTAATCATTCAAATGCGCTTCATACCATGCTGAAATATCAGCTTCTGCAACAGCACTCGCCGGCGCCAGAACCTCGCCATCGACCAAAAGAAAGCGCACGTCGCGCTCTTCCGCAATCACCTGCACCGCGGCCTCTATTTCGGTGGACGTGGTGAATTCAGAGCCCAAAACGCCATCCTGGAGCTGCGTGAGCATTAAATTTTGTGCTTCGGAACGGCGAAAGCGTTCCGCGGTGTAGCCGTTGTTAGCGAGAACCACCTTAAATTGGTCGGCATCAAACTGACCATCGACCTGAAATGCCTCAATACCTGCAACGACTCGACCAATAGCTCTCGCGGAGGCATTCAGCCCCAATGCATCACTCTCCTGCAACAAGACCTCTCGCTCAATAAGCCCCTCGAGGGCGCTTGGACGCAAGCGATCGTCCTCCAGTAGCGCTGGATCTAGCTGCTCACCCAGCATTTGCGCCAGTCGTCGCTTTTGATTATCTATCGCGACCTGTAACTGGATTGGAGAAATTTCCGTGCCATTCACTTCAGCGACGGCACTTCCGCTGCCGCCCACCAGCACCGACTCAATGCCAAAGCCGGCAAAGGCGACGACAATTAAAAAGATAACGATTTTGGCCGGGGTGCTTTGTGTACCGGCGCGCATGGACTGGAGCATTGAGTTGTCACCTAACTAGAACGGTTAGCGCCCTTGAGACGCAAAAAGGCGCCCAAAGGCGCCCAAAATGTTGTTGCCTATCGGGCCCCACAACGGGCCCATAGTGCTTAGTTTACAGCGTCTTTCAATCCTTTGCCCGCCTTGAACGAGGGGTTGTTTGAGGCGGCGATGTTAATGGTTTCACCGGTGCGCGGATTGCGGCCCTGACGCGCCGCTCTGTGTTTCACGGCAAAGGTACCGAAACCGACGAGTGACACGGTGTCCTGCTTGGCCAGTGCTCCGCTGATAGCAGACAGTGCTGCATCGAGGGCTCGACCGGCTGAGGCTTTAGAGAGATCCGCTTCTGCGGCGATAGCATCAATTAAGTCATTTTTGTTCACGTGATTACCTCTTTATTTATGGGCGGCTAAGAGAGTGTCATTACTCCGTAACACAGTGTCAGGTTATACCCTGTCTAACGCGCGGGTCAACAACGTTTGGCTGTTAATGCGCGGATAATCTGGCGTCGTCAGCCTCTTCATTCGGCGCGGTTTTTGTGGCGCCCATATTGGCCAGATACTCCTCATCTGACAGCGCTGCTGGCTGGCTCTCTAATGCCAGCGCAAGCACTTCATCAATCCACTTAACCGGCTCGATTGTCAAATTGTCTTTGATATTGTCGGGCACTTCCTTGAGATCGCGTTCGTTCTCCTTCGGAATAATAACGGTCTTGATGCCGCCGCGACGCGCCGCAAGCAACTTTTCTTTGAGTCCGCCAATGGGAAGGACCTCTCCACGCAGGGTGATCTCGCCGGTCATCGCCACATCGGCACGCACCGGAATTTGTGTCGCCACGCTCACCAAAGCCGTGCACATGGCAATACCGGCACTGGGGCCGTCTTTGGGCGTAGCCCCTTCGGGCACGTGAATATGTATGTCATGTTTGTCATGCCAAGCAGCCGTAATACCCAGCGATTGCGAGCGCGCACGCACCACCGTGGTCGCCGCTTGAATAGACTCCTGCATAACATCACCCAGCGAACCGGTTTTGACCTGCCGGCCTTTACCGTCAACGGATACAGCCTCAATAGTGAGTAACTCACCACCCACAGAGGTCCATGCCAAGCCTGTTACCTGGCCTATCTTGTTGCTGTCCTCAGCGATGCCGTAGTTGAACTTGCGCACGCCCAAGAGCTCTGCCAACAACGTCGGGTCGATAACGCCATCCCCTTCGTCTTCCCCGATGGCAATGCGCTTAACCATTTTTCGACACACCTTGGCGATCTCTCGCTCTAGCGCGCGCACGCCCGCTTCCCGGGTATAGTAACGAATGATATCGAGTAACGACTCCTCAGGTACCTGAATTTCACCGGGCTTAAGACCGTTCTGCTTGACCTGCTTGGGAATGAGATAACGCTGAGCAATACTGAGTTTTTCGTCTTCGGTATAGCCGGGGATTCGAATCACCTCCATGCGATCCAATAGAGGCCCCGGAATATTCATGGTGTTCGAGGTGCACACGAACATCACATCTGAGAGGTCGTAGTCCACCTCCAAGTAGTGGTCGTTAAAAGCATGGTTCTGCTCGGGGTCAAGGACTTCTAGCATCGCTGAGGCTGGATCACCGCGATGATCCATGCCCATCTTGTCGATTTCATCGAGGAGAAATAAGGGGTTACGCACACCCGCTTTTGACATTTTTTGAAGAATTTTGCCGGGCATAGAACCAATGTAGGTGCGACGGTGTCCGCGAATTTCAGCCTCATCACGCACTCCCCCGAGGGCCATCCGAACAAACTTTCGATTAGTCGAGCGCGCAATTGACTCACCCAGCGAGGTCTTACCCACACCAGGCGGCCCCACCAGGCACAGCACAGGGCCTTTGACCTTCTTCACACGCTTCTGTACGGCAAGATACTCAAGGATGCGATCTTTAACTTCCTCCAGACCATAATGATCATTGTCTAAGATCTTCGCGGCGCGTTTCAGGTCGTGCTTAACACGACTGCGCTTGGCCCACGGCACGCTAACCATCCAGTCAATGTAGCCGCGTAAAACTGATGCTTCCGCCGACATGGGCGACATCATTTTGAGTTTATTGAGCTCGGCATTGGCTTTTTCCAGCGCCTCGGCACTCATCTTGGCGTCGTCAATGCGCTGCTGCAGCTCATCAATTTCATTGGGTGCATCATCCATCTCACCCAATTCTTTTTGAATCGCCTTCATCTGCTCGTTGAGGTAATACTCGCGTTGGCTTTTCTCCATCTGCTTCTTAACGCGACCACGAATGCGCTTCTCCACTTGAAACACATCGATTTCAGCATCCATTAAGCCCAGCAAGTGATCGAGACGCTCACGCACATCAGCAATTTCCAGAATGCGTTGTTTTTCTTCCAGGTCGACGCTCATGTGCGCCGCGATGGTGTCCGCAAGGCGCCCAGGCTCATCGATACCCGATAGTGAACTCAATACCTCGGCCGGGACTTTCTTGCTCAAATTGACGTAGCGTTCAAAATGTTCGATGACAGTGCCGATCAAGTCACGCGCCTCATCGTCGGGCAAATCATCGCTTAAAATTTGTCGTGCCTCGGCAACAGTGTAGTCCCCTTCGTCGTCCATAGACTCAATGGCAGCACGGAAATCCCCTTCGACCAGAACCTTGATGGTGCCGTCGGGCAACTTCAATAGCTGCAAGATATTGGACACTGTTCCGACTTGGTAGAGGTCATCCACCGCGGGAGCATCATCGGCGGCGTTGCGCTGGGCAACTAACAGCACTTGCTTGCTGCCCTTCATGGCTTGCTCTAGCGCCTCGATCGATTTCTCACGACCGACAAACAGCGGCAACACCATGTGGGGATAGACCACCACGTCACGCAAAGGTAATAACGGCAGTTGATTAGCTTGTTGATCGCTCATGGATCTCTCCCAGCTGGTTTACCACTTATATGGGGATGATACGCCGAATCTGCAAGCACTGGATGGCCTAAAAACGCAAAACGCCCCAAAAAGGGGCGTTTTCGACACGCTAAGGGAGATTATTCCTCGGCAGCGGCCTTTTTGGCGTCTTGACTCTCGTAAACCAATAAGGGCTCCGACTCGCCGCTGATCACGCTTTCGTCGACCACAATCTTAGCGACGTTCTTCTCCGAAGGGATGCTATACATGGAGTCAAGCAGCACATTCTCGAGAATCGAGCGCAGACCGCGGGCGCCGGTCTTTCGCTCCATCGCACGCTCGGCCACGGCCTTTAGACCGTCCTCGCGAAAATCGATCTCTACGCCTTCCATCTCGAACATCTTGGCATATTGCTTAGTAAGCGCGTTGCGAGGCTCGGTCAAAATTCTCACCATGGCCTCAACATCGAGCTCCTCCAGTGTTGCGACGATGGGGAGACGACCTACGAATTCCGGGATCAACCCGTACTGAACCAAATCCTCAGGCTCGAGGTCAGCCAGGGTCTCGCCGAAATTGCGCGATTCATCTTTGCTTTTGACCTCAGCACCAAAGCCAATGCCGCCCTTCTCCGAGCGATTGCGAATAATTTTGTCGAGACCCGCAAACGCACCGCCACAGATGAACAGGATATTACTGGTGTCGACCTGCAAGAACTCCTGTTGCGGATGTTTTCTGCCACCCTGGGGCGGCACTGAAGCGACAGTACCTTCAATCAGTTTGAGCAAGGCCTGTTGCACGCCCTCACCCGATACGTCGCGGGTTATTGATGGGTTGTCGGACTTGCGCGAAATCTTGTCGATTTCGTCGATATAAACAATGCCCATTTGGGCTCGGTCTACATCGTAATCGCATTTTTGCAACAGTTTCTGAATAATGTTTTCGACGTCCTCACCAACATACCCCGCTTCGGTTAGCGTGGTGGCATCAGCCACAGTAAAGGGGACATCCAGCAAACGCGCCAATGTTTCCGCCAACAGCGTCTTACCTGAGCCGGTGGGACCCACAAGCAAGATATTGGACTTACTCAACTCAACCTCGCCGCTGCGCTGGTCAGGCGCATAACGCAATCGCTTGTAGTGGTTGTAAACAGCCACCGAGAGGACGCGCTTGGCACGAGCCTGACCGATGACATATTGATCCAGGATAGCGTTTATCTCGGCGGGAATTGGCAGCTTGTCAGAGCCTGATTCACTCGCCGCCTCTTGGACTTCCTCGCGAATGATGTCATTGCAAAGGTCCACGCATTCATCACAAATGAATACAGAGGGGCCAGCAATCAGTTTTCTCACCTCATTCTGACTCTTACCGCAAAAAGAGCAGTAGAGCAGTTTCTCGCCGTCGCCTGTGGTGCTATCTGTGGACATAACTGTGTATCCCTGAAATACCGTCTGTGTTTCTATGGCTCAACATTGATCGCTTTCGCAGCTCAATGCAAGCACTGCGCGCAAGCCAGCGCTTGCGCGACACAAAACCTTAGTCGGCAGCGGGGGCCTTGCGAGAGGTCACAACCTCGTCCACGAGACCGTAGGCAACACTCTGCTCGGCATCCATGAAACGATCACGCTCGGTATCACGCTCGATCACATCCATAGGCTGCCCGGTGTGCTCCGCCATCAATCGGTTCAGGCGCTCACGAATGATAAGGATTTCGCGCGCTTGAATGTCGATGTCGGTCGCTTGCCCCTGGGCACCACCTGACGGCTGGTGAATCATGGTCCGGGCATTGGGGAGGATGTAACGCTTACCCTTCGCCCCACCGCTAAGGAGAAAGGCTCCCATCGATGCCGCTTGACCAATGCACATGGTGCTCACGTCGGGCTTGATGAATTGCATGGTGTCGTATATCGAAAGGCCCGCTGTGACCGAGCCGCCTGGCGAGTTGATATACAAATGGATATCTTTATCGGGATTCTCCGACTCAAGAAACAGCAACTGCGCCACAATCAGGTTCGCCATGTGGTCTTCAACAGGACCGACGGCGAACACCACGCGCTCCTTGAGAAGCCGGGAGTATATGTCAAAAGAGCGCTCACCCCTTGAGGTTTGCTCAATAACCATGGGCACCAAACCCAAATTGTTTACATCGATAGGGCTCATGCCGTGGCTCATGGACTTTCTACTCTCCGTTTTTAAATCATGCAGACTGCGGTCTAGCCGCGGCCAATGCATCCTGATAACTAGAGGCCTTCTCCTCAACTGAGGCGCCCTCCAGCAGTTTTTCTACCAATTGATCTTCGAGCACCCGAGATTCAATGTTCGACAGCTGCTCGTTCTCGCTGTAGTACCAGTTGATCACTTCTTCAGGATCCTGGTAGGTCGAGGCAATATCTTCGATCAACTCACGCACTTTAGCTGAATCCGCCGACAAATCGAACTTATCGATAAACTCCGCCAACAACAGTCCCAGCTTAACGCGACGTTCAGCCTGCTCTGAGAACATTTCGTCGGGCAAAATGGACTTAAGATCCAAATCCTGATTCGGCATGCCGCCACCAAATTGCTGGAACATCTGACCACGCATGCCATTGATTTCCTGCGCAATCAGCCCGGCGGGAACGTCAAGATCAGCGTGTGCTGCAATGACCGCATCCATGACCTGTTGCTTGACGTGGTTTTGCACTGCATTACGCAGCTCTCGCTCCATATTCTTTTTCACTTCCTCGCGGAAAACGGGCTCACCCCCCTCTTCTACGCCATAGCTGCTGAACAATTCTTCATCCAGGGGTGCTAGTTCGAGGGTTTTAACCTCCTTCAGCGTGATCGCGAATTGCACCGCGACCCCCTGTAGATCCTCTTTCTGGTAATCATCAGGGAAGGTCAAATCCAGCGTTTTCTCTTCACCCACAGCCATCCCTACGATGCCATCTTCGAACCCCGGGATCATCCGACCCGAACCCAGTTCTAAAGAGAAATCTTCACCAGATCCACCCTCGAAGGCCTCACCATCGCGAGTACCCACGAAATCAATGATTGCGGTATCGCCGTCTTCGGCTGCACGCTCAACGGCAACCAGTGCGCCTCGCTGCTTCCGAAAAACCTCAATGATGTCGTCGACGTCGGTATCGGTAACCTCTGCAACGGGTTGCTCAACGGTAAATCCAGAGACTTCATTGAGCTGCACCGTGGGAAAAATTTCGAAGACGGCGGTGTATTCCAAATCCTTTCCAGCATCGAGAGATCGCGGCTCGATACGCGGCTGTCCAGCAGGACGGAGGTTTTCAGAGATCACTGCCTCTTGGAAGGATTGACTGATTACCTCCCCAACCACCTCTTGGCGAACGCCCGCACCAAATCGCTGCTGCATGACTCGCATGGGTATTTTTCCGGGACGGAAACCGGGCAGCCGCACGTTGCGAGCGGCGTCCTTGAGGCGATCTGACACCGCATCATCTACGCGAGCGGCGGGTACGCCTACCGTCAAACGACGCTCCAACCCCGAAGTGGTCTCAATAGAAACACGCATACTGGCTCCTGAAATAGCTCTAAGCGACGGCCGCCACAGGGTGCGGCAGCCGTTTGTATAAAAAAGTTGTGGTGCGGAAGGAGAGACTCGAACTCTCACGCCTTGCGGCACTGGAACCTAAATCCAGCGCGTCTACCAATTTCGCCACTTCCGCGATAAACCAGGGGGCGTCGTCGTAGCGCGCCTTTCCAAGGGCGCGGATGGTCGCACAGGCGGCGGATAGATTCAATCATCCTGCCCGCGGGCGGCATTAAGTCCCTCAGGGCCACTCCGATTCGGCCGCGCCGAGGAAAAAAATAAATCCGTTAAATTATTATTAAACAATCACTTACACTTTTAATATAAAGTAGATTGGTTTATTCTGGGGCGTAAGCGCTTATTAGCTTAAAGTGAATTCTAGTTATTACGCATTGATCTAATAAAGACCGATATCTCGCTAGCACTCGGCATCTAAAGGGTAGATACTGCTCTTGCAGTATGGCTCTAGCGCTGTCATGTTGCGAGGTGCCGGAAGGTATCTGAGACTTCAATGGCCTCCGGGCCGGGAACTAAGCACTCTTAAAGTCATTAAAGCGGCCCCTCCGGGGGCCCTTTTCTTTTTAGCGCCTGCCCTTTTCCCAACGCGTATTCGCTCAACACCACTGTAACTATAACGTGTGGGTTTGTCGCTCTGACTGCAATGCGCCACCCAGATGATTTTCGATCTTCGCGTTAGCGGCAGCATCGTCCTCGGAAAATTGCACCCCGATACCCGCCTGGCGGTTACCCTGCGCGCCCGGGGGAGTAATCCAGACGACTCGGCCAGCAATGGGGATCTTTTCCGGCTCGTCCATCAGCGACAGCAACATGAAGACCTCATCACCGATGTTGTAAGCCTTCTGGGTAGGAACAAATAGGCCACCATTCTCCAAAAACGGCATGTAAGCTGCATAGAGCACCGCTTTGTCTTTTATCGTCAGTGATAATACGCCTTGTTGGCTTTTGTCAGGCATCAAATCGCTCCCACACCCGCCACATTATGCCGCCTGCGATGAACCGCAGGCTGCCTATCGTAGACAACCATCGACCTGCCGAAAAACATCGCGTAACAACAAGTCTCTGGCCAAATTACCGCCACGATGAACGGCTGACAAGACCCTCTGTAAGTCTCGTTGCAGATCAAAAACTCGAGGAGGTAACGCCAGCCCCTCATTGGCACAGCGACGCAGGTCCATCACTAGCAAATTAAGCAATGCCAATAACACCTGTTCCGTCGGCATATCGGCTGTAGCGCTCAGCACTTGCCCTGCTGAAACGCTTCCAAGCAAAAGGCCTTTTAGCGTGTCCTGCTGAGCCAAGAGCGCATCCGAGCCACCACTTTGCGCTATCGACAACGCCTCCATCACACGACCATCACAGAAGGTGAGTAGCTCATCCAACCGAGTTACCTCGGGCATTTGCTCAGTCAACCACTGTCGCTGTGACTCGATGTCCCCTGTTGGCAGGCGCAACTGCTGACAGCGCGAACGAATGGTGGCGGGTAGATCGCTAGGTCGACCACTGGTCAACACCACCAAGGCGTCGCCCGCTGGTTCCTCAAGCGTCTTGAGCAAGGCATTGGCCGCAGCAGGTGTCATGGCCTCAGCGGGTGTCAGAACCAGTAATTTCAAGCCACCATAGGCGGCGGTTTGCTGTAAAAAACCAATGCCCGCTCGCACTGCATCAATACCAATGGCGCGCTTACCCTCTTCTGGCGCGAGCCAGCGATAATCGCCGTGCCCGCCACCGCGGGCCACCTGGCAGCCCTCACAATCACCACAGGGCTGCCCCTGTTCTTGCTGACATAGGAGGCGCGCCGCCAGACCCGCCACAAACAGCTCCGCCCCAGCGCCTTGGCTACCCAGCAGCAACAGCGCATGAGGCAAATGGCCAGCGCGGTAGGTTTCAATCAGCTTGTCTAACGTCGGTTGCTGCCATGGCAGCACCGCCGTTTGCCAATGCGAGTGAGCATCAAGCACCGGCACTCTCCAGCCATTGATCAAGTTGGTCGATAACTGCTGATGAAACAAGCTCGAGCGACTGACCTGCATCAATGACAATCCAGCGCTCGGGCTCGATGCGAACACGCTCTAGATAGCCACGTCGGACACGCTGAAAAAAAGCGGCCTCCTCTTGTTCAAACCGGTCCAATTGGCCGCGCTCAACTGCCCGCTCCATACCAATTGCTGGATCCACATCAAGCAAAATACTCAAGTCGGGGCGGCGCTCTGCCTGCACCAGCGTCTCCAACGTTTGAATGTGCTGCAAGTTTAAGCCACGACCAAAACCTTGATAGGCATAAGTTGCATCGGTGAAGCGATCGCACAAGACCCACCGCCCTTGCGCGAGCGCGGGCTCTATAACTGCACTCAAGTGCTGGGCTCTCGCCGCAAAAATCATGAGTAATTCGGCGGTGTCGCAGGGTCCCTCCCCCTCCGGAGTTAACAGCAGTTCGCGCAGTTTCTCCCCCAGTACCGTACCGCCCGGCTCTCGGGTTACGCATAAATCGATACCGCGGGCGACTAGATGATTCTGGATCAACGCCATGTTGGTGGATTTACCGACGCCTTCGCCACCCTCGACTGTGATGAAGCGTGCTTCGTGGTGTGTCATTCAGCGCCCCTCTGTGGGCGTCGACCGATAATCGGACCGCAAATTGAGTTGGTATTGACGTACATTGGCGTTGTGCTCTTCCAAGGTGCTGGCGAAGCGGTGGTAACCATCGCCTCGGGCAACAAAGTATAGAGCGTCTCCCGGCTCTGGGTGCAACGCCGCCATGATCGCCGCTCGCCCTGGTAGGGCGATGGGTGATGGCGGCAAGCCGTCATGCCGATAGGTGTTCCACAAATTGCCTTCATCCCGAAGGTGCGCCCGAGTCAAGTTGCCGCCGTACTCACTTCCCAAACCATATATCACGGTGGGGTCAGTCTGTAGCCGCATACCGCGCTGAAGCCGTCGACAAAATACTCCGGCAATGCGCCCCCGTTCCTCTGCGACTGCCGTCTCTCGCTCAACAATAGATGCCAAAATCAGAGCTTGGTATGGCGTCGCCAACGGGACATCTCCCGCGCGCAAAATCCATTGCTCATCAAGCTCATCGCGCATCGCCCGGTGAGCACGCTGCATGATAGATAAATCACTGTCACCCCGCCGGAAGTCATAGGTATCGGGCATGAACCAGCCTTCCGCGCTGCTGAGTGGCGCCACCAAATCGAGTAGACGAGGGTCTGCTGGGCCCTCAAGAACCTTAGCGAGCGGTTCCTGTTCAGCCAAAATGGCAAGAGCCTTGGCTAAGGTTATCCCCTCGGGAAAAGTAACTTGATAGCGAACACTGTCGCCACGATTCAGTTTTTCGAGCAATTCAGTGGCTGTTTCACCCCGCGTTACGCGGTATTCGCCAACATGCATTTTGGTGTCGAGCTCATATAGCTGTGCCCATCGCGCTACCGCGACAGGAAAACGAAGCCAACCCCTCGCTGCCAGGTCTTGTAGCACCGTTCGCAGACTATCCCCCGGGCGCACTTCTATTGTCGCGGTATCAGCGGGGAGCACCAATGGCTGATTCACGGTAGACCACCACCAGCGTTCTGCCAGTCCCAGCAGCAGCAACACTGCCAAGCTAAGGAGGAGAATCCTTTTCATCGGCGGTACTCACGGTGAATATGGGGTGCCAATGCCTCCGCAGCGGAGTGGTCGGCAGTCGCCACAGCGCCAATGCTGGCAATAGCGCGGACGCCTTGAACAGCATTACAGCTAAAAGCCTCATCCATTTCATCTAGCTGCGCCGCATCAAGGTCAACTTCAGAGACTCGATAGTCCAATGCCTGCGCCCAGTGCTCTATTATCGCGCGCCGGCGCGTACCTGAAATGCCACAGGTACTGAGCCGAGGTGTCAGTAGGTCCCTGCCGCGACGAAAAAAAAGGTTGCCGCTGGCGGTGGAAATGCAGCGCCCGTCCGCCGAGGTCATGAGCGCGTCGTCAAATCCAGCTTGGCGCGCAGCATGAAGCGCCACCACCTGCTCTGTTCTCGCGAGTAATTTCGCACCCGCGAATTGGGACTGTTCTGCCCAGCAGACAGGGCTAATAAGCAAGCGGGCGGGTTCACTGAGCGCGGGTAAGCCCTCAACAAATCGGCTGATAACCCTGATATTAGGGTTTTGGGGTGGAGCATAGCCTCTGGGGCCAGAGCCTCGCGTTACGGTCACCCTCAAACTGCCACTCATATTTGGAAGCGCTGTTGCGAGTGCGTCGATAGCCAACGCTAATGCGCTTTCGGCATGCGTTTGAGGGTCTGAAAACGCCAGTAGTGCCAACCCCATAGCGAGCCGCTCACGATGGCTGTCGAGCAATGCGACCTGCCCGGCGTCAATCCGTAAGGTTTCAAAAGCGCCATCGGCCAAATTGAGACCGCGGTCATCGGCCGGCACCGAGTCCGCGGGCAATCCATCCACCCACAGGCAGTCTGTGCGCTCAGACACCGTTAATCCATGCGGCTAAAAATCAGCGAGCCGTTGGTGCCACCAAACCCAAAAGAATTGCTCAGTGCATGCTTAATGGGCAGTTCCTGCGCTGTCAGAGGCACCAGGTTAAGGTCGCATTCTTCGCTGGGGGACTGCAGGTTGATCGTCGGCGGGGCAATACCATCACGGACTGCCAACACACTAAATACCGCTTCGACAGCACCTGCAGCGCCAAGCAGATGGCCGATCATAGACTTGGTAGAGCTGACCGCCACGTTATCCGCCGCGGCACCAAATACCGATTTCAAAGCGCGCATTTCAGCGACATCACCCGCGGGCGTTGAGGTACCGTGAGCATTGATATACTGCAGATCCTCTGGGTTGAGCGTGGCGTCACGAAGGGCGTTTGCCATTGACGCCGCCGCACCACGACCGTCCTCGGGCGGTGATGTCATGTGATAGGCGTCTCCGCTCATTCCAAACCCTGTTAATTCAGCGTAGATGCGAGCCCCGCGCTTTTGAGCAGAATCCAATGATTCCAGCATCAAAACCGCCGCACCGTCGCCCAAAACAAAACCATCCCGATCGGCATCCCAGGGGCGTGACGCCGCGGTTGGATCGTCATTGCGCGTTGACAGTGCTCGAGCCGCAGCAAAACCCCCAAGACCCACGGGGGTTGTCGCCATTTCAGCACCACCCACCAACATAGCATCCGCTTCGCCCGTCGCAATCATGCGTGCCCCAAAACCAATATTATGTGTACCCGTGGTACAGGCTGTGACCACCGCAATGTTGGGGCCTCGCATGTTGTACATGACCGACAAATTTCCGGAGATCATGTTGATAATGGCGCCGGGTACGAAAAACGGCGACATCTTTCTCGGTCCGGAATTGGCAACGATTTCAGTGTTGCGTTCAATGGAACCAATGCCCCCAATACCCGAGCCTATGGCACAGCCCACGCGATCGCAATTGGCCTCCGTGATTTCAAGACCGCTGTCTTGCATCGCCTGAATCCCAGCCACCATGCCGTACTGCACAAACAGGTCCATGCGTTTGGCATCTTTAGGGGATATATACCCTTCAACACTGAAGTCCTTCACCGAGCAACTGAACTGCGTGGTAAAGCCTGTCGCATCAAAGGCTGTGATCGCGGCGGCGCCACTGACACCATTACAGATGGCGCTCCATGTGCTTTCAACATTTAAGCCAACCGGCGACACCATACCCATGCCTGTCACGACGACTCGATTACCCAGCATTCTCTCTCCCCCTCGTCATTGGCGCGCGCAGGCGCCACCTACAGGTTTATAACCCAATTGATCGGTATAAATCCGTCAATCAGTTTCGCACAATCGACAGATTGCCATAAACGAAAAAGCCGTCCTACTGACGTAGAACGGCCTTTTGCAACAACGTGAACGAGACGCTTACGCGAGGTTCTCGTTGATGTAGTTAATGGCGAGTTGAACCGTGGTGATTTTCTCGGCTTCCTCGTCAGGAATTTCGGTCTCAAACTCTTCTTCCAACGCCATTACCAGCTCGACGGTGTCCAATGAATCTGCGCCCAGATCATCTACAAAAGATGCTTCGTTACGCACTTCGTCCTCTTTAACGCCAAGTTGCTCGGCTACAATTTTCTTGACGCGTTCTTCGATGCTGCTCATGGTCTGTTTGTCTCTCCCAAGTTGATGTGGGGTTTCCCCCTGTTGGTACCGCGATTTTACCCCGAAACGGACTCAGAAAAACCTATTTAGGTAATTCTTACCCCATATACATGCCACCATTCACGTGAATAGTCTCACCGGTGATGTAACCGGCCTGATCACTCGCCAAAAATGCCACCAATGCCGCAATTTCCTCCGCCTGACCCAAACGGCCCAGCGGAATTTGTTGCAACATCAAGGCTTTATTGTCATCAGATAATTCTCGGGTCATATCGGTATCAATAAAACCCGGTGCAATGGCGTTCACAGTGACGGCGCGTGATCCCAATTCTTTAGCCAAGGCGCGGGTGAAGCCCTCTGCGCCAGCTTTCGTCGCGGCATAGTTACTCTGTCCGGCATTGCCCATGGAACCCACTACCGAGGAAATATTAATAATGCGGCCCCAGCGGGCCTTAGTCATGCCGCGCAGGCACGCTTTACTCAATCGAAACAGTGAATTGAGGTTGGTGTCGATGACATCACCCCACTCGTCGTCCTTCATACGCATTAAAATATTGTCACGGGTGATACCCGCATTGTTCACCAGAATGGTAGGCGCACCAAAGCGATCAGCGATGGCCCTTAACACCTCTGCCACGCTATCCGCATCTGTCACATTGAGTGCCATTCCAGCGCCGCCCTTGGGTGCTAACCACGCATCGATAGCGCTCGCACCTGATTCAGTGGTGGCAGTCCCCACCACGCAGAGGCCTGCCTGAGCAAGGTGCTCGGCGATGGACTTGCCGATCCCTCGGCTCGCTCCTGTTACCAGCGCTATACGTCGCTCGGCTGCTTCACTCATGATGATATCCCTTCAATAACGGCACCGAGCGTAGCCTCCAAGCTCTCAGGCGTCTCGATCGAGTGACAGGCGGATTGTTTATCAATGCGGCGAATCAAACCCGACAGAACCTTGCCCGGCCCACACTCAATGAAATTGCCACAACCCTGCGCTATGAGGGTTTGCACGCAACCTGTCCATTGCACCGGCGCGGCAATTTGTTGAACCAACAAGTCAGTAATCGCGGCTGCATCAGTCTGGGGTTGTGCGTTGACATTACTGATCACGGGATACTGGGGGTCGCGAAGGGCTATGCCCCGCAGCGCCTCAGCCAGCACTTCACCTGCAGGTGTCATGAGCGGAGTATGGAAAGGTGCGCTAACAGGCAGCGGCATGGCACGCTTAGCACCGGCCGCTTTCAATGCCTCAATCGCCTGTGCCACGAGATCGGCATGCCCCGCAATAACCACTTGCCCGGGCGAGTTGTAGTTCACAGCACATACCATTCCGTCAGCCGAATCAGTGACCTGCGAACAAACCCGATTTATGTTGTCGTCATCAAGCCCAATAATCGCCGCCATGGCACCCACCCCCACTGGTACCGCCTCTTGCATGGCCTGGCCACGCTGACGCACTAAACGCACGGCATCGGCAAAGTCCAAACTGTTAGCGACCACTAAGGCGGAGAATTCGCCCAAACTATGGCCCGCCACAAAGGCTGGCGCAGGGCCACCCTGGGCTAGCCAGGCTCGATGCAGTGCCACGCTGGCGGCGAGAATAAGGGGTTGCGTATTCGCGGTAAGTGCCTGCTGCTCGGCGGGGCCGTCGACAGCCAGGGACCAGAGATCAAAGCCCAGCGCGTCGGAGGCTTCAGTAAAAGTATTGGCCACTTCGGGAAAGGCTTGGTGAGCCTCAGAGAGCATGCCAACTGATTGGGAACCCTGCCCAGGAAAAACCAGTGCAAGTGATGTCATAGCGAGTTCCGACAGAACATTATCGGTGGTTGATCACCGCTGGATACGCAAGCCAGCGGTGAACTTGAGCCCAAATTTGCTTAGTCGTCGCTTCCAGTGTCGACAACTTTCTTACCGCGGTAAAAACCGTCAGCGCTCACGTGATGGCGTCGGCGGGTCTCACCTGATGTTTGATCTACGGTTAACGTAGACTCACCCAATGAATCGTGTGATCGACGCATGCCTCGACGCGAACGCGTCTTTTTGTTCTGCTGCACAGCCATGTCTGGCCTCCTTGGTCTCTATTTACCCCGAGCGCCAGGCGATCTCGCCGTCAGGGCTCGGGGTCCTTTGCTTCATCCGCCTTTAATGTGGCTAGCACATCAAAGGGATTTGTCTTTTTCTCCGTTGCAGGCTCTACGCCTGAATCGGGCACCGCAATATTGACACGTTCACCGCATTGCGGATCGGCGTGGTAGCTAAATGCCGGCAATGCCAACAACAACTCTTCCTCTACCAAAGCCCATAAATCTAGCTCGGCTTCAGACACCAACGGGTCATAGCGTGACGGCAACTGCGCTGCTTGCTCGTCAGTCCAAACCACCGCCAGTTGCGTGTCGGCCGACAACTCGATAGGCATGGCCGATAAACAACGTTGGCAAGCCACCTCGAATGTACAGCTGACCTGCAGGCTTACTATGTATCGCCCCTCTTCGTCACAGGAAAAGGCGCAATTCACCTCCGCAGGCTGGTCTCCAGCTACAATGGCTTGAGACAGTCTGGGCATCCTCGCCACGTCGAGCCGGCCGTTGAGAACAACGCCGCGAGCCGCCAATGTGCGGGCTTCGATAAACTGTGGGATACCCCCCGTGGTCATGGCGGCGGATCATACGGATGCACCTGCTGACTGTCAAAAGCAAATAATTGGTAAAACACAGGAAATCATGGACGACTCGACACCCCATATGACGCCCCCAAGCCGCCTCATCCTTGCCTCTGGTTCACGCTACCGGGCCCAATTGCTAGCGCGCCTTGGCATCCCGTTTGAGGCGCTGCCTACTAATGTCGATGAAACGCCCCAACTTCAAGAGACAGGCCCCGAACTGGCTAGCCGTTTGGCGGAATCAAAGGCGACCTATAGCAAGGATGATCTACTGGGAGACCCGCTAATCATTGGATCCGATCAGGTGGCAGTCTGCGACGGCCAGCTGCTTGGAAAACCAGGGACCTCCGACAAGGCAGAAGCACAACTACGCCATTGTGCTGGCAAGCGAGTGCAGTTCTTTACTGGACTGGCGCTCTGGCGCCCTCTGCAGAACGGCTTGCAAGCCACCGTGGTGACCACTGAGGTGGCCATGCGAGCGCTCACCCGAGCGGAAATTTCCCGCTATGTGGCGCGCGAGCAACCCCTCGACTGCGCCGGCAGCTTTAAATGGGAGTCTCTGGGGATCAGCTTATTCACGGAAATCAGTGGCGCCGATCCCACAGCATTAGAGGGTCTTCCCCTGATCGCTTTATCCGAGATGCTGCGATCAGAGGGCTATCAGGTTCCCTAAGCCAAGTCCCCGAAGAGGCTGTAGCGACTCAATCAGCCAAATCATCCAGTGCAGCCACGGCAGCTTGCATCTCATCGGTATCAGGCGCCTGCAACTGGTAGCGCTCTTCACCCAGTGAAAACTGCAGGCCAGCGGCATGCAAAAAAAGCCGATTCAAGTTCAGCGTTGCAGCCAGCGCTTCGGCCTGAGGTGTTTGGTACTTATCATCACCCAATATGGGGAACCCGGCGTGGGCTGCGTGTACACGAATTTGATGGGTTCGACCCGTTACCGGTTTGGCCTCTATTAAGGTGGCGGATTTCCAGCGCTTGAGTACCCGAAAGCGTGTCAGCGACGGCTTCCCCGCCGCCGAGACTCTCACCATGCGCTCACCAGAGGGCAGTGATGTTTTCTCTAGCGGCGCTTCAACCTGCTTGAGATGTGACGGCCAGCGGCCCCAGACCAACGCTTTGTAGACCTTATTGATGCGATCGCCACGTAATTGCCCGTGCAGCTCCCTGAGCACGCTCGCGCGTCGGGCCACCATAATGAGACCCGACGTGTCACGATCCAGTCTGTGCACCAGTTCCAAATAGCGCTGCTCGGGGTACATGGCCCGCAAGGTTTCAATTAGCCCTACCTTCACACCACTACCTCCGTGAACGGCCAAGCCCGGCGGCTTGTTGAGCACCAGCAGATCTGGCAGTTCGAGGACGATGGCATGCCGGATCCGCTGCGCCCAACGGTCCCCCCCGACAGCACCGGGTCCGGTGGTGGTTTCATGCACTGGCGGAATTCTGACTGCATCACCCGCTTCAAGGCGTGTATCGGGCCTAACACGGCCTTTGTTCACACGAACCTCGCCCCGGCGAATCGCCCGATACAAGCGGGTTTTGGGTACACCGTTCAGCTGGCGGAGTAAAAAATTGTCCAGGCGCTGCCCCGCCTCCTCTTCACGTACGACAATAATTTGCACCTGACGGCGTTCTGAACTGGAATTGTGATTTTTCACTGCCAATTGAATCACTTAGCGTTTGGTGTTAGTGTCGGCCCGGCTCGGGGGATTCCACCCCGGGAAAGCAGCTCCTGCTGAAGGTTCAGCAGCGGCCACCGATCGAGCACAAAGACCAACGTGCCGATACGCCAGGCGCCCTCTTCATTCGTTTCATTTGGGCGCGCTTCCCGGAAATCTTCCCACGAAGCCGATGTTATTGGACGCTATTTTGCGGCGCCTGACCACTCCGGACTGTTGGTAAAGATGCCAAGTCCGTCTGAGACTGGAGGCCACAATCTAGCCAGATGAAACCCGCGAGACAGAAAACGCGGTGCGAAATTAGATAGCCCTCCAAGGGGTGGGCCGTCAAACCAGAAAAGTCGTCGTCGTCACCCAATGTGACGGCACGCGGGTAGATACAGTCTTACAGAAGAGATTCGTCACCCGCACAACGCACTGGCATTGGGCCTGGAGCCCAACGCACCTCGTTCAGTTGTCTCGCCAACTGGACAACAATCATGAAAAAAATGCTCATCAATGCAACGCAGCAGGAAGAAATCCGCGTTGCTCTCGTCGATGGTCAGCGCCTGTACGATCTCGACATTGAGAACCGCGCTCGCGTTGCCACCAAGGCCAACGTCTACAAAGCCAAAGTCACTCGGGTCGAGCCTAGTTTAGAGGCCGCTTTCGTTGACTTTGGTGCCGACCGTCATGGCTTTCTTCCGCTAAAGGAAATCGCCCCCGAATATTTCCGTAGTAAGGCGCCCAACGGCGACAGCAAAAACAAGATCAAAGACCTTCTCGCTGAGGGGACCGAGGTCATTGTGCAGGTCGACAAAGAAGAGCGCGGCACCAAAGGCGCGGCACTAACCACTTTTATCAGCCTGGCCGGTCGCTACATGGTGCTCATGCCCAACAACCCTCGCGCAGGCGGGATTTCGCGCCGTATCGAGGGCGATGACCGCATCGAATTACGCGATGCACTCAGCCAGCTGGAAATGCCCGCCGGCATGGGCGTCATTATTCGTACTGCCGGTGTCGGCCGCAGTGCCGAGGAACTGCAGTGGGATCTCGATTACCTTCTTCAGCTCTGGGATGCCATTTCGACCGCCTCTAATGACAACAAAGCGCCCGTGCTTTTGTATCAAGAGAGTGACGTCATTATTCGCAGCATCCGCGATTACCTGCGTGACGATGTTGACCAAGTGTTGATCGATGATCCGGCGGCCTACAAACAGGCCAGCGATTTCGTCTCCATGGTCATGCCTAAGTACAAGCAGCGCATCAAGTTGTATGAAGACCCTATTCCGCTGTTCAACCGCTTTCAGGTTGAGGGACAAATCGAGACTGCCTTCCAGCGCGAGGTCCGCCTGCCCTCGGGTGGCTCTATCGTGATTGACCCCACCGAAGCACTGGTCTCTATCGACATCAACTCGTCGCGAGCAACCAAAGGCGCCGATATTGAGCAGACTGCCACCAACACCAACCTTGAAGCTGCCGATGAAATTGCCCGCCAATTGCGACTGCGCGACATGGGCGGCCTGGTTGTTATCGATTTCATCGATATGTCTGCCTCGAAGAACCAGCGCGCAGTTGAGAATCGCATTCGTGATGCACTAGAAATTGATCGTGCACGTGTGCAGGTTGGCCGTATTTCGCGCTTTGGATTGCTCGAAATGTCACGTCAGCGCCTGCGTCCGTCGCTGGGTGAAACCAGTGCCATTGTCTGCCCTCGCTGTACCGGTACAGGCACTATCCGCGACACCAAATCACTGGCGCTTGCGATCTTGCGATTACTGCAAGAAGAAGCCAGCAAGGAGCGTACCGGTGAGGTGCGCACCATTGTGCCAGTTGAAGTGGCCGCGTTCTTGCTCAACGAGAAGCGATCCGCGGTGAATGATATTGAACGCACATCGGGCGTTCGGGTGTTGATTATCCCCAACCCGAACATGGAAACGCCCCATTTTGAGGTGATTCGCCTGCGTGACGACGAGATCGACGAAGAGGATACGCCCAGCTACGAAATCGAGGTGAGTGGTCCAGACTTATTTGACACCGAAGAAGACGAGGCCGCGCCGGCAGCACCTCAGGCCTTGGTCCGTGGCATCACGCCCCAAGCTCCCGCCCCTGCGGTTGCCGAAGCGCCGGCTGCTAAACCCGAAGCGGCGCCCGCCGCCCCTGCTCCCAAGGCAGCCAAAAAAGCCTCCGGCGGCGGCTTTATGGGACGTCTATGGAGTGCGCTGTTCAAGCCAGTTGAGGTAGAAACCACTGAACCCGAGGCTGCGACCGACAGTGAATCGGACGACGACGGCGCCAATAGCGAGCGCCGCGGCAATCGGAATCGTAACCGCAACCGGAATCGTAACCGCAACCGAAATCGCCAGCGTGATGAGGAAGTCAATAATACTGAGGCTGACGCCGAGGATACTGTGGCACCTCAGGTTGATGCCGAGGCTGATGATGAGGGTGAAGATCGTCCCAAACGATCACGCCGTCGTCGCGGACGTCGAGGCGGTCAACGTCGTCAAGACGACGATGGCATGCAGATGGATATGGATCTCGACGATGACGCAGATAGCGTCGATGCCGAAGCAACAAATAATGACGACAGCGATGATGACGCACCACGCCATAGACCGGCAGAAATGCGCCGCGAAGGCCGTCGTCGCCGCCGCCGTGGGCCCAAGCCCGAGCAAACCGAAACGGCTGCCGAGACTATTGAAGAATCTGCTGTTGCAGCTCCCGCCCCAGCTGAGCTTAGCCATGTGCAAGATGACGCAAGCCTCACTATAGCGGCTGAGACGGAAGCTACTAATACCAACACTGCAGCCGACGCAATTTTGGATGCGGCCATGGCCGAAGCCGAGCCACTGCCTGTTGCCGAGGTAACCTTTGAGACCACTGAGGAGATTGTGGCCGAGGTGGTATCAACTGAAGCCGATGTGATTTCTGATACAGCGAGTCCCATCGATGCCATAGAAACAGCTGAGCCGGCTGTAGCGCCTGAAGCCGTAGTAGTGGAAGCCCCAGTGGTGGAAGCAGAGGTAGCGCAACCCGCACCCGCCCCTGCCGCTGTGAGCGAACCTGAGCCCGCAGCCGTGGCCGCACCGGTAACGACCAATGGGCTCACGGCCGATGGCCGCGCTGTTAATGACCCGCGCGTGCAGGCTAACCCGATAGGTGAAGTGGCTATCGCCACCCAAACCGGCGTGTTGTTCTCGGGACAAGAAGCACCCGCGGTGACCGTTGTGGCAAGAAATATTCCGAGGGCCAGTAACGATCCCCGCGGCCCACGCGCCACAGATGGCGCGGCCTGATCAAAGAGAGACATAAATCCGGGCATCACAGGCCGGATTGTCTTGAAGGAACCGTGCGCGCCGGTATAATGCGCGCTCTCCGTTAAGTCTGACTTAACGGTTTAGGTGGGCTGGCTGAGTGGTCGAAAGCGGCGGTCTTGAAAACCGTTGAACC
>CAYPPU010000027.1:0-32611 GCA_964412695.1 uncultured Alteromonadaceae bacterium | reverse complement strand
GGCCACTACCCCCTCAAGATAGCGTGTCTACCAATTCCACCACTTCCGCAATTCTTTTAACCCTCGGGCAATTCATCGCCCGAGTCAATGCCCTGACTCTCGCCCGGCAAAGCGCCACCGGCGTCAATCTGAGGCAAATCAGATTCCAAAGCCGGGGCCTCTGCGGCCTCCACCGGTAATTCGAAACCCAAGTCGTCATCACCCGCCGACCGATTGTTGGCAATTACCGCCAACGCAAAACTGCTAATAAAAAATGCTGTTGCTAACCACGCCGTCATCCGCGTCAAAGCGTTACCGCTACCGGTGCTACCAAACAAGGTTTGGGAACCACCACCACCAAAAGAGGCGCCAATATCCGCGCCCTTCCCACGTTGCATCATAATCAAGCCAATGATGGCCAACGCAATCAGCAGGTGCACAACCAATACAATTTGTTCCACTACATCCTCCCTTCGTCGGCGGCGCTGACAATGGCCCAAAAGCTATCAGCGTCCAACGAGGCGCCGCCCACTAGCGCGCCGTCAACTGTCTCTAAGGCGAACAAGTCACCGGCAATATCGGGCGTTACACTTCCGCCGTACAAAACCGCCACTTGCTCACCGGCCGATCCAAACTGTTCAATCAGCCAGCGTTTAATCATGCCGTGCATGGCATCGGCCTGCTCCGGTGTCGCTGTGACACCCGTACCTATGGCCCAAACTGGCTCATAGGCCACAACAAAACTGTCGGGACTCAAACCCTTAAGAGACCCGCTAAGCTGCGCAGCAACCACCGCTTCAGCCTCACCCGCCTCCCGTTGCGTCAACGATTCGCCAACACAAACAATCGCGGTTAATCCTGCGGTTACCGTAGCAGCAGCCTTAGCCGCCACTAACGCGTCGGTTTCGGCGTGATCACGACGGCGCTCGGAGTGCCCCACAATGACCCATTCACATCCCAACTCGGCCAGCATGTCCGCCGCGACCTCACCCGTGTAAGCACCTCCAGGGTGAACGGAGCAATCCTGCCCCCCCAACTCGACGCCCGACAAGGCCTCTATCACATGAGCCAGATACGGATGCGGAGGGCACACCACAGCGGTCACATTTACTGGCGGGGTTGCTACCAACGCATTCCAGCGCTCACCAAACCCCTCGATCTGAGGCAGTGCCCCGTTCATCTTCCAGTTAGCAACAACCAGCGCGCCCATATTCAGCCCGCCCCACAAAATAGGCGCGCGAGTCTACCCTTTGCCTTGACCACTCGCAAGCCGTGCTCAGGCCGTTTCCGCAATACTATCGGCGACGTATCGCGCGATCCGTTCGATTGTCTGAGGATCTTCGCCCTCTACCATCACACGGATGACCGGTTCGGTCCCCGATGGCCGCAACAGCAGCCGGCCGCAACCCGAGAGCTCCGCCTCCGCTGCCGCGCAGGCCTGCTCAACTTTAGCGGCCTTTAAAACCTCGGAAGGCTCATTTGCTGCCGGCACATTAATGAGTATTTGGGGCAATTTCGTCATGCCGGCGCGCAGTTCGGCCAGCGGTTTACCGCTGTCAACCACCGCCGCCAACACTTGCAAAGCGCTCACAATACCGTCGCCGGTTGTGGTGACATCGTTACAGATAATATGCCCCGACGACTCGCCCCCAAGCTGCCAGCCCTCGGCTTCCATACGCTCCTTCACGTGCCGGTCCCCCACTTTGGCACGGGCCAAAGTCAGGCCTTCATTAGCTAGGGCCAGTTCCAAACCCATATTGGACATCTGTGTTCCGACCACGCCGGCGTCGGAGGTCCCGCGAGCCAAGCGATGGCGTGCCAATACGTACAATAATTCGTCACCGTCCACAATGCTGCCATCGCGGTCCACAAACAGCACGCGATCGCCGTCACCATCAAAGGCAATACCCAAATCGGCACTGATCTCGACTACACGAGCCCGCAAAACCTCAGGAGCGGTGGAGCCCACGTCCCGGTTAATGTTGTAGCCGTCGGGGGTAACACCCACCGTGTCGACGGTCGCTCCCAATTCAGCGAACACCGCTGGTGCGATGTGATAGGTGGCACCGTGGGCACAGTCGATCACGAGCTTTAGCCCTCGTAGACTTAAATCCTCACGAAAGGTGGATTTACAAAACTCAATATAGCGACCCGCCGCATCCACCAAACGACTCGCTTTACCAATTTCAGCGGGAGGTACAGTGACTAATGGCTGGCCCAACATAGCCTCAATCGCCAGCTCGACCGAATCGTCCAACTTGGCGCCACTGGCGGCAAAAAACTTGATGCCATTGTCCTCGTAGGCATTGTGGGAGGCACTGATCACAATACCGGCTTGCGCGGCGTGACTCCGGGTCATCATGGCGACGGCAGGGGTGGGCATGGGCCCCAAGAGCTTCACGTCAGCACCCGCCGCTACCAAACCGGCTTCTAGTGCCGACTCAAACATGTAGCCCGAGACTCGCGTATCTTTGCCGATCAGCACTGTAGGCTTTACCCCATCCTGGGTAAAAACACGACCGCAGGCCCACCCAAGTTTGAGCATAAAGTCGGGAGTGATTGGCGCCTCTCCAACACGACCGCGAATACCATCGGTACCAAAATACTGTTTCTGCATTAACTCAGCCCTTGCATCTCTTCCAAGGCAGACCACATCGCGAGTGCGTCGACGGTCTCGGCAACATCGTGGACACGCACGATACGCGCACCCCGATCGACCGCCATGAGTGCCAACGCCACACTGGCTGGCACCCGCTCGGCAACCTCTCGCGGAATCACGCCGGCTATCATCGACTTTCGTGACAGCCCTACCAATATTGGCAGATCATCCAGCACCAAATGGTGTAGCCGACGTAGCAGTTCGAAATTGTGAACCACAGACTTACCAAAGCCAAAGCCCGGATCGAGCAGAATATTTCCTTTTTCGATGCCGCCCGCTAGGCAGGAGTCGATCCTTAAGCGGAAAAACGCGCGCACCTCTTCCACCACATCCGCGTAGGTCGGCGCATTCTGCATGGTGGCTGGATCACCGCGCATGTGCATCAAACACACGGGCAGACCCAAATCGGCGACAGCGGTAATCGCCTCGGGACGCGAGAGCGCCCGCACATCGTTAATCAGGCCAGCGCCGACGGCGGCGCTTTGTCGCATCACGGCGGGGCTGCTGGTATCGATGGAGTAAATGGCGTCGACACGAGACCTGAGCACGGACAAAGCGCCAAGAACCCGATCCAACTCCTCTTGCTCTGATACAGGTTCCGCACCCGGTCGGGTCGACTCGCCGCCAATATCTAAAATACGGGCACCCGCGACCACCATGGCTTCGGCACGCCGGCACAGTGCATCAGCATCAACACCGCCGTTCTTAAGTAACTGGCCGCCGTCTGAAAATGAATCAGGGGTGACGTTCAGGATGCCCATGACCTGAGGCTTGGACAGATCGAGGCAAGAACCGGCGCAGTCGAGAACCACACCGGACTTAACGGGGCTGGTCACGCCGGGCGGTCAGTGCTCGGCGGCGGGATCGCCAATAGGCCCAGCGGGCTGATCGGAGGCAACGGGCGTACCGCCGTCCTTGGAACCGCTGTTCCAGTCCGATGGCGGACGAGGCGTTCGACCTTCCATGATGTCGTCAATCTGATCTGAGTCGATTGTTTCGTACTGCATTAACGCCTCAGCCATAGTGTCCAGCTTATCGCGATGCTCGGTCAAAATTTCAGTGGCCTTGTTGTAGCAACTATCGATGATCTGACGCACTTCTTTGTCAATAGAACGGGCTGTTTCATCAGACATGGCCTTTGCGGGTTGAGCCGCCGTGCGACCCAAGAAAACCTCTTCACCGCCCTCGTCGTACATCAGCGGACCCAAGCTCTCGGATAAGCCCCACTTGGTCACCATGTTGCGCGAAATCTCAGTAGCCCGCTGGATATCATTGGATGCACCCGTGGTGATGCCATCAAAACCCAAGGTCATCTCCTCGGCGACGCGGCCACCAAACAATGACGTAATCTGACTAATAATGTGACGCCGGCTGTGGCTATAACGGTCTTCCTCAGGCAAGAACATGGTGACACCAAGCGCTCGCCCGCGGGGAATAATAGAGACCTTGTAGACGGGGTCATGTTCGGGCATCAACCTACCCACAATGGCGTGGCCCGCCTCGTGATAGGCAGTGTTGCGCTTCTCGGACTCGGACATCACCATAGACCGACGCTCTGCACCCATCATGATCTTGTCTTTGGCCAATTCAAATTGTTCCATGCCCACTGTTCGCGCACCGGCACGGGCGGCGAACAAAGCCGCTTCATTGACCAAGTTAGCGAGATCAGCACCTGAGAATCCTGGCGTACCACGAGCTATTTTCGAGGGATCGACGCTCTCGGCAAGAGGCACCTTACGCATATGCACTTTCAGTATTTGCTCTCGCCCTCGAATGTCTGGCAAGCCCACAACCACCTGACGGTCGAATCGCCCTGGACGCAATAACGCGGGGTCGAGTACATCGGGGCGGTTGGTTGCGGCAATAACAATGACGCCGTCGTTGCCATCAAAACCATCCATCTCAACCAGCAGTTGGTTTAGGGTTTGCTCACGCTCATCGTGACCGCCGCCCAGACCCGCACCACGGTGACGACCGACCGCATCGATCTCATCAATAAAAATAATGCAAGGTGATTGTTTCTTGGCCTGCTCGAACATGTCGCGGACACGAGAAGCACCCACGCCGACAAACATCTCGACAAAATCGGAACCGGAAATGGAGAAGAAAGGCACTTTGGCCTCGCCGGCAATCGCTTTGGCTAATAGGGTTTTACCTGTACCTGGCTGACCTGACATCAGGACCCCACGGGGAATGCGGCCACCCAGCTTCTGAAAGCGACTGGGATCACGCAAGAATTCTACCAACTCCTGCACGTCCTCTTTGGCTTCTTCTACACCAGCAACATCAGCAAACGTTGTCGTGATCTGATCCTCACCCAACAATTTGGCTTTGCTTTTGCCAAAGCTCATGGGACCACCACGGCCGCCGCCACCACCCTGCATTTGGCGCATGAAAAACATGAATACAGCAATGATGATCAATATAGGGAAACTAGCCACCAATAACTGTGACCACAAACTCTGTTGCTCTGGCTTCTTGCCCTCAACCACCACATTGTGCTCAAGCAAATCATCCATTAGGCGCGGATCCTCGACCATGGGACGGATGGTTTCAAACTTTGAGCCATCGATTCGCTCGGCACTGATAGTGAGGCCATCAACCACCACCTTACTCAGGCGATTGTTCTGGACTTCTTGGATAAAGTCCGAGTAGCCCACCGGTTGCGAGGGGCCCTGCATGCTGAAGTTGTTAAAGACCGACAGCAAGACCGCTGCAATCACAAGCCAGAGCAGTAGATTTTTAGCCATATTGTTCACTTCAGTATCCTCGCGGACGCCGTATTGTTCAGACGGCCGACCAGTATAGCGCTTTAATCCTTAAATATCAGGACCTTAGCAATGGGCATCACGCGACCCCAAATTGGGACCACGCCCTTCTCTGTAATATTACTGATATGCGGCTAAAAGGGATCAATTTCAAGCCCTCGCTGACATCGCGTAACGGCAGATCAGAGTGAATAAGGACAATGCCCAGGGGTGCAACCTCAGCGATCATGGGACCTGACGGCTATAGGCGAAGCCACCTCAGTCACTAGCGGCCACCATCCGCTCGGCCGATGGTTTCACCACAAACTTCCTGGGAGAATCCGGTCCCGCCGCGTTTCTAACCCAATATATGCCGTTCTTTCGTGCTTTATATGCCCAGAATCTGGCATGGGGCTCGCGATCGGGGCTTAGAGTGAACCGCGGAATCCTGTGGCAACCAGATAAACTTCCCGAGATCGCGGCCTCGATGCATCGGGCTTGCGGGTATTCACTTTTTGAAAATTGGCGCGACACTGGGCCAATACCGCATCAAAGCCCTCGCCTTGAAACACCTTAGAGACGAACCCGCCCCCGGGGGCTAATACCCGCAATGCCATATCGACTGCTAATTCCACAAGGTAAATCGAGCGCGGCTGATCGACTGCATCAATGCCGCTCATATTGGGCGCCATATCTGACAACACTATATCGACGGCATCATCGCCGAGTAATCCAAGCAACTCTTCAAATATGGATTCTTCAGTAAAATCGCCCTGCAAAAATTCAACCCCGGCAATGTTGTCCATGGCTAAAATGTCGCTGGCCACCACCCTGCCCTGATGCCCAACCAGTTCAGCCGCCACCTGGGACCAACCGCCGGGAGCCGAGCCTAAATCGAGCACCGTCATACCCGGCTTAATGAGACGATCGCGGCTATTAAGCTCCATTAATTTGTAACAGGCCCTCGAGCGGTAACCCTCTTTCTGGGCCCGCTGCACAAAGGGGTCATCACGGTGCTCCTTTAACCAGGCGCGACTAGACGAACGCTTTTTAGCCATAACGCTTCACAACCATAATGGAAGACTCAACTCACTGTGCTGAAGTACACTATGGCTCACAGTTTACTGGTAGAACCCATGTCCTTCACCACCCCCCTAAAAAGCGCCGAGTTAAAACAACTCCGCGCTATTGCACATAAACTCAACCCCGTGGTCACAGTAGCCGGCAACGGCCTAAGTGAGGGGGTCATCGCTGAGCTAAATCGGGCACTGGATGATCACGAGCTCATTAAAATCAAAGTGTCTGTCGGTGACCGTGACATTCGAGACGCATTGATTGCAAACCTGACTGAACAGGTGGATGCAGCGCTGGTACAGCGGATAGGGAATACTGCCACCCTCCTCAAACGCAACCCCTCTGCTGACCCCAAAAAGTCGAACTTAAAGCGTCCGCTGTAAGCCCCTAGCATGTCTGAGGTTCTTGAATTTCCCACCCAAGAAGCCCGGGCTTTCGCCTTTCTGGAACGCGAACTGCGGCAAATGTTGGTTAGCAAAGGGGCCGATGACGCACTCGTGGATTTTGCATTGGAGGCGCTAACCTCCGTCTACAGCGATGTCAGCGATGCATCTGATTACGGCTTTAGTGTCAACTTACCCAAAGCCACTACCCAAACAGAAGCCACACGTCTGCAACAACAAATTGGCGAGGGTGTCGATGCGCTAAGAGCGCACCATCATCACTTGGTTCTGCGTCTGGCCGCTCGCTTGCTGCTGGCGGAAATGCGGCTTTTTCAGCACGAACGCCCGGAAAAGCTGTAGTTTAATTTCCTAGGAAATGGGTAAGCTGAAACACCAGCAACGCCATCAAGTAGGCCACCGTCAGGTAACTGACCAGCATCTTCAGCGCAAATGCAGCAGAGCGCGATTCTCGACCGATAATGGCCACCGTCGAAACGCACTGCAGTGCGACGGCGAAAAAAACCAGCAAAGATAAACCCGAGGCCAGGCTCAGGCCGCTCATTTGAAGCTGCTCAACCAAGGGCACCACGTTATCTTCAGCACCTTCAATACCAAACAGCGTACCCAGCGTACCCACAAAAACTTCGCGAGCTAAAAACGATGTCAGTACCGCCACGCCGTAGCGCCAGTCCAAGCCCAGCGGCTCGAAAACGGGCTCAATAAGTCGCCCGAGCTGACCTAGCCATGAACTGCCCAAGTCTGCACCGTAGTTGGGAAAATAGCCCAGCACCCAGACCACCACCGTCACCGCCAGAATCACCTGGCCAGCCTTAGTCACGAAATGCTTACAGCGATTGAGAGCCGTTCGCAGAATGGGCCTCACGCTAGGTAAGCGATAGGGTGGCAACTCCAGCACAAAGGGCAGTTCGCGTTCGGGCTTGAGGGCAAACCGATTAGCGATACCTGTCAACAGCAAGGCGAAGGTCATGCCGAAAAAATACACGGCGAAAAGCGCAATGCCCTGCCAGCTCAATAGGCCAAAAACCGATTGGCGGGGAATGAAGGCGGCAATGAGTAACGCGTAGACAGGTAGTCGTGCCGAACAGGGCATTAACGGAATGGCGAGGTAAGTCATTAACCGCTGTCGCGGCGAATCCACCGCCCGTGCGGCATAGACAGCGGGAATAGCACAAGCCACTCCAGATAACATCGGCACAAAACTCTTACCCGTTAAACCAAATTTTTTGAGAGGTCGGTGACAAATCAGCGCCGCCCGGGCCAAGTAGCCGCTGTCTTCAAGTAACCCAATGATGAAAGTGAGCACAAAGATTTGCGGCACGAAGACTAAGAACGCACCAATACCGCTGAAGATAGCGTCAGCCACAAAATCAGCAAAGACGCCGTGGCCCAGCATGGGCACCAACCACTCGCCCAACCCGACCACGGCGCCCTCGACCATATCCATGACCGGGGCTGCCCAGGTAAAAATGGACTGAAAGAGAACCAACATGATGAGAAAAAACGCTAGGCCGCCGCTCAAGCTCCCCAAAAAGAAACGATCAAGGCGAGTCTGACGGGTTACCAGCAGCTCACCTTGGGGGCCATAGCGATGAGACAGCTGATGCGCGGTGCCGCGAAGCAAGGCATCCGGTGTATCGGCCCAGCGACCCGGCTGGGTGTCATCACTGATCAACACCTGCCTCAGACGGTCAATAATGGCCTCTAAACCACTACCTGTGCGCGCCGACACCGACAACACCGGGGCGCCGATCTCGCGTGACAACCCCTCCGTATCAGCACTCAATCCATTGACCTCTAGTACATCGGTCATGTTGGCCAATACGGTAATGGGCTTACTGTGACGCTGGCATTCACGTGTCACCTGAAGGGTGAAGTAGAGGCTCTTTTCCAAACGGGTGATATCCACCAAGCAAAGTACATGACGCACTTCCGGGTCCGCCAAAGAGCGTTTGAAGTACTCAACGGCTACAGTTTCCTCCGCCGAGATTGGCTGCAATGAATAGGTGCCCGGGAAATCGATGAGTTCGACATCCGGCATTCGCGCCAAGGGCCCCGATGCGACATCGACGGTAATGCCGGGAAAGTTGGCGACCCGATGGTTCAACCCCGTCAGCCGGTTAAAGAGCGAACTTTTCCCCGAGTTGGGGCTGCCAATTAGCAATACCTTGTTCAAGCGGTGCCTACCCCTTACGCGATGACGTCAGGCCGATCAGCAACTAACACGCGCTCAGCGATCTCAATATCGAGGGAAAAGACGGTGTTACTCACCCGGTACACGCGCGGGGCGCCAAAACCGGGTACCAACAGGCAAGCTACGTGCTCCCCGGGATGAAAGCCAAACTCCATCAAGCGAATGCGATAGGCCTCAGACAAGGCCTCATCAAAACCCACGACATTTCTCTGCTCGCCGGCCGCAAGAGACCAAAGCGTTCGCTGAGCTGGATTTGATGGCATGGCGCTGACCGTTAATGAGGGCGGCGCAGGCTAACAACAATGAGAATGGTTTTCAATAACAATTAAACGTGTCGAACGCGATCAATCTCGTAATGCTTGTCTCCGCCGGGCGCATGGACCACCACCTCATCGCCCTCGCTCTTACCTACCAACGCTCGAGCAATGGGGGAATTAACCGAAATCCGATTTTGCTTGGCATCGGCTTCGTCCTCACCGACGATTCGATAACTGACTTCACTGTCGTCGTCGACGTTGATTAAATCCACGGTGGCACCAAAAATCACCCGTCCCGTATGCGCAATAGTGGTGATATCGATAACCTGTGCATTGGACAGTTTGTGCTCAAGTTCCTTGATGCGCCCCTCTGCGAAACTCTGCTGCTCGCGCGCAGCGTGATACTCCGCGTTCTCTTTCAAATCACCGTGCTCGCGGGCTTCAGCGATGGCCTGCACGATCCGAGGGCGATCCTCTTTCTTCAGGCGCTCAAGCTCTTCTCGCAGCGCTCGCTCTCCGGCTACGGTCATCGGTACTTTATTCATGACGCAATACTCTCATGCAGGTCTTGCAGGCGTCTGACGGTCACGTCGGCTTCCTGCTCAAGGGCCATACAAACCGCCTCAGCAGCCGCCAGCGTAGTGGTGTAGTACACCCGGTGCTGCTCGGCACTGGCGCGTATGGGTGCCGAATCCAAAATAGCCGTTCGGCCCTCGGTGGTATTGACGATCAGGCTAGCCTCATCATTCTTGATCAAATCGACAATGTGCGGACGTCCCTCACGCACCTTGTTGACACGCCGCACCGATAATCCTGCCTCTTCTAAGGCCGTGGCGGTGCCCCCGGTAGCGGCAAGGGTGAATCCCCTCTTTACCAAGCGCTGTGCCACTTTGACGGCGCCGGGCTTGTCGACGTCGCGGACACTAAATAGGGCCAAGCCCGATTCAGGCGGCGAATCGCCCGCCCCAATCTGCGCACGCGCAAAGGCACTCGCAAAGGTATCTCCAGTGCCCATGACCTCCCCGGTAGACTTCATCTCCGGGCCCAAAATGGGATCGATGCCTGGGAATTTGTTGAACGGCAACACCGCCTCTTTTACGGAGTAATACGGCGGAATCACCTCATGAGTAACGCCTTGGCTGGCCAGAGATTGACCGGCCATGCAACGTGCCGCCACTTTAGCCAGCGACACACCGACAGCTTTAGAAACAAAAGGCACTGTACGCGAGGCTCGAGGATTAACCTCAATAACGTAAATTTCGCCGTCTTGGTAAGCCAATTGGACATTCATCAATCCGCAGACGCCCAGCTCAAGGGCCATTGCGCGCACCACATCCCGCATTTGATCTTGTAACTCGGGATCCAAACTGTAGGGTGGCAGCGAGCACGCCGAGTCACCCGAGTGAATGCCGGCTTGCTCGATGTGCTGCATGATCGCGCCAATGACTACGGTTTCGCCATCGCTGACCGCATCGATATCCACTTCGATGGCGGCGCTTAAAAAACTGTCTAACAGTACCGGCGAATCATCGGACACACGGACTGCCTCGCGCATATAACGCAATAGGTCCTCCTCCCGATAAACAATTTCCATCGCTCGGCCTCCCAACACGTAGGAGGGCCGCACCACCAATGGATAACCAATATTCGTTGCCGCCGCCACCGCTTCATCAACACTGCGGACCGTCGTATTGGCGGGCTGCCGCAAGCCAAGCTTCTGAATCATGTGCTGGAACCGCTCGCGATCCTCAGCGCGATCAATTTGATCAGGGGTGGTACCGATGATCGGGACATTGGCAGCTTCAAGGGCACGCGCCAGCTTCAATGGCGTCTGCCCACCGAACTGCACAATGACACCCTCAGGTTTCTCAAGCGCAATAATCTCTAGAACATCTTCCAAGGTCACCGGCTCGAAGTAGAGCCGATCGGAGGTGTCGTAATCCGTCGATACTGTCTCGGGATTACAGTTAACCATGATGGTCTCGTAGCCGTCTTCACGCATGGCCAACGCCGCATGAACGCAGCAGTAGTCAAATTCGATACCCTGGCCAATACGGTTTGGGCCGCCACCGAGCACCAAAATTTTACGTCGATCGCTCGGTGATGCCTCGCACTCTTCCTCATAAGTGGAGTACATGTAGGCAGTTGAGGTGGCAAATTCTGCCGCGCAGGTATCAACACGCTTGTAAACCGGGCGAATACCGTGCTGCCAGCGCAGCTCCCGAACCGCCTGCTCGGAGTCACCCAACAATGCTCCAAGACGCGCATCGGAGAAACCGCGACGCTTGAGCGCTCGCAATTCTGTCGCTGATAAAGATGCCAGTGAACGGCCATCTAGGGTCGACTCCCGAGCAACCAAGTCCTCAATTTGCACCAAGAACCAGGGATCAATCCCCGAGTAGCCAGCCACTTCCTCCAGAGAGAAGCCCGCGCGGAAGGCGTCGGCGACGTACCAAATTCGCTCAGCACCCGGATTGGTGAGCTTATCAACCAGCTCAGCGCGAGTGTCGCTATCGCTCACGACTAACTTGGGTTCAAAACCCGCGGAACCCACCTCTAGGCCTCGCAAGGCTTTTTGGAGTGACTCCTGAAACGTCCGGCCAATGGCCATGACTTCGCCAACCGACTTCATTTGGGTAGTTAAACGGGCGTCAGCAGTAGCGAACTTCTCAAAGGCAAATCGCGGGATCTTGGTGACCACGTAATCGATCGCGGGTTCAAACGATGCAGGCGTCTTACCGCCGGTAATATCGTTGTCGAGTTCGTCTAGGGTATAGCCCACGGCTAGCTTGGCCGCGATCTTCGCAATAGGGAATCCAGTGGCTTTCGAAGCCAGCGCCGAAGAGCGAGAGACCCGGGGATTCATCTCGATGACAACCATGCGACCGGTATCGGGACACTGACCAAACTGGACGTTGGAACCGCCGGTCTCCACCCCAATTTCGCGCAATACCGCCAAGGAGGCATCGCGCATGATTTGGTATTCCTTGTCAGTCAAGGTTTGGGCAGGAGCCACCGTAATAGAGTCACCGGTGTGCACGCCCATAGCATCGAAGTTCTCAATGGAGCAAATGATGATGCAGTTGTCGTTACGATCTCGCACCACCTCCATTTCATACTCTTTCCAGCCGATCAGCGACTCATCAATGAGTAGCTCGCGGGTCGGTGACAACTCCAAACCACGGCTGCAAATTTCTTCAAACTCATCGCGGTTGTACGCGATACCGCCACCCGATCCGCCCATGGTGAAAGACGGTCTAATAATGCATGGGAAGCCAATATCCTCAAGAACTGCAAACGCCTCTTCTAAGCTGTGCGCGGTATCCGCCCTGGGCGTTTCCAAACCAATGCGCTTCATGGCTTGGTCAAACAGTTCGCGGTCTTCCGCTTTGTCGATAGCGTCTCGGGTCGCGCCGATCATCTCGACACCAAACTTGGCCAGCACGCCCTCGTCAGCCAGCTTCAGCGCACAGTTTAGCGCCGTTTGACCGCCCATCGTCGGCAGTATGGCGTCGGGTCGCTCGCGCTCAATAATGCGCGACACGGTTTGCCACTCAACCGGCTCAATGTAGGTGGCATCGGCCATGGCCGGATCGGTCATGATGGTCGCGGGGTTGGAATTCACCAAGATGACTCTGTAGCCCTCTTCGCGAAGGGCTTTGCAGGCCTGCGCCCCGGAATAATCGAATTCACAGGCCTGCCCAATCACGATAGGGCCGGCACCCAGAATCAAAATACTTTGAATATCAGTTCGTTTTGGCACGGGCGTCCCTTATGCAGTCTGTCGGGCGCGCATGGCGTCGATAAATGGATCAAATAATTGGCCTGCCTCATGGGGACCGGGGCTAGCCTCTGGGTGACCCTGAAAACTGTAGGCCGGCACATCGGTACGAGCGATACCCTGCAGCGTGCCGTCAAAAAGTGATCGGTGGGTTACCTCTAGGTGCTCTGGTAGGTCCTGTTCAGATACGGTGAAACCGTGGTTCTGACTGGTGACCATAACCGTGCCGTCGGCCAGACGCTGCACTGGATGGTTGGCGCCATGGTGGCCAAATTTCATTTTCTCGGTGCGCGCGCCGCTTGCGAGGGCCATGATCTGGTGTCCAAGACAAATCCCGAATAGGGGCAAACCGCGCGCCATGACTTCCTGAGCGAGCGCAATGGCATAATCACAAGGCTCGGGATCTCCGGGGCCATTCGACAAAAATACCCCATCGGGCTCATGGACCAAAACGTCTTCGATGCTTGACTGAGCAGGCAGCACCATCAGATCACAGCCACGATCGGCCAGCATGCGCAGAATGTTTCGCTTAACACCAAAATCCAAGGCTACCACTTTGAATGGCCTCTCAGTCTGCAGCGAGTGACCCACATCCCACTGCCAACTACCCTCACGCCAAGGGTAAGACGTCGCGGTGCTAACTTCCTTGGCCAAATCGAGACCCTTGAGTCCCTGGAATGCTCGCGCCTGCGCCAGAGCCTCCGCTTCATTGGGTTTGTCTGCGGCCAAGATGCAACCCGACTGTGCACCCTTGTCGCGCAAAATCCGGGTCAAACGGCGAGTATCGATATCGGCAATGGCAACGGTGCCCTGGCTGCGCAAGTAATCGCTCAAGCTCTGTTCGCTGCGGTAATTGCTGGCCATCAAGGGCAAATCGCGGATCACTAAACCTGCGGCCATTACGCCGGTCGATTCCTCGTCTTCAGAGTTAATGCCGGTATTACCAATGTGGGGATAGGTCAGGGTGACAATTTGTCGGGCGTAAGACGGATCGGTGAGTATTTCCTGGTATCCGGTCATTGCCGTATTAAAAACCACCTCACCCACGGTAATGCCATCAGCACCTACCGACAGGCCGCGAAAAATGGAGCCATCTTCGAGTGCGAGGATAGCGGCTGTAGACAAAATGACCTCCAGTCAGACAGGCCCAAGGGTTGCGAGCTGGCGTCTTGCAGGAAGACGATGGCTGCTATCGCGGGCGGTTGGATTGGGGCGCGCCGCTGACAGCGCGGCCCCACAGGCTGGGGCCATAGTTTATGGAAAGTCGCCTCAGCTGTCCAACAGTAACGATGGACGATTGTGTTTCCGCCCAGTTGCTCTAGGATGCCGTCATGCCGACACTGAGAACAGCATGACCACGACCCCTGCAGCCGATACACCTCGCCAGCTCACGCGCGAACATTTCGCGCTGCTTATTGGCGGGCTGTTCACAACGGCCGTCGGTCAATCGTTCATCTTTGCCATTTTGCCGCCACTGGGGCGCGATGTCGGTTTTAACGAAATGCAAATCAGCGGCATGATTTCTACCTCGGCAATGATTTTCAGCCTCAGCACGCCTTGGTGGGGCCGTTTTTCAGACCGCGTAGGGCGCAAGCCGGTATTGGTCTTTGGATTAGCGGCCTACGCGATAGGCAACTTTATTTTTGCCCTAGTGCTCAGCGCTGGCCTAAGCGGTGCTCTGGTGGGCATGCCGTTATTTGCAATCGCACTACTCGCTCGCTGCGGCCAAGCTGTGACTATGTCGGCCAGCAGCCCCGCCGCCACCGCTTACACCGCCGATTTCAGCAGCCCTAAAGAGCGCACCAAGGCCATGGCAAGACTGGGCGCTGCCAATAGTCTGGGCATGATTGTCGGTCCAATCATTGCCGGTGTGCTGGCAGGATTTGGGCTGCTATTCCCACTGTTCGTTGCCACAGGCCTTGCGGCTATTGCCGCCCTAGTGGTGGCAAAACGGTTACCCTCCGACCGCCATCAACGCAAGGAGCACCGACCCAATAGACGCTTAAAACTTACCGATAATCGACTGTACATGTACCTACTGTGCTCTTTTGGCGCCTTCGTGGGTTTTTCGGGTATCCAACAGACCTTGGCCTTTCGCCTTCAAGACATGTTCGCCCTTTCCGGTACAGCGACGGCGCAGCACGCCGGCATTGCCATGATGACAGCCGCGTTTTTCACGCTTCTTATGCAATTAACGGTAACCCAACGCTACCAAGGACCGCCCGTCCTGCTGATTCGTATAGGCTTGGCCCTAATGGCTGCAGGCGCTCTGCTCATGAGCATTGCCAGTAGCTTTGTTTTCATCGTCATCACTTTTGGGATTATGGGTGCCGGGCTAGGACTCGCCTTACCGAGCATTGCGGCATCAGCGAGTCTCGCTGTGGAACCCGAGGAACAGGGTGCTACAGCTGGATTGGTGACAGCCTGCCCTGCCGCGGGCTTTGTTTTGGGGCCAGTTCTGTTCGGTTGGCTATACACGCTAAACCCCACCGTCTCAGCCGCCGCTGCAGGTCTATTGCTGGCAGCCGTAGCTGCGATGGGTTGGCTGGGGCTTAAGCGATCGACGTCGTAAGTTTCTCGATCGCCTCACGAATGGCAACCGGGACAGCGGCGGGTCGCTGCTCAGCTTGATCCACAAAAGCATGGACGAAGCGTCCAGTGGCACGACTCTCTGATTCACCGGGAAGAAAAACGCCCACCTCCCAGCTCACCGACTTTTCGCCCAACCGCACCACCCGTAAGCCCAGTTCTAAAGACTCCGGGTATGTCACGGGAGCAAAGTAATCGCAGCCGGAGGAAACCACGTAGCCCACCACGTTGTCTTGACCGGGACGCATACCGCCTTCCTCGATCAAAAACCTATTCACCACAGTATCGAACCACGCGTAATACACAACGTTGTTGACGTGACCATAGATATCGTTGTCGGCCCAACGGGTATCTAACGGGTAAAACCAATTAAAGCCGGCTCGTTCGGCAGGTTGAGGACGATTCATGCTGCTACCCCCAGGCACGACGGTACAAATTGAGAGCGTCAGACTCTGACAACGGTACTGGATTGTTAATCAGCAATCGCTGCTGAAGCATGGCATCGCTAGCCAGTGTCGGCAGCATATCTTCGGCAACACCCGCCTCGCGCAGGGTCGCCGGTAACCCCGAGTCCGAAATCAACGTTTCAAACCAACTGATAAAGTCGTTGGCCGAGGGAGATACATTCCCTGGCAATTCATTGCATAGCTCCGCGTACTGCCCTGCCACCGCGGTGCTGTTGAAATCGAGCACAGTGGGTAGCATCAATGAATTACTGAGCCCGTGGGGAATGTGGTAGTGACCGCCCAAGGGGTAAGCCAGCGCGTGCACAGCGGCAACCGGTGCGTTAGCAAAGGCCTGCCCCGCAAACATCGATCCCAACAACATGGCTTCTCGAGCTGCCATGTCGTTTCCGTCAGCCAGAACGCGACGAATATTCCCCGCCAGTAGGCGCAAGGCGCGCTGTGCCAACATATCGGATATAGGGTTCTTTTTAAGCTTGGAAGTAAATGCCTCAATCGCGTGGACCATTGCATCAATGCCGGTCATGGCTGTAATGCTTGCCGGCAATCCGGTCGTCAACTCGGCATCAAGCACCGCGACGTCCGGCAATAAAACGGGTGAACTCACGCCCGCCTTGGTGGTCTCGCCGGTGGTAATGACCGCGACAGGAGTGACTTCAGATCCCGTGCCCGCCGTGGTGGGCACCAAGATTAAGGGTAGGCGATCGCCCTGTACTTGCTCCACGCCATAAAGTTCAGACAGCGCTTGGCGACCGCGAGCTAACACCGCGACGACCTTGGCCACATCCATAGAACTACCGCCACCCACGGCAATGACGCCGTCGCAATCGCTCTGATTGAATTGCTCAAGGGCGCTCAGTACCACCGACTCTGGCGGATCAGCGGTCACGGCATCAAAGACGTTGGCATGGATACCGTCGGCGGCCATGCTGTCGACAATAGGGGCAATCAAACCCAGCGCCACCAAGCCGGCGTCGGTAACCAAGAGTGGGCGGGTTAGCCCCAAACGCTGACAGTCTTCCGCTAACCGGAGCGAGGCGCCAGGAGCTACCCGAATGGCCGAGGCGGTATGAAAATTAAAGCCCTGCATCAATCGACGGTAAAGATGACCTTGCCGCGCGCCCGACGCTCCATCATCGCGGCATAGCCGTCCTCATAAGCTTCGAGCGGGAACACATCGGTGACCACCGGCTTGATCTTGCCCGCCTCGAACCACTCCCAAAGCGTTGCCACGTTGGCTTGATGTACCTCAGGTTCCTCGCCAATAAAACGGCCCCAAAAGACGCCCAAAATAGCGCAGCCTTTGAGCAGCGTGAGATTCAGGGGCACCTTGGGGATTTCGCCATTGGCAAAGCCGATAACCAGGAAGCGACCATTCCATGCCATGGAGCGCACAACCGTTTCACTGAAATCGCCGCCCACCGGATCGTAGGCCACATCGACACCTTTGCCACCGGTCAGCTCTTTAATACGGTCTTTCAGCGACTCGGTACTGTAATTGATGACTTCGTCGGCGCCCAACTGCTTGCAGAGCTCCAGTTTTTCATCGCTGCTTGCCGCGGCAATCACACGGGCACCCAAGGCTTTGCCAAGCTCTACCGCTGTACTGCCAACGCCGCCTGCTGCTCCTAGTACCAATAGGGTTTCACCGGCTTTTAACTGGGCACGCTGGACCAGCGCGTGATAGGACGTGAAATAGGTGATACCAATACCTGCCGCCTCAACCATACTCAGGGCTTTAGGCTTGGGCAGCAGCGCGGCTTCGTTAACCACCATGTGCTCGCAGAAGCTGCCGTGGCCGCCCATTTGCACTACCTCATCACCCACCTTCCAGCGGGTGACCTTGGCACCAACGGCCTCCACCACTCCGGCACATTCGCCGCCGGGGATGAATGGCAAATCGGGCTGGAACTGGTACTTGCCCTGAATAATCAGCACGTCCGGGAAATTCAATCCCGCCGCCTTTACACGGATAAGCACCTCTTGATCGCCGATGTCCGAGATAGGCCAATCCGATACCAAATCGAGCTTGTCGGGCAAGCCGTGTTCACGACATAGCAGCGCGCGTGACATGTTAAAAGACCTCAAACAGGCCAGCAGCGCCCATACCGCCACCGACACACATGGTGATAACCACGTACTTAACGCCGCGACGCTTACCCTCGAGTAGTGCGTGACCAATCATTCGCGAGCCACTCATGCCGTAGGGGTGGCCAATAGCAATGGCACCGCCGTTGACGTTGAGTTTGTCATTGTCGATGCCAAGGCGGTCTCGGCAATACAGCACCTGCACCGCGAACGCTTCATTGAGTTCCCACAGACCAATATCATCAACACTGAGTCCGTGCTGCTTGAGCAGTTTGGGTACGGCAAATACCGGACCAATTCCCATCTCGTCGGGCTCACAACCGGCAACCGCCATGCCACGATAGGCACCCAATGGATTCAAACCGAGCTGCTCAGCGAGCTTGGCTTCCATAACAACCTGCGCTGAGGCGCCATCGGATAACTGAGAGGCATTGCCCGCGGTGATGGTGCCACCCTCTAGCACGGTCTTCAGGCTCTTAACACCGTCCAGAGTTGACGCACGAACGCCCTCGTCAGCCGTAACCGTGACCTCAGCCACCGACTGCTCACCGGTTTCTTTATCCCAAACGATACGGTTAGCCGTTACCGGCACAATCTCATCGGCGTAGAGACCGGCCTCATAGGCAGCGGCGACACGATTTTGACTCTGCAGACCGTATTCATCCATGACATCGCGCGAGATGTTGTAGCGTTTTGCCACCACCTCAGCGGTTTGCAGCATGGGCATGTAGATGTCTTTGTGCATCGCAACCAACTCTTCGTCGACAACGCGGTGCTTGTTGTTGTGCTCGTTCTGCACCAGCGAGATCGACTCCACACCGCCCCCCACAACCACTTCCATACCGTCGTACATAATTTGCTTAGCCGCAGTGGCCACAGACATCAACCCCGATGAACACTGTCGGTCCATGGTCATGCCGGAGACCGTCACGGGCAAACCAGAGCGCAGCGCAATGTTTCTAGCCACGTTCAAGCCCTGAGTGCCCTGGGGCATGGCCGCACCAAAGATGCAGTCATCGACACGCTCAGGCTCAATGCCAGCGCGAGCAACCGCCGCTTTGACTGCGTGGCTAGCAAGCGTGGGTGAAGGGGTATTGTTGAAACTGCCTCGATAAGCTTTGCCAATCGGGGTGCGCGCGGTCGATACAATGACTGCTTCTCTCATGAATTATTTCTCCTGATGTGCTCGAGCTTCAGGCTCGGGCGTTAAAAAAAATCTGTCGTTGAAGGGCATTAACCCTCGAGCGTAATGCCTTTACCCTCAGCCGCTTTAGCCACCATCTTAAAGGTCTGCTCAAAGCCACCTTTTAGGGGCTTTTCACCGCCGCTAGAGATTTGCTGCCAATGCTCGGCAATGCCTTCAGGCGTTTGGCTGTCTTCGGGCAGCCATATGCCGTCACTCTCAACAATAGAAACAACCGCAAAGGTACCGGCGCCAGCACCAAGAATGCAGCGGTTTGGCGCTTGTTCAGAGGCCAAGAACAGTACCGCCGGCGTTACGGACTCGGGGGTCAACAGCTCAAATGCCTGCTGGCTCATGAGACCCTCGGTCATCCGGGTGCCTGCGGTGGGCGATAGCGCGTTAACATGGATGTTGTATTTGGCACCCTCTTGCACCAGCGTATTCATCATACCCACCACGCCCATCTTGGCGGCGCCGTAGTTGGTCTGCCCAAAGTTGCCATACAAACCGGATGGCGAGGTGGTCATGACAATACGGCCATATTCCTGGGCTTTCATGATCTCCCAGACAGCACGGCTACAATGCACGCTGCCCATGAGATGGACGTCCATGACCAGGCGAAAATCCTCAAGGCTACCTTTCGAAAAACTTTTATCACGTAGGATTCCGGCGTTATTAACCAAGATATCCACCCGGCCCCAACGCGCCATGGTTTGCTCAACCATGTCTTGTACTTGATCATAGTCCGCCACATTGGCGGGATGGGCCATAGCCTCTCCGCCTAATGCCTCAATCTCGGCAACCACGGCCTCAGAAGCGGCACTGTTAGCGCCCTCCCCGGAAACGCTGCCACCTAGATCGTTAACCACGACTTTGGCGCCGCGCTTAGCTAACTCAATGGCGTGGCTTCTGCCCAGACCGCCACCGGCACCTGTCACAATAGCTACTTTTCCGTCATAACGTATCGACATGCTTTTCTATCTCCCTAACGCAAAAAGCGCTTACGCAATCACGCTCATACCCAACCACTCAGCAACCAGCGCCGGCGTATCCTCACCTTCAATCTCAACGGTGACGTTCTGGGTAGTCAGAAATCGTTTTTCGTCCTTGCGCTCTACCGCAGCCAGTTCGACGTGGGCACGAATGCGCTTGCCTGCGCGCACGGGCGCCAAGAATCGCAACTTGTTCATACCGTAGTTGATACCCATCACCATGCCCTCGGGAAACACAGACAGGTCTTTGGTTAGCTCGACCATTAGAGACAAAGTCAGAAAGCCGTGGGCGATGGTTCCACCAAAGGGGGTCTGCGCTGCCTTCTCTTCGTCAATATGGATGAACTGGTGATCAAGAGTGCAATCGGCAAACTGGTTAATCATGTCTTGGGTCACCGTCAGCCACTCACTGGTGCCCAACTGCGTGCCCGCCATCTCCGTAATTTTATCTACCGCCACCATTTTTGCTGCCATGTTGCTCTCCTGAATGTCTAAAGCGTATTACTTACTTTGCGCAGCACCCGCTAGGTAGGCACCGCCGATTCTATTGCGATGTTCAGCCGTCGCGGAAGGTTGCCGCGGGTTGAGACGTCTCGCTTTGATATTTCTTCAGCTCGTGACGCCCCACGACCATGCGGTGAACGGCGTCAGGGCCATCGGCCAAACGCAGGGTTCGCTGACCGGACCACATGGCCGCCAGCGGGGTATCTTGTGACACACCAATACCCCCGTGCATTTGAATGGCGTCATCAACGACCTTCAACGTCATATTAGGCACAACGGTTTTGATCATGGAAATCCAGATGCGCGCTTCCTTCGCATCCACGTTGTCCATCATCCAAGCGGTTTTCAAAGTAAGCAATCGCGCCTGTTCAATGTTCATGCGAGCGTCGGCGATGATGTCGATATTGCCACCTAGCTTGGCTAAGGGGCGACCGAAGGCCGTGCGTGATGTGGCGCGCTTGCACAGCAATTCCAACGCCCGCTCCGCGGCACCGACTGACCGCATGCAGTGGTGAATGCGTCCTGGCCCCAAACGCCCTTGGGAAATCTCAAAACCCCGACCTGGGCCCAAAATGATGTTGTCCTTGGGCACGCGCACATTGTTAAGCTTCACTCGCATGTGACCGTGGGGGGCGTCCTCCATGTTGAACACCTTTAAAGCTCGGACGATTTCCACTCCGGGCGTATCCATAGGCACTAGAATTTGTGACTGCTGCTGATGCGTGGGTGCATCGGGGTCTGTTTTGACCATGCAAATCATCACCTTGCAGCGCGGATCGCCCGCACCCGAGGTCCAGTGCTTTTCGCCGTTGATAACCCACTCATCACCCTCGAGAACCGCTCGGGTTGAGACATTGGTGGCATCAGATGAGGCAACGTCGGGTTCGGTCATACCAAAGCAGGATCGAATTTCACCGTTAAGCAAGGGCTCTAGCCATTGCTGCTTCTGCGCCTCACTACCGTACTTGTGAATGACTTCCATGTTGCCGGTGTCGGGAGCAGAGCAATTAAACACCTCGGCGGCGATTTGGCTCTTACCCATCTCTTCGGCCAAATGCGCGTACTCCACAGTATTCAAGCCAGAGCCATGCTCACCGGTAAGAAAGAAGTTCCATAGACCGCGCTCTCGTGCGCCCGCCTTTAACGTCTCCAAAATCTCGGTCTGGCGCTCAGTGAACTCCCATTGACTACCCGTGTGCACCTCCTGCTCGTACTCAGCCTCGAGTGGCAGTACGTGGTCGTCAATGTAAGAGCGAACTTGCTCAAGAATGGGGGCAACGCGCGCAGAAACACCTAAGTCCATAGAAAGGTCTCCTTAGAGGGGCAATACGGGACCCAATGAAAGGGTCGGGGAGGAAGCTCTATCGTTGAATTTGAACATACAGTATGTTTTCTTGACCCTCAAGTATGTTTCCGGATTCCTAGTCACTCTGATAGCTCAGATTGTCACCACTGGCCGAGGACTGCGATCTTGGATATAACAGGGGGCGTAAACCAGCCCCAATCGGACGATAGACAGCAATAACCAAAAGAGAACGCCGACATGAGCACTAACTGCACCCCAAAAACCTGGACCGGTCTAACGATCACACTAGCTTTGAGCATGCTTATAGGCTGTGGCGAGAGTCCTGAACCGACCGGAGCCTCAGACTCATCCGTTGCGACCGCGGACACTGTCGCCACAGCGAGCGTTGACACCAACCGCATCACGGCGTCGGCCAGTGAGCCCGAACAGTGGCTAACCTATGGTGGTGACTACGGTGAAACCCGCCATTCGGCCCTGAAACAAGTTAATCGCGATACCGTGTCCGATCTAGGCGTGGCTTGGGTGTATGACATGAAATTCCCTCGGGGCGTTGAAGCCACGCCGTTGGTGGTCGATGGTGTCATGTACGTCTCTGGCGCCTGGTCGGTGGTCTACGCCATTGACGCCAAAACGGGCGAAGAAATCTGGACCTACGACCCCAAGGTACCCGGTGAAGCCGCGATAAAGGGCTGTTGTGATGTCGTTAACCGCGGCATTGCTGTGCACAAGGGCAAAGTCTTTGTTGGCGTATTCGATGGTCGTTTGGAAGCGTTGGATGCCACTTCAGGCGAGCTGGTATGGAGCACGCTGACGGTAGATCAGAGCAAGCCCTATACCATTACCGGTGCGCCGCGCGTTTTTAAAGACAAAGTCATTATCGGTAATGGCGGCGCCGAAATGGGTGTTCGTGGTTATGTGACGGCTTACGATACCGAGACAGGTGAACAAGCCTGGCGCTTCTATACCGTGCCCAACCCCGAGAAAAAACCCGATGGCGCGGCCTCCGATAGCGTCTTTGCCACGTTGGCCAACGACAGCTGGGGCAATGACGGTGCTTGGACCACCGAGGGCGGCGGCGGTACCGTTTGGGATTCCATCGTATACGACCCGGTCAATGATCAAGTGTTAATTGGTGTGGGTAATGGCTCCCCCTGGAATGCGGACATTCGCGACCCCAACAGTAACGGGGACAATTTATTTTTGTCTTCGATTGTTGCTGTGGATGCCGATACCGGTAGCTACCGCTGGCACTATCAAACCACGCCGCGAGATCAGTGGGACTACACCGCCACCCAACAAATTATGATTGCAGAGCTGCCATTGGGTGATGACGGCGCGCCACGGCGCGTGGTCATGCAGGCCCCCAAGAATGGCTTTTTCTACGTACTAGATGCGGCCGACGGCGAACTTATTTCTGCTACGCCCTTTACCGAGATGACGTGGGCCACCGGTATTGACGAAAATGGTCGTCCCATCGAGGTTCCTGAGGCGCGCTCACTGGATGAGGACTTTATGGTGCTACCCGGGCCGACTGGGGCACACAACTGGCACCCCATGTCCTACAACCCCGATACCGGGTTAGTCTACATTCCGACAAATACTTGGCCTCTGCTATACAGCCGCCCCAACCCCGACAGTCCGATCAAGAGCTACTGGAATATCGGCTATCGCGAGGACGCCGGGTGGGCGGTTGAACTACCTGCCGGCAGTATTGAAGGCCTACGCTCATTAGGTGGCGGTTCCTTATTAGCTTGGGATCCGGTCAAAGCCGAGCCCCGATGGGCTGTGCCCTTTCCGGTGCCCTTCAACGGCGGCACGCTATCGATGGCCAGTGGCATGATTTTCCAAGCAAACAAGGGTGGCGAATTGGTCGCCTACGACGCCGAAACGGGCGAGCGCATCTGGGCGCACGGTTTGGTGGGTGGCCCAGGTGCTGCTCCAATGACCTATGAAGTCGATGGTGAACAGTACGTTAGCATTCTGTCAGGCTGGGGTAGCACCATTGCCTTAACCTACGGCTTAACCTTTGAAGAGGCGGTAGCGCCCGAGACCGGTCGCGTGATCACCTTCAAGATAGGCGGAAACGGGGTACTGCCCAAACCGCTTGATAATTTGATCGAAACCACACCCAAGTCAGAGTTGATTGGCAACTACGCCCAGCAAGAGCAAGGCATGAAGCTGTTTGCCGGAAACTGCCAGTTCTGCCACGGTGCGCTTGCTGTAAGTTCCGGTGTGCTACCCGACCTGCGCTGGTCGGCCATGACAGCCACAGAGCAAGCTTGGGACTCGGTGCTTAGAGACGGCGTGCTAAGTGAACGCGGCATGGTGTCCTTTGCGGACAGCCTCACCAAAGAAGACACCGACGCGCTTCGCGCCTATGTCGTGAAACAGGCCTGGGATGCCTACAACATTGCCCACGCCGAAGCGGCTGATGATGGGGTAGCACAGCTAAGTCCGTAACCGGGACTCACATGGAAACGGTTAAAGGGAACCCGGCGACAGTATGTCGCCGGGTTTTTTGTCTGGATTAGAAGAAACCCAGAGGGCTGTCAACGCCCTCAGCCTACTCGGTGGCGACTGACCAGGCCTGACCCAATATCCACAGTGGCGAGCAGCACTGACCGCCCCGATACCGGATCATCCCGCGGTATTGGGTGTCCTTCACCTTCACGGGCCATCGGGCCATTAAGTCTGATGACGATCGATTTTTCCGATTTTCTTCGCTAGAAAAATCGGTTGGATCGAGCAATGACTAATGCCGTAACGTAGCAGAGACAGTGAAACCCTCGGTCGCTGTGTATCGTATGAGTTAAAGCAACCCCCCAGTACTTAAATGCATTCAGGAGATCTCCATGTTTAAAAAGAAGACCGGACTGCTAGCGGCGCTGGCGTTAACGTCTACCCTGTCGGCCACCACACATGCCGATAATACGTTTGCCAAACCCCCCACGTTTTGGTGGCCAGATCGCATAGATTTGACGCCGCTCAGACAGCACAACCCCGACAACAACCCCTACGGGCGTGATTTCAACTACGCCGCGGAATTCGCCAGCTTGGATATGGACGCATTGAAAGCCGATTTGCGCGCCACGCTAACCGATTCCCAGGACTGGTGGCCTGCCGACTACGGTCACTACGGGCCCTTCTTCATCCGCATGGCCTGGCATAGTGCCGGTACCTACCGGGTGGCAGATGGTCGCGGCGGTGCCGGTGGCGGCCAGCAACGCTTTGAGCCCCTCAATAGCTGGCCCGATAACGGCAACCTCGATAAAGCGCGACGCTTGCTATGGCCCATTAAAGCCAAATACGGCCGTAAGATTTCATGGGCAGACCTCATGGTGCTAGCCGGTACCGTGGCCATGGAAGACATGGGCTTTAAGACCTTTGGCTTTGCTGGTGGTCGTGCGGACGACTGGGAGCCCGATCTGGTGTACTGGGGGCCCGAGCACGCCATGCTGGCTGACGAGCGCTACAAGGGCGACCGCAAACTTGATAACCCCTTGGCCGCTGTACAAATGGGTTTGATCTACGTAAACCCTGAAGGGCCAAATGGTAACCCTGACCCTGCGCTCGCCGCACACGACATTCGGGAAACCTTTGGCCGCATGGCCATGAACGATGAAGAAACGGTGGCGCTGATTGCTGGCGGCCATAGCTTCGGTAAAGCCCACGGCGCGCACAAGCCCGACGAATGTGTCGGTGTAGAGCCGGGCGCAGCCGCCATGGACCAACAAGGCTTTGGTTGGAAGAACCGCTGTGGCAAGGGTCACTCAGAAGATACCGTGACCTCGGGCTTAGAAGGCGCCTGGACCGCTACACCTACACGCTGGAGCATGCTGTACCTCAGCAACCTCTATGCCTATGACTGGGAAATGACTAAGAGCCCTGCAGGGGCTACCCAGTGGGTTCCCAAGGACGGTGCGGCGGCGAACACTGTACCGGATGCCCATGTACGCGGTGTGGGTCATGCGCCCATCATGTTCACCACGGATTTAGCGCTCAAAGCCGATCCAGCTTATCGTGAGATTTCAACCCGCTTCTTGCAAAATCCGGCGGAGTTTGAGGACGCCTTTGCCCGTGCATGGTTCAAACTGACCCACCGCGACATGGGACCGCGCGCCCGCTATGTGGGGAGCGATGTACCCGCCGAGATTCTGTCTTGGCAGGATCCCGTGCCGGCAGTTGATCACGCTTTAATCGGTGCTGAGGAAGTGGCCGAGTTGAAAGCCGCTATTGCCGCGACCGGACTGAGTAACAGCCAACTGGTGAGTACTGCGTGGGCCTCCGCTGCCAGCTATCGTCACAGTGATATGCGTGGTGGTGCCAATGGCGCGCGTGTTCGACTGGCTCCAATGAAGGACTGGGCAGTGAACAATCCGGCAGAGCTCGGTAGTGCGCTGTCAGCCCTCGAGGGTGTGCAGAGTGCCTTTAACGCAGGGCAAAAAGACGGCATGCAGGTCTCGCTAGCTGACGTCATTGTGCTGGGTGGTGCCGTTGGTGTTGAACGCGCAGCGAGTGAAGCCGGACACACTGTGACGGTGCCCTTTGAGCCCGGTAGAACCGACGCCAGTCAGGACATGACCGATGTGGCCTCGTTTGCAAACTTAGAGCCGTTAGCGGATGGTTTCCGTAATTTCTACGACGCCGATCGCAGCTACCTCAACCCGGTGCAATCCATGATCGATAAAGCCAACTTACTGAATCTCGATCCGATCGAGATGACCGCGCTGGTAGGTGGCTTGCGCGCCATAAATGCCAACAGCGACGGCTCGGCGTTGGGCGTGATGACTCAACGTCCCGGCGTGTTGAGCACCGACTTCTTCGTGAATTTGCTGGACATGTCTACCGTGTGGGCACCGTCTGCAGAGCAGGGAGACATCTATGTGGGCAGCGATCGCGACTCGGGTGTTCGTCGTTGGAGTGCCTCACCGGTAGATCTAATGTTTGGATCAAGCTCAGAGTTACGCTCAATTGCTGAAGTCTATGCAGCTCAAGACGGTGGTGAGCAATTCGTTGCTGATTTCGTCGATGCTTGGACCAAGGTGATGCGCAACGATCGGTTCGACTTGAATGCCATCAATTCTGGTGCGAGCAACGTCGCCACTCGATAAGATTGCGACTCAAAAAAAACCGCCGGTCATGCCGGCGGTTTTTTTATGGCTTATGGGAGCTTCGCGACACTACTCGTAGCGATCCTTAAGAACAAAGAACGCTAGCCCCAGCAACATGGCACTGAAAGGAATGGCCAAGTAAATGCCGCTAATACCGGTTAAGTCCTGCATAGTCACTTTGCCAAAATCAAAAGGTTGTAATAACGCCGCATCTAACACCGGGTACACCAAAGAAAACAGCAAAGCACCGAGCAGACCACCCACAACCGTAAAGATAGCGTCAAGCTTACCCTCAGACGCGCCCACCACGCAGGTGCCGGGGCAATACCCCGACACGGCCCAACCAATACCAAAGACAATGCCACCCACGGCCACACCACCTAAGTAAGCGGGTTTGATGCTCATGTGAGCCAGCCCGTTGAAATCCAGTAGGTAGACACCTAAAGAGCCCACGCCGATAGCGGTACACATGAGCTTGATGATCCACATATCTTTTAGCAGCAAGGTACCCAAAATACGGCGATAACTGGTGGCACCGCCCATGTAAAGAATGGCACCAAAAGCGCAGCCAATTAAAAATCCAATGACAAGTGTGTTCATGTGCTTAACCTCGCTTGCGGTAGAGCAAATGGGCGACGGCGATAGCCGAGCCAAAAGTGAAGACCCCGAAGACAAAAGAGCTGAGCGCCAACTGCGAAATCCCGCTGATCATGTGCCCGCTAGTGCATCCGCCCGCCAAACGCGCACCAAAGAGTAGCAACACACCACCGGCGAAGGCGGCGAGATAGCGTTTGCCTCGGGAATCGCCAAACATGCTCTGCCACATGGCTGGCATAGAGCCTTTATCAGCCGAGGGCTGTTTAGTGCCCAGAACTCGCGAACACACCAAGCCGCCGGCGAACATGCCGAACACCATCATCCAACCGTAACCCACACCCCAGCCTTCTTTCTCACCGTATTTGGCAAGATAGGCATTTTGCTCGGCGGCAGCCGGCGCCACGGTGTGAGCTACCACGGCATCGGTCACCACAAACTGGGTTGAGACCCCCAGGGGTTGAACCAAAAACGTCGCTAACGTTAATAACAGTCCCAGGGAGATACCCGCGACTTTCCAAGAAATAATGGCTTGTTGTTCCTGCATAACGCCTCCCGCATGGCTGACGCCAGGTAACTACCCCCAATGGCGCCTGATTTATATTTTGGAATAAGCTTATGCCTTTTTTGAAAAAAAACAAGCCTCGGGGCCAGCAACTGCACAAACAGGGGTCTTCAGACAGGGTTGGGAAGGTTTTTTACCGGTACTCGACGGGAAAACGGCGAAAACCGTGCCATCGCCGGCCACCAAGGACCAGAAAACGACGTGCTCCGAAAAACGGATGGATATCGCCTAATAGCGCCTAGAGAGGGCGATTAAGCCGCTACTGGCTCACAATTCAATAACCAGCGCGGAAGGGGGCCGAACATATGCCGGCTAGGCGGTTCTTAGCAGGGGTAAACTCGAGAGTCCGCCAACTCAGCGCCGTCGTCTTCAAACTCCCAGCGCTTACAGGTGTAGGTGCCACCACTATTTGAGGTACTGCGATCAATCCAGATGATGCGATCACCCGACTCATAGGCCTCGTGGAAGAAGGTTTTCAATTCAGCCGCGTCACAATCGGTATCATCGAGACCGCCCGGGCAACCCAGCACCGACTGCGCATTGTCGTTATAGACCTTTTTCATGGCCGGCCGGTCTTCAAAGTAGGCATCAGCCCAAGCGGTTTTCTCGCGCCCAAAAGCCTCGCGCTTGGCGTTATTTTGCTTTGAGCTTTTACAACGGGCTTCAATCATGGCTCGTTTAGGTGGTGGCAATCGCGCCAGGGATGCCGGGTCACAGTTACCACCTGCTGCCATCTCGGTGCCAGCTAACGATTGACCACTGGCTATCAAAATCAACAACACAGTAGTCGAGGTGGTGAGTTTTAACATTGTCCCGAACATATTGTCGCCCTCGTCGAATGAATCCCAAACTGTTAGGAACAGTAACGAGTTAACGGTTATGGGTCAAAAGACTCCGTCAATACTGAGACGTTACTCCGCGTCAAACCACACCTTACGAAAATCTATCCGACCATGTTGCTGGTAACCCTTGTCAGCGGGATCCGCAGCATCAAGATTGGTGGTGATCACCGTGCCAAATAGTTGGGGGTCGTTCCAGCCGCCGGCGAGCACTCCCTGGACTTTCAGCTCCACACCAATCTTGTCGTTGGTCCGACGAGCAATGTCACTCAACATCCACACCGCGCAATCAGCAACCACCCCATAGCGACCATTCACGCCGTAAGCTTTCTCTAGTGTGACCAACTTGGGATCGTCTTCATCGCGGTAGAGCGCGCGAATCTTGTCGAAAGTTGCACTACCTGCACCGTCAAACGTCACCACGCCGGTGATGAGTGCACCGCTGTCTACACCATCGTCGAGCCATATCTCCCAGGCAAAAGCGCCCTGCAACATGTCATCGCTGCAAGCTGCGGAAGCCATACCGCTAAATGTAGACGCCCAGATCATCACCGCCGCACTGAAATATCGGAGCACAGCATGCGTAAATAAACTGACGAAACCCTTTATTAATCTCTGAATCATTACTGCGCTCCCAACTGGCTGCGCACGGCACTGAAGGTACCGATATCGTCAGAAGGAGATTCATCCTTTTCCTTGGCAATGGCCGTACCCAATAGTCTTTCCGCAATCAGCCCGCGGCCCGCTAGGACAAAACGCACCATGAAATCGACTCTGACATCGTCATAGCCACTAGTGCTATCGATCACTGTATCGAGTCTTATATCCATCAAGCCGTGACAATCCGCGTTCACCGAGTAGGTGCCTGATCCAGCTATACCGTCAATTTGCGCTCGATTGCGAATATTGTCGTCAAAGTAAGCCGCATACAGATTATTGATGTCGACCTGCCCAGCGCCGTCAAAGTGAAGCATGGCAGAGAGAGGTACCGGTGAGTTCTCCCAATCAGTTCTCTCATCATAAAAAAGAACAGACTCGGCCGCATAGTGACCCCGGAGGGTCGACTCGTCGCAATCGGCCTGAACGTAAAAGGGCAGCATGGCAACGGCTGCCAAAAAACCGGCTATTGATAGTTTCATTGAGTTCTCAAATTAGCTTTTAGCTATTCCTTACGGGGGAGAATCGGATACGGATCTCCACAACCAGCCTGAGAGGTAAGCTGTGCCCGCGCGGAAGTACCGGCAGAACGCGTGCCACTCCGTATCAGCGAGATTGATTCGATACCAACACTCAAAATTGGGCGCCGGTTTTAAGAGTGGCCGAGGCTGACACACAACGGTACATAAACGGCAAGAAAAAGTGCGCCTTGCAGCACTGACTATCTCAGTCAACTAAACAGAGATCCGCGTGTCTAGTACTGACCGTTACGCTTGGTATTTCTCGATACTGAACAGGCTTTAACAGGGTGCATTGCCGCGGTTGGCGATTTTAACGCAACCTTGATGAACAAATTTCAATTCACCCAATACACCCAAATCGATAATTAGCCCGACGCCGAGATTGACGACAGCACCCGTGGAAGCATTGATACTGACGCCCCCCTGATTGCTCGTCACATTGCCAATATAGGTCTTGGCGTAGATATCACTACCCGTGCTCAGTCCCACCGCAAAGGTATTAATAGAACCGACAATCACGTTGATATCCGCATTACCACTGACATCCCCCAAAATTGAACCAATGTAGGTTTCCGCCTCCGTTCTCTCACCCAACGTGCCGGTAAGAATATCGCCAGCGGCCACATTAATGTTGGCAGACCCACCGACTCGGCCTTGCACTGACCCAATAACGTTGGTCGCATGGGTGTTATCACCCAGCGCAAAAGCGATAACAGTTCCCGCTGTGACCGTGTTGTTGTAGCTACCGCCGACGCTGGCACCTTCGGAGAGGCTACCTATCAGGTTAGTGGTTTGGGAACGAGAACCCAGTGATGCCGCAATGACCGGCCCGGTAGTGATGTGGACATTGGCCGCGCCCGTGGTGCCATCGACATTACCCGCGGCCACCGTCGCGCTAGTTTCGTAGCCTAGCGGCGCTGTTAAAGCACCCTCTGAGATGACCGTAATATCCAAACTGCTTGAGTGTCCGCCTTGCCCTTGGCTGGCCAGCCTAACGTGTGCGTTAGTGCTGTCACCGATAGCGGCACTCAAGGCCGCAGTCGATTGAATCGTTAAATTACCGGTGCCCTCGACCACCCCCTGCCAAGCGCCCAGATGACTGGTCGCCGACGTATTGGCCCCCAATGCAACGTTAATGGGTGCCTCAACCAAGGAGACTACCCTGGAGCTACCCTTAACACTACCCATCAAGGTCGACACCAGCATCTCCGCCTCGCCGCCAGCTGCGAGCACCACGTTAATAGCGCCCGTATTCCCACTGATGAATGTAATGTCGCCATACTCACCCGACTGGCCGCGATCATAAATTGAATCCATGATTTGTAGTGCACGCGTGTCGTCGCCCACAGCAACGTTGATCGCCAAATTATCAGAGCCTATGAAGTTCGCTCGTTCAACATCCACCTCGCCCGTGTCACCGTCGATCACTGAAATGTATTGCGTGGCTGTAGAGTCATTACCGATAGCCGCATTAATCGTGTCGTTGACTGCCATGTTATCGGCAAGGCCGTTCAACTTAATTAACGCATCAATGGAAGAGCGGTCTCCAAGTCGAGACCGGGTACCGTATTTAGGTCCACGAGCATTGTCCCAATCAGATGAATCATCATCCTCGTCACCGTCGCCATTATCGTCGTCACCCTCCCCCACATCAGAGACAGAGGATACTGCCGATGTCATGCTGTCATTCATGGTTGTGGTTGCCGCACCGAATTTTTCATAAACCGATGCCTGTGCATTGGCTTTATCAGCAGGCATCTGTGCGGCAGCTTGTGTGAATTGGTCGCCGGTCTTGTAGTAGGAATCCCGTTCAGCATACGCCGCATCACGCGCTGACTTTGAGGAGGACTTCTCTCCAGTAGGACAACCTCCCGCTACTGAGCCAGGCCAGTTGCACTGTTTTGCAGGGATATCAACCGCATTCCCTTTCTGATACTGGTCAACCGCCTGCTTCTGCAGTTGGACTTGCATGGCATCGTAAGCTTCGCCGACAGCCTGAGACACTTGATCGGCCATTTGCCCTAAGTCTGCATCGACCTTTGAAGTGACATCAGCCGTTTTACCGCCGAGATTGGAACCGACGCCTGCTAACTTGTCGTTAATGGT
>CAYPPU010000026.1:28459-36111 GCA_964412695.1 uncultured Alteromonadaceae bacterium | reverse complement strand
GGAAGTCTTGCCCGAGCTGTCTCCGCCTGAAGGTTTTGATTTAACTCAGTACGCTTGTGATTTGCGTCAGCGATTTACTAATAGCGCCTTGAATCATGCGCTAATTCAAATAGCCACCGATGGCTCCCAGAAAATCCCACAGCGCTGGCTCGGTGTGTTGCGCCAGCGTTTGTCACTCGGTAAAAGCGTGAATGGATTGTGTTTTGCAATTGTTAGCTGGGCCTTGGTGATGGGGCGTAGCGCTCCGTTATTCAAAATCGAAGACCCGCTTGCGAACACACTCCGTCAAGCCGTTACCGCGGCTGGGGGCGAGCCACTCGCTATTGAAATACTCGCGCTAGAGCCAGTGCTTGGTGCGGACCTTGTGGCCTCTGATGCATTCAAGAAAGCGCTACTTAGCACTTGTGAGATGGTCGGCAACCTTGATTATGCCGACGTTATGGCGAGTATCTGTCAATAGTGTTTGTGTAATACAGCTTACAGTAAGGCCCTTCACAATACGCGTACCAAGCCGGCTTTTTCCGATAGATTTCGACTCAAAAAGCCATCATGTAACGGGAGACGCGAGGTTGTGCGTTGCATCAAAGTAAGGTGGTGGGACCGCTGCCTGTGCAGGTAAACCCCTTACTGCAGTTGGCGGAATAGCATGGCCAAGCGCTCGCTGCGGCTCAGTTCCGTCAAGAAGGCTCTGGGAGATTCCGCGTCGTTGAGGAAATTGGAATAGCCCTTTAGGAGTGATAGATCGATATTTTCCAGATTGGCAAATCCCATACGCCAATCCGAGTACTCCCGTGCCGTGCAGGGCTCGCGCATCAGCACCTCTACCTGATGGTGTCGTTCATCGGCCTCGATACTTCTGAAGGTTCGCATAACGGCCTCTTCGGGGCCCTCGAGCACTTGGAAAAAGGCATCCTGCTTATATAGCAACAGACCGGTGAGATCACGCTCTTCGTTGGTCTTTCGCGCTTCTTGAAGCAACTCGATGAGATCGGCTTGCGAAAAGGGCTGTTTTTCGGTGCTGACGTATGCCAGATGATAGAGGGGAGCCGTATCCCGGTGTTGCTCGTTCATGGGGGCGTCCTAGTCGAGTAAAGGTTGGGCGACCATCGCCCCCATGATCGTATAGGTGGTCCTCTGACCACCGTGACACTGTGAACTCCCGACAGATATATGTCAAATAATATAGACATTGATAATAATCCAAAAAATTGACAGGATAGGCGGTCAAAGGACGCGTTTGCATCTACGCCAGCCAGAATGGCTTGTGTGACGGCAAATGGGGGCGTGAGGAACGAGAGATGAGTCAGACCGCAGCAGCTGCATTACACGTTAATGAGTCGACCCAGCAGGCTTTAGATAACCGGTTGCTGGCGCCGCGCTTTTACCGCACCGACTACAAGGCCATGGAAAAAATTGATATTTCGTCGGTGCGCGATGAGTGGGACACAATGATGGCCGATTTCGCGCTGGATAAAAATCGTGAGCATTTTCGCCAGACCTACCAATTCGACGCCAGTTCGTTGGATGCAGATCCCGAGTTAAAAGAAGAGTTTTTGGACCTGCTGGTGAGCTCTATTACGGCCGAGTACTCTGGGTGTGTGCTCTATCAAGAAATTGAAAAGAACGTGAGTAACCCCGATGTTGCGACACTTATGCGCTACATGGCTCGCGATGAGTCGCGACACGCAGGATTTATCAATCGCGCGCTCAAACAGTTAGGTGTCGCAGTCGACCTCAGCGTCTTGAAAAAAGCAAAGGACTATCATTATTTCCGACCGAAGTTTATCTATTACGCCACCTACCTGTCAGAGAAAATTGGCTACGCGCGCTACATTACGATTTATCGACATTTGCAGCGCAATCCCGATAAGCGTTTTCACCCGATTTTTGAGTGGTTTGAAGAGTGGTGTAACGACGAATTTGCCCATGGCGAGGCGTTTGCGTTGATTATGCGTGCTGATCCCAAATTACTATCCGGATTCAATCGCCTGTGGGTGCGCTTCTTTTTGCTCGCAGTCTATTCCACCATGTATGTACGAGATCACTCCCGGCCCAAGCTTTATGAGGCCTTCGGTATGGATGTCACCGAATTTGATTACACCGTGTTTGACATTACAACTGAGATTTCAAAACAGGTCTTCCCGCTGACGTTGGATACCGATCATCCGGTTTTCCGTCGGAGTATGGAGCGACTTCGAGAGCTGAATGTTGCTCAGGAGAAAGCCCGTGCTGCAGGGGGCGTTTTCAGTATCTTCAAGCGGGTGGGTTTGGCGATGATGACGGCGGCTACATTTGCCCGTGTATTTTTTCTGCCAGCCAAATCCAATGACTTGCCTGAGACAGTTAGGATGGTACCCGCGTGGTAAAGGGGAGATGTTGCGGCGCTAGCCGACTTGTCAGTGCTTGACCCGCAGCCACATCTCGCCAAGATGGCACAGTAGCGCGCACGCGAGCGCGCCGGCTAGAGCGAGCCATGGGAGCTCTAGTAGGGACACGTGTACGGCGGTGATGAGCGCCGCGCCGGCACCGAGATTGAGCAGAAGGGCCTGGCGGTCGATGTTGGTTAATCGCGAGCGCCATGGTCCCAGCAGCAGCATGGCTTCCGCGATAATCATAATCAAAATGAATGTGGTCAGCTGGCCCGATTGAATCCAATCCGCGAAGTCGTTCACGCGCGGGCCAGCCCCAATAATTGACCAATATCTTTCAGGATCACTCTCAAATGAGCGGCTTTTCGACGTCGTACCAGTTTCTTCGTGGTGTAGGACTGCCAGGTCAGGTACTGAATATCGGGGTCTTGGCACAGTTTGACAAACTGTTCTCGGCGCTTATCACTGTGATACCAAAAACGTTGTAGTAAGCCCAAGGCCCAAAATACGCGACCGTGTAAGCGCATGAAGCGTCGGCGAGCTTGTTTAAGCGCTTTGGGATGACCGCTAGTGAGGAATTCCTGAATCGCCTCTGCAGCTAATCTTCCCCCAAGCATGGCATAGTAGATGCCCTCGCCGGAAGCGGGGGCGACGACACCTGCGGCATCACCGGCGAGCAAAACGCCGCGTCCGTCATCCCAGCGTTTGAGCGGCTTCATGGGTATGGGGGCACCTTCTTTGCGAACGGTCTTGGCACCATCAAGTCCTGTTTGGCGTCGCAGTGCAGCAACCGCCTGGGGTGCTGAATAATCGCGGCGCTCGCTACCGGCCCCAATACTGGCATGCTTTCCGTGAGGAAATACCCAACCGTAAAAGTCAGGTGAGATCTCGCCCTGATACCAGACGTCGCAGCGATCGGCCTGGTAATAGCTGCTCGACTGTTCTGGTGCTTCGATGATCTCGTGGTAGGCCATGACCCAACGCAGCTTATCGGCACCGGGCACGGCGGTGCGTGCCACTTTAGATCGAGCACCATCGGCACCGATCACTGCCCGTGCGGTGGCGCTAAATTCACCACTATCTGAACCTTTTCCACGCCATACAACGCGAATATTGTCGCCCTCATAGCGCAGCGACTGGAATACTCCGGTTCGAACGGTGGCGCCATTTTGCTGCGCGCGATGGCGCAGCCAAGGGTCAAATTCATCGCGATTTACCATGCCGACAAAAGTATTGTCGATGGGCATGTCAACTGTGTGTTCCGTGGGCGACACCATGCGTGCGGCCTGAACGCGCGCCACTAGCACCGAGTCAGGGATGTCGAATTCGTCAAGTAAGCACGGCGGTATTGCGCCGCCACAGGGCTTAATGCGAAAAGCGCGCTCTAGCAGCAGGACGCGGGCACCCGCTTGGGCGAGATCGTTAGCGGCCGTCGCGCCGGAGGGTCCTCCGCCAACGACGATTACGTCAAATTCTGATAAGCCCATCACGCACCCCCTTCAAAAACTTGGTTGACTGCCACATCGACCATGCTGGGCGCATGTTGGGCGTCCCGCGCTCCCTGAATATGGCGGCCCAGAAAAGCGGCCACCACAAACAAACCGGCCTCCAATAAAAATACCAAGCCGTATATGTCGCTAGGCTGCTCGAGCCACTGACTGCAGATATCCACAGCGACAGTGCCCAAAAAACCGCCGGTAGCGAAAGCGATGGCTTGCGCGGCACCCCAGAGGCCCATTTTTAGCCCCTCACGATTATCGCCACCGCTGCTTGCCAGTAGCATCATCGAGGCAATGGCGGCCACGGCAAACGCGCCGTTGAAAAACCCTAGCGCGAACACGTTGGCTGTCAGTCCCCATTCAGTCGGTTGTTGCCCACCCCAGGCAATCCCCACCAGTGCGATGGCTGAGGCGCCACAGCCGCCCACGGTCCAAAAGCGCAACAGTCGGCCGCTGCCGCCACGGTTAAATGATCCACTGGCGGCAACAGCGATCATGCCGGCCAGAACGCCACCGTGTTGTACGCCGGCGAGCTGGGTCGATTCGCCCGGTGACATGCCAAATACCAGGCCGGCAAAGGGTTCTAGGATTAGATCCTGAAAGCTATAGGCGAGCATGGATATGAAGACGAACAGGGTAAAACGGCGCGCTGAGGTTTCCTGCCATACTTCGGCCAGTGCGTCCCGGAAGTCTAATTTGTTTTTGGGGCGAGCCTCTGCTTGACGGTTCGACTCCAAGCCGCGCAATGCCAATACCGTGACTGTCATGGCAATCACTGAAACGCTGGCGGTGACAGCGAGCAGGCGGTCCGGGCTATACGGGTCCAGGAAGTGACCAGCGACCCCCGCGGTGACCGCGAAGCCCGCGATCATCATGAACCATACCAGCGTGGCAGCGGCCGGTTTTCTCGCGTCGTCTACCTCTTTGGCGAGTAGCACCAACAGCGATGTGCCGGTGGCGCCTGATCCCAAACCAATACCGGCATAACCGGTAAAGGCGATGATACTGCCCAGGGTGACCGAGGTTTCCATGGTCACTGTGCCAGCGGCAGCCACCACGCCACTAAGGGCTAAAATCACCATGCCCCCTAATATCCAGGGCGTACGCCTACCTCCCACATCGGAGCCATGACCAATTCGCGGTCTTGCCAGCTGGATGATGTGATGCACCCCCACCAGAAAGCCCGGCAGCATGGCCGGCAAAGCGAACTCGACCACCATGATACGGTTTAGCGTAGAAGTCGTGAGAACAATGATGGCGCCCAGTGCAGTTTGGACGAGCGCTAAGCGCAAAATACCCAGCCAAGACAGGCCCATCGTGATTAACCTGTTACGCCCGGTAGGGCGGTGGCGGTGATCATCATGCCGGAGACGTAGGCCGTGACGCCGGTGCCGTTATACCAGGGGGCAAAGGCACGTGGATCAGTCAGCAAGCGCCGCATTGCCAGCAGCTGTCCCAGCAGCAATGCCACGATTGCGGCCGCCTGCCAGTGCGCCTGCCAGTGGATTAGCAACCCAACAATGACTAATTGCGGCAAGGCCATCACACCACAGGCGAGGCGTGCAGCGCGATTTGCGCCCAGCATCGCAGGGAGTGAGCGAAGTCCAACCGCGAGATCGCCTTCAATCGATTTAAAGTCATTCAAGGTCATGATGCCGTGCGCACCCAGGCTGTAGAGAGCGGCTACGACTAGCACTTCCGAAGCGGGTAGGTTGCCACCTAGCATGACCGCGGCGCCGGTGACCCAGGCCATGCCCTCATAGCTTAGACCGACCGCGGCATTGCCCCACCAGCCATTCCGCTTCAGTCGGGCAGGCGGGGCGCTATACGCCCAGGCCAGCACTAAGCCCAGGGCGGATGCGATGCCTACCCAAGTGCCTAGGCTCCAGCCCCAGGCCAATGCGAAGCCACTCCATATGACGGCATAGTAGAAAGCGAGTTGGCCAGGGACGCGTCCGGAGGGAATGGGGCGCTCGGGTTGGTTGATTGCGTCAACCTCTCGGTCGAACCAATCATTAACGATTTGGCTGGCGCCACATAGCAGGGGTCCTGCTAGCACGACACCCGCGAGCACTAGGCCTGGTCTGTCCAGTAAGGACTGTCCGCTGGAAACCGCGCCACAAAGGAACGCCCACATGGGTGGGAACCATGTAATGGGCTTGAGAAGTTCAAGCAGTGCGGGTGCGAGTGCCGAGCCTACCCCCGCGTTGATCGGACTGGCGCGCTGCATGCCCCGACTATAGAGAGCTTGACCTTAGGGCGTCAAATTAAAAATATACTCCCTGTGTCAAAAGCTTCAGACGCTAAAACTTTTTGTCAGTCGGTGCCGGTTTCGCCAATGCCGTACCGATTGAGCTTGGTGTAGAGGCTCTGACGGCTCAGGCCGAGCATTTCTGCCGCAGACGCCCTGTTGTTGCTGGTGAGTTTAAGCGCGGCCTCAATGCACAGGGCCTCGATAACATCGGTAGACTCTCGCACCAATTCTTTTAGAGGTAGGCGGCCAACCCGTCCCGTGATCTGCTCAATAGAGCGGGGTAGCTGCTCGGTTATAGGGTTGTCACTGGTAATGCGGCGAGCAATATCTCGAATGAAAAGCACATTGTGGTGTTGATTAGCATGTTCCAGTCGTGTTGCCGAAATTTCAATGTCGGTAGAGACCCCATGATCACTGCGCAGCACCGATGCGAAGCGCCGAATAACACGTTCTTGTTTCAGGTTGCTAAGCAGCACTGACAGGTCAACGCCAGATCGCCCCAACCAATTATCCGCCATTCGACCTAATACGTGCTCGTCACTGTCGGCTTGAATCCATTGCGTGAACGTCGCATTGCTAGCGCGAATGCGGCCGGCATCATCGACGTCGACAATGGCGTCAGGGGCCTCTTGGAAACTGCTGTTGGGTAGCCCGCTGTCAGCATCGGCCAGCGCTGCAGTCGACGAAAGGCAGATTAGGAAGCGAGAATCGCCGCCCTGGCGCACAAAATGCATGACCATGTTGATCGCAGGTGACGCTGTGTTTAGCTTCAGATTGCTCGCGCGGCTTTTGCCATTTGAGCGCGCATCTGACATTAAATCATTGATTATGCTGAGGCTTTCTTCATCTATTCCTAAGGGGAAAGGCCGGCCAATAATGCTTTTACTGGAGTTGAGCAGTGTGGCGGCTCGGCGGTTGGCCTCCAAAATCCGCCCGCTGTCGTCATCCACCACTAAAAAGCCGTCTGTGGCGATATCAAATAGTCGGCGGTAGCGATTCTCCATCTGCCGCATCGACCAGTAGTCTTGTTCCATGGCTTGTTGCGCGTTCAGGAGTTGTTGCCTCAACTCGGTAAATCCGCGCTGGTCCTGACCAATGGCAATAACCTGCTCTTTGCTATTAGCAGCCACCAACTGGTAGCGGATGGGCAGCGCCGCATGGCCCTCCCAAAGGTGGGTCACTTCGATAGCGATGGACTCTCCAGCGTTGCTAAGCGCGCGCTGCATTGCGTCTTGGGCGCGGGATTGCTGCTCGGGGATAACGGTATCTAACCAGTTTTTTCCCTGCCAAGGGAGTCGGCGCAGATCGGTGAGTTCCGGATTCGTGACCTTCAACTCCAAGCATATTCCGTCGCTATCGAGGGACAGTTGAAGGTCGGCCAATGACGCCAGTGCGGCACCAATTTCTGGTGCATCGAGTTGTGAAAGCACGCCTTTTTCCTGCATCGACCAAGTTTGTAACCGATCTTACGCAGGCGCGTACAATTCGGTTTACAGTCTGTAAAGAAAGATGGTCACACAGCACGCTGGT
>CAYPPU010000026.1:13648-28359 GCA_964412695.1 uncultured Alteromonadaceae bacterium | reverse complement strand
CGCGTACAATTCGGTTTACAGTCTGTAAAGAAAGATGGTCACACAGCACGCTGGTCTTGACCACCATTTGTTGTCACTACTGAGTTTGGGCGAGATCTGGGGCGCCAAAATGTGTCATAAATAATAAACTTTCATGGCGTAAAGTTAGATTGACACTGAGGGTCTGAGGGCCTACCCTCATGAGTACGTAAGGTCGATTTAGACGGCCGGGGTGCTGGGCCATGGTCACAGATAACAAAAACTCCCGCGGTAGCAGACCGCTATACACGCCCGAGCAGCGCAAACGCCGGGATGAGACCCCGTGGACGCTAGTACAAGGCGTATTGGCTCCTTTGCAATTTCTCGCTTTCGCTGTGAGCTTGGTCTTTGTCATCAACTACTTAATCAACGGCACGGGCTTTTGGGCTGCAACCGTCTCTATCCTCATAAAAACCGCGTTTTTGTACGCGATTATGGTCACCGGCGCTATTTGGGAAAAAGTGGTTTTTGGACGCTATTTGTTCGCTGAGCATTTCTTCTGGGAAGACGTGGTCAGTATGTTGGTGATCGCCTTGCATTCGGCCTACGTGCTGGCTTGGTTGTTTGGTGCGTTGTCGCCATCCGAGCAAATGTGGCTAGCCCTTGCTGCCTATGTTGCCTACGTTATTAACGCCGCGCAGTTCCTCATTAAATTCAAGGCGGCGCGAACTGAGCACGACGAGCCTGCGGGCTTGTATGCGGTTGAGGTAACGGGATGACAGCTGGAGTGATTGCCTGTGATCCCGCGGAGCAGCAGTCGCCCCAATGGGTCACTGAACGCGGTCAGCGAGCGGTCTTTTGTGGTCTGACGTCCATCGTGTGGTTACACCGAAAAATTCAGGACGCCTTTTTCCTGGTTGTGGGTTCGCGTACCTGTGCCCATCTCGTGCAGTCCGCTGCCGGCGTCATGATTTTTGCGGAGCCGCGCTTTGCTACCGCGGTTCTTCAAGACCGCGATTTGGCAGGGATGGCTGACTGTCATGAAGAGCTAGATCGTGTGGTGGCAGAGGTACTGGCACGTCGTCCCAATCTTAAAACCCTGTTTTTGGTGGGTTCCTGCCCGTCGGAAGTCATTAAGTTAGATCTCGCTAATGCCGCCGCTCGCTTGCGCCAGCAGCATAAAGGTTCACTTCGGGTGGTGGCTTATTCGGGCAGTGGAATTGAAACGACTTTCACTCAAGGGGAAGATAGCTGCCTGTCGGCATTAGCCCAAGAGCTGCCTTCCAGTGATGTCGAGCAGTTGCTCATAGTGGGTACCCTGGCGGATGTTGTTGAGGATCAATTCACTCGGCTTTTTCACGCCATGGGCATTGCCAACGTGGCGTATTTCCCGGGGCGGCAATCGGAGGCGCTGCCAGCGGTTGGGGCGGGCACGCGAGTATTACTGGCTCAGCCCTACCTAGGCGAGACGGTTCGAGCACTAACCGACCGAGGTTGTACGCTACTTCAAGCGCCATACCCGCTCGGTGCGGAGGGTACCGAAGCTTGGGTACGAGCCGCGGCTGTCGCCTTTAATATTGATGACAGCGCCGTGGAGATGGCGGTGGCCGCTCCAAGGGCTAGAGCGCGGAAGGCGTTGACAGCCCTGCGCCCAGAGTTGGATGGGCGAACCATTTCATTCTTGCCAGACTCGCAATTGGAGGTGCCCTTAGCACGCTTTCTGCAGCGAGAGTGCGGCATGCAGCCACTCGAGGTGGCGACGCCCTTTTATGACGGACGAACGCTGGCCGGCGAGCAAGCTTGGTTACCCGATGGCGTGAATTGGTTTGAGGGACAGGACTTGGATCCGGCGCTTGATCGGTTGCGAGAGTCGCGCCCCGACTTAACCGTTTGCGGTTTGGGTATAGCTAACCCCTTAGAGGCAGAGGGTTTGCGCACCAAGTGGTCGATTGAATTGGTGTTTTCACCCATTCAAGGTTTCGATCAGGCCGCCGATTTGGCGGAGTTGTTTGCCAGGCCTCTGCGACGCGAGCAGCGGTTGGAGGTTGGCGCATGGAGTTAACCGTCTGGACGTATGAGGGTCCTCCGCACGTTGGCGCGATACGCATAGCCGCCTCAATGCGCGACGTGCACTTGGTGCTGCATGCGCCACAGGGCGATACCTATGCGGACCTGTTGTTCACGATGATCGAGCGAGAGGGCGCGCGTCCCCCGGTGACGTACACCACCTTTCAGGCCCGTGATCTAGGCGCCAGTACTGCGGAGCTAGTATTGGGCACTCTGCGAAGCGCTGCCGAGCGTTATCAGCCAAAGGTCCTGTTGGTCGCTGACTCATGCACCGCTGAATTATTGCAGGATCAGCCAGGCACACTGGCGCAAGGCGCGGGTCTTAATGTGCCCGTGGTGCCTTTAGAGATGGCGGCCTACTCGCGTAAGGAAAACTGGGGTGCCAGCGAAACCTTTTTCCAGTTAGTGCGCGCGCTATTGGCAAAGCGGGTACCACCGCCGGGAGAAACTTACCAACGACAGCCTCGCGATGCGCCCAGCGTAAACATCATTGGTCCGAGTAAGTTGGGTTTCCGTTGCCGCGATGATGTTCGCGAAGTCGTAGCCTTACTGGAGTCAGTAGGCGTCCATGTCAACGTGGTAGCACCCTTGGGCGCTAGCCCGGTCGATTTGATGCGATTACCCGAGGCTGATGCCAACGTATCGCTTTACCCTGAGGTAGGCGCTGCAACCTGCAGCTGGTTGGCGCGGCAGTTTCAGCAGCCAACGATTGCCACTGTGCCCATCGGCTATGGTGCGACCCGTGCGTTCTTGGCCGAAATCAGTGAAGCCTTGGGTATAGAGATTGATATGGCGAAGTTTGATGACTGTCGCCTGCCTTGGTATTCCCGTTCGATCGATTCCACTTATCTGACCGGGAAGCGCGCTTTCATTTTTGGTGATGCCACCCATGTGATTGCCATCGCTAAAGTCGCTCAGTCAGAGCTGGGCTTTGATGTGATCGGTGTTGGAACCTACTCCAGGGAAATGGCCAGAGAAGTTCGCTTGGTGGCCAAAGAGTTAGGCGTCGAGGCGCTGATTACCGATAACTACCTCGAAGTGGAGCGGGCTATTGAATCGCTCAAGCCTGAAATTGTATTAGGTACCCAGATGGAGCGGCATACCGCGAAGCGACTGGGCATTGCTTGTGCTGTCATTTCAACGCCGGCTCACGTGCAAGATTATCCGGCGCGTTACTCACCGCAAATGGGCTTTGAGGGCGCTAATGTTTTGTTCGATACCTTTGTGCACCCTCTAGTAATGGGCCTCGAAGAACATCTGCTCAACATGTTTCGCGACGATTTTGAGTTTAATGATCAGGCCGTACCGTCACACTTGGGGGCTGGGGAAGGTCACGGCTCGGTCGCGCAGTCCGCGGAAATTGTGCCCATAAACGGTGTTGCCTGGGCCGATTGCGCACAGAAGGAATTACAAAAGATACCGTTCTTTGTTCGAGGCAAAGCGCGACGTAATACCGAGCAGTTTGCACTCGACCGCGGTCTTACCACCATTGACGTGGAGACGTTGTATGAAGCCAAAGCGCACTTCGGTCGCTAGCGCCTCTGCGTCGTCGCCACCGGCGATGACATTTGTGCTAATCACGCTGGATCACCATCTCAGTGGCGCCTTGGCGCGGGCGACTAGTGCGTTGAAGCAGCAGGTGCCCGGTCTCGATTTGCGCTTTCATGCGGCGTCTGATTGGGAAAAGCACCCCGAACGACTGCAGCAATGTCAGTCAGATATTGCCGAGGGCGATATCCTTTTGTGCACCATGTTGTTTATGGAGCAACATGTTCAGCCCGTCCTCGCCGCACTCAAGGCGCGACGTGATCAGTGTGATGCGATGGTCTGTTGTATGTCTGCCCCCGAAGTCATGCAGCTGACGCGTATGGGTCGATTCAGTATGGAGGGCGAGGCCAGCGGCATTGCCGGCCTGTTGAAGCGGCTTCGCGGCAAAGGCTCGGCCAATAAGAGCGTGGGGGCTAATCAGCTCAAGACCTTACGGCGCCTGCCGCGACTACTCAGGTTTATACCGGGGACCGCCCAGGATGTGCGGGCCTACTTTTTGGTACTTCAATATTGGTTGGCCGGTTCTGAGCCAAACTTAGAGCGCCTGATGCAGCTATTGATTCACCGATATGCCGATAAAGAGCGCGCTGATTTGCGCCGGATCGCGGCACCCGGCGCGCCGATTGAGTACCCGGAAGTAGGGGTTTATCACCCCAAATCGAGCCAGCGTATCCATGCGCAAGCGGAGGATCTGCCGGCTAGTAAAAAAGGTGCGGATAAGCGGCCCAGCGTCGGTTTATTGTTGATGCGCTCCTATGCATTGGCCGGTAATACCCAGCATTACGATGCGGTTATATCGGCACTTGAAGGTCGCGGCCTGCGCGTTATCCCAGCTTTTGCCAGTGGTTTGGATTCCCGTCCCGCCGTGAAGCAGTTTTTTATGCGAGAGGGAGAAGCTATTGTAGAAGCGGTAATCTCGCTAACTGGGTTTTCCTTGGTGGGTGGCCCGGCTTACAACGATACCGATGCCGCGCAGGCTCTTTTGGCTGAACTCGACGTACCTTATCTCTCGGTACAAGCACTTGAATTCCAGAGTTTAGAGCAATGGCGTGAATCGCAATTTGGTCTCATGCCCATAGAAGCCACCATGATGGTTTCCATACCAGAACTCGACGGCGCTACTGGCCCTATGGTGTTTGGTGGGCGCAGTGATACAGGTGGTGAGCGTGACCGCAATATGTGTGCCGATGCCGAGCGCGTTGATCGACTTGCTGATCGCGTTGCACGCTTGGTGCAGTTGCGTAAAACCCCATTAAGCGAGCGCAAAATAGCCTGCGTGTTATTCAATTTTCCGCCAAACGGTGGCAGTGCGGGAACTGCTGCGCATCTATCTGTATTCGAATCGCTATTTAACACCTTGGTGGCCCTGAAAGCCGAGGGCTATGCAGTCGAGCTGCCCAGCTCAGTGGATGCGCTGCGCGAACGTGTTCTCGGGGGCAACGCCGCGCTGCACGGAACAGATGCCAATGTTCATGAACAAATTTCCGTAGACGATCACGTGCGACGTGAGACATGGTTGTCCGAGATTGAAAACCAGTGGGGTGCTGCACCCGGAAAGCATCTCACGGACGGTCGATCACTTTTCGTATTGGGTGCTGAGTTTGGCAATGTGTTGGTGAGCTTGCAGCCTTCGATGGGCTACGAGGGTGATCCCATGCGGCTGCTGTTTGAGGGTGGTTTCGCGCCAACCCATGCATTCTCAGCTTTTTACCGCTATTTGCGTGAAGATTGGTCGGCCCATGCCGTTTTGCATTTTGGCACGCATGGCGCCCTAGAGTTCATGCCCGGAAAACAGGTGGGACTCTCGGCGAACTGTTGGCCTGATCGTTTGATTGGCGATTTGCCCAATTTCTATCTCTATGCCGCTAATAACCCGTCTGAGGGTTTGATTGCCAAGCGCCGGTCGGCGGCCACGCTGGTCAGCTACTTGACGCCGAGTTTAGGTCGAGCTGATCTCTATCGGGGTTTTCAGGCTCTACGTGAGTCGATTGATCGTTGGCGCTCACGAGATGCAGGCACCGGTGCGGCGGATCACACTGATCTCATAGCACTTATTCGAGAGCAAGCACTCTCTTGTGATTTGTTAGCTGACGATGAGGACTGGCCAAGGGTTGATGTCGTTGAGTCGGTAGAGTCTCTGCGGCGCGAATTACTAGAGATAGAAGAGTCACTGATCCCGTTTGGTCTACATGTTCTGGGTAAGTCGTTGGCGGCGGACGAGCAAGCTGCCTTGCTGCGTGCCATCGCCCAGGGAAGCTACAGTATTGAGTTGTCCGATGAACTTTTGGCGGGATTGCTCGAAGGCATAGCAGCCGAAGTCTTGGCTGACGATAACTCACTGAAGACGCTGGAGCGCAGTGCGCGGCTCGAGATGTTACACAGTCTCCGAAACACCGTTGTGCATTTGTCGAAAGACAGTGAAATTCCCGCGTTGTTGCGCGCACTCGATGGTCGATTTATCCCGCCAGTGGCCGGTGGTGATTTGCTGGGTAGCAGCGAAATTCTCCCCACGGGCAGAAACATTCATGGCTTTGATCCGTTTCGCTTGCCCAGCCAGTTCGCGCTGAGGGAGGGGCAGCGGCAGGCGGAGCAGCTACTGGCCCGCCATCAAGCCGATGGTCAAGCTGTACCTCGATCAGTGGCATTGGTGCTGTGGGGTACGGATAACTTGAAGAGCGAGGGTGTGGCCATTGCTCAAGCGCTAGCGCTCATTGGCGCCAAGCCCAAATTCGACGGCTACGGGCGTATATCAGGCGCAGAACTTATTGATCTTCAGACGCTGGGTCGTGCTCGAGTCGATGTGGTCACGACGCTATCCGGAATATTTCGTGATCTGTTACCGCTGCAAACTCGCTTACTCGCGGAGGCCTCCTATTTGGCATCAGAGGCCGATGAGCCGGCGGCCATGAATCCAATCCGGGCAAATACCCTCGCGTGGCAGGCCGAGCACGATTGTGATTTTGAAACTGCCGCTCTGCGGGTTTTCAGTAATGCTGAGGGTACCTACGGCTCCAACGTCAACATGCTAATCGATAGCGGCGCTTGGGAAGATGATGGCGAATTGGCTGAGACCTTCACCCGTAGAAAGGGACATGCCTATGGTCGGTCAGGTGCTGTATCGGCTCGAGCTGACCTGTTAACCAGTTTGCTGGGCCACGTTGATTTGGCTTATCAAAATCTTGACTCCGTGGAGATCGGTGTCACCACGGTGGACCACTATTTCGACACGCTGGGTGGTATCAGTCGCGCCGTTAATCGCAGTCGCGGTAATGACGTCCCCGTCTACATAGCCGATTACACAACGGGTTCTGGTCGCGTTAGAACACTGGGTGAGCAGGTCGCCCTAGAAACCAGGACTCGGATGCTAAACCCCAAGTGGTATGAGTCGATGCTTGAGCATGGCTATGAAGGGGTTCGCGCTATAGAAACCCATGTTACCAATACGGTGGGATGGTCGGCGACCACGGGGCAGGTTGCGCCTTGGGTATACCAGCAGTTGAGTGAAACATTCATTTTGGACGAGGAGATGCGCAATAGGTTGGCAGCCCTCAATCCAAAGGCGGCGGCCAAGGTGGCTAGTCGCCTATTAGAAGCGCAGGAAAGAGCGTATTGGGACCCCGACGAGCAGTGTCTCGAGTCATTGAGACGGGCTGGGGAAGATTTAGAAGATTGGATAGAAGGCATTTCGCCTGAGGCAGTGGCATGAACGTACGAAATCGACACATCCCAGTTCAGCAGGTGGACGCTGATGGACGGCACCTTGATGGAGAGGGCAGTGTGCAAGTGCACATGGAACCCGATATCCAAATCGATAAAGCCAAAGTGTTTGCTGTTTACGGCAAAGGGGGTATTGGTAAGAGCACGACCTCTTCAAATTTATCTGTGGCGTTTTCGCGCTTGGGTAAGCGGGTTATACAGATTGGCTGCGATCCCAAGCATGACTCGACCTTTACGCTGACAAAGACGCTGATACCCACGGTCATTGATGTACTGGAATCAGTGGAGTTTCACGCCGAGGAGCTACGAACAGAAGATTATGTGTATGAGGGTTACAACGGTGTGATGTGTGTCGAGGCCGGTGGGCCGCCAGCGGGCACAGGCTGTGGCGGCTATGTGGTCGGTCAGACCGTGAAATTGCTGAAGCAACATCATCTGTTAGACGACGCCGACGTGGTCATTTTTGATGTGCTAGGGGATGTGGTCTGTGGTGGGTTTGCCTCACCACTACAACATGCCGAGCGAGCACTCGTTGTCACAGCGAATGACTTTGACTCGATTTTTGCCATGAACCGTATCGCGGCTGCCATTAATGCCAAGGCTAAGAACTACGGTGTCCGTATTGGCGGGGTCATAGCCAACCGAAGTGCTCAAACCGACGAGATTGACCGTTTTGCCGAAGCAACCGGTATGAAAAGGTTGGCGCATTTCCCCGATCTGGATGTCATACGGCGCAGTCGCCTAAAAAAATCGACGCTGTTTGAGCTTGAGGATGCCCCCGGTTTGCAGGCCGTGCAGGACGAGTATATGGCCTTAGCCGAGGGTCTTTGGCGTGGGGCTGAACCCCTTGAGGTGACTCCAATGCGCGATCGAGATTTATTCGATTTCCTGGGGTTTGATTGATGATTGGTGCCAACTACGAGCGCCGCCGGCAGGAAATCGAGACGTATTTCGACCGAACGGCCGCGGACACGTGGGCCAAGCTCACGTCTGATGCGCCAGTCAGTCGTATCCGTCAAACCGTTCGAGAGGGTCGCGACAATATGCGGGCCACGTTGCTTAGTTGGTTGCCGGGAGACTTGACGGGAAAGCGTGTGTTGGACGCGGGTTGTGGTACCGGTGCCTTGGCTTTGGAGGCCGCTGCTCGTGGTGCGGAAGTGGTCGCTATTGATTTGTCGGCAACGCTAGTCGAGCTTGCTCAAGCGCGCATGCCTGAGATGACAGGGGCGGGTTCTGTCGACTTTTTAGTAGGCGATATGCGGGGGTTGGACCTAGGCTGTTTCGATCATGTTGTTGCCATGGATTCGTTAATTCATTACGACCCTGAAGATGGGATGCGAACGCTGGAGAGCCTGGCGGCCAATGTCACAGGCAGTATGGTCTTTACCTTTGCACCGAGAACTCGACTACTGGCGACCATGCATTCGGTAGGCCAATGGTTTCCTCGCGGCAACCGCTCGCCCGCGATCGTCCCTGTGTCAGTAGACCGTCTACAACGCACAATCGATGCCTCGCCTGCACTGTTGGGTTGGCAACGCAAGCGCAGTTTTCGCGTTAACAGTGGTTTTTATATTTCGCAGGCGATGGAGCTAACTCGCCTATGATTATCACGCGGCGCCGTTTCATCTCCTCGGTGCAGAATCTCAGCACCCGGTGGTTACCGTTCGCAGATGCGGCAACGGTAGATCTCCCAATCGGGCGTTTGCTGCGTCTGGCGCTATTTCAAGTGTCGGTGGGTATGTCTGTAGTACTGCTTAGCGGCACATTAAATCGCATCATGGTGGTTGAATTGGGACAGTCCGCAGCGCTGGTATCCCTCATGATAGCTATACCCTTGTTGCTTGCGCCGGCTCGTGCGCTGATTGGCTTTCGTTCCGACCACCACCGCTCTTATCTGGGCTGGCGTCGGGTGCCCTATTTATGGTTTGGCACTATCGCGCAGTTCGGCGGCCTTGCGATCATGCCGTTCGCCCTCATCGTGATGACCGAGCCCCACAGTGGTCCCGCGCTTGTGGGTCCTTTAGCAACCTTGCTCGCGTTTGTCTTGGTGGGTGGCGGTATGCACACGACCCAAACCGCAGGACTGGCGCTGGCTACGGATTTGGCGACCGAGGAGAACCGTCCGAAAGTAGTCGCTTTGCTCTACGTCATGTTATTGGTGGGAACGATAGGCGCAAGCGTCGTTTTCGCACATATGCTTGTCGATTTTAGTTACGTCCGTCTGATCAAAGTTCTGCAGGGCGCTGCGATGGTGACGGCGGTGTTGAATTTTATTGCGCTTTGGAAGCAAGAGCCCAGACAGCCGAACCGCACCCGTCATGACCAGGAGCGCCCGGATTTTTGGGTTGTTTGGCGAGAGTTTACCGCACGACCCCGTCACCGCCGTTTATTGCTGGCGCTGGCGCTGGGTACGGCTGGTTTTAGTATGCAAGATATTCTGCTGGAGCCTTATGGGGCCCAGATTTTACATTTTACCGTTAGCCAAACTACAGCGTTAACCGGGCTTCTCGGCGGAGGAATGCTGCTGGCATTTATTTTCGCGTCAAGAACCTTGGGCCGTGGGACAGACCCAATTCGTATGGCGGGTATGGGTGCGCTGTTGGGTGTCTTTGCTTTTGCCATCGTGATTTTAGCAGGACCGATGGAATCACCCATGCTATTCCGTTTGGGTACTGGGCTTATTGGGTTCGGTGGTGGATTGTTTTCAGTCGGCACCATGATGAGTGTCATGACTTTGGGTGGCGATGTTCAAGCTGGTCTCGCGTTGGGTGCCTGGGGCGCTGTTCAGGCAACCGCGATGGGGGTGGCGATTTTTCTGGGTGGAGCGATCCGGGATGTTGTGGGGCTGTGGTCGGCCAACGGAGAGCTGGGATCGGTGCTAACGGGTCAGACCGTAGGGTATAGCGCGGTTTATCACCTGGAAATATTAATTTTGTTTGTCGCTCTGGTGGCTCTCGGGCCACTTGTGCGACAACCAGGAGAGGGGGAATCAACTGAATCCGGACTGCGTTTAGCAGATTTTCCGGGCTAGCAGGTTTAAGTAAAACAGAGGAGTAGTGATATGGGTACTGGAGCAGTCACAGGCTATATCGATGTAGCACAGCTGGCGTTGTACGGCTTTTGGATTTTCTTCTTTTTCCTGGTCAGACATCTGCACCGGGAAGGGAAGCGCGAAGGCTGGCCTCTTGAAATTGGTGGTCGCGGTGCACAGTTTGTGCAGGGATTTGGCGGCATGCCTGATCCCAAGACCTACGAACTGGATAACGGTCAAGGTTCGCGAACATTGCCAGGGCCAGATCGGGGTTCTTACGAATTAAAAGCTGTATCGACCGGCAGTTATGTCGGCGCACCGGTGCATCCCACCGGCGACCCTATGGTTGATGGCGTTGGACCGGCCGCCTGGGCGATCCGACCCGAGCGTCCGGATATGACGGTCGATGGCCGGCCTCGCATAGTGCCATTGCGTGCCGATGCAGATCACAAGGTCAATAGCCGTGACCCCGATCCTCGTGGTCAAACGGTAACGGGTTGTGATGGTAAGGCGGGCGGGACAGTGGTCGATCTGTGGGTTGATCGCGCTGAGCCGCACTTCCGCTACGCCGAGGTGAATGTGGGCGATCATACTGTGTTGTTGCCGATGACTATGGCGCGAGTTGCGAGGGACGGTTCCGTTAAGGTCAATTCGATCCGCGGTGATCAATTTGCGCAGGTGCCTCGCTTGGCGAATGCCGACCAAGTGACGTTACAAGAAGAGGATAAGATCACGGCGTTCTACGGCGGCGGTACTCTCTATGCCACGCCTGATCGCATGGGTCCGATCTTGTGAGAGAGCACGAGTATGAACCGATCAAGGGGCTCCCCGAGGAGCTCCCTGACGGTGAGTTTGTGGTGTGGCAGGGGGAGCCTGTATGGCGGTCGTTCACCGCGCGCGCGTTTCATTCTCGAACCCTTGCGTTTTACTTTGTCGGGCTGATCGCCGTGCATCTGGTATACCAGATGCTTAACGATCTTACGCTGGCAGAAATTTCGATCTCTATGGCATGGCAGGCTGGTCTGGCGGCAGTAGCCCTTGGCCTTTTGACGCTGCTGGGTAAGCAGTATGCGGCCAGCACGGTGTATACGTTAACCAATCGACGTTTGGTGGTACGTTCTGGTATCGCCGTACCCATGATGATTAATCTGCCATGGGAAAGTGTGGCCGAAGTGGGTTTTAAGAGTTTTTCAGATGGGACTGGAGATTTTCTAGTTACGCCCAAACCAGGCAAGAAACTCTACTATTTGATGGTGTGGCCTCATGTTAAGCCTTTTAGTTGGGGCCGGATAAATCCTTTACTGAGAGCGTTACCAGAGCCTCAGGCATTGGCCCAGCGTTTAGCTGCAGTGCTGCAAGACGAGCGTGAGAGGGGCAGTGATGTTCGCCCTGAAATCGCATCGGTTGCCGAGCAACAGGACGCCAGGATAGGTAGCAATGAGCAGCCCCTCCCTGTCCTCTAGCGCGATGCGGCCAGTGCGCCGCGTCAGCGACAAACTTATGGGTCTGATTATGTCGGGCCTGTTGTTTGTTGTTGCAGTTGTTAGTCTCGCGCGACTGAATGATCAGGTGGTGGAAGTGCCCACGCCTATGGCGCCAGTTCAGTTGCAACGGTCGTTACTGTTCGTTGATCAGGGGCAGGGGCGCATCTTGATCGAAGATGCCGACAGTGGGCAGTCATTGCGCACATTGTCAGCCGGCGAGGGCAGTTTTATCCGCGGTGCCGTCCGTAGCCTAGTCCGGACAAGGCAGCTGGCGGGAACGTCGCTAAGCGCCGGATTTGATCTTATCCTATATGCCGATGGACGCTTGCAGCTACTCGACCCTCTAACGGACGAAGCGCTAGAGCTGTCCGCTTTTGGCCCGAGTAATAGCGGTGAGTTTCGCGCCCTATTGTTGGCGGATTTACCCTCACCTCAGCATTCTGGTTGAGCCTCTAGTGACCGTCAGTGATGACTGAATTTGGCCTGTCTATCGTCGTGGCCCTCACCGGCTGGTGGTTTTTTACGGGCTTGATTCTCTGGTTGGTGCATTGGCCTGCGCAATACCACCGCAATATCTTTGCGGTCACCAGCATGTTGGCGCTGATCACGGTTGCGGCTGTCCCAGCCGTCGCTTCCTGGGAAAGCGGTATGGCCAGTGTGGTGGGGTTTTGCCAGGCCCTGATTCTCTGGGGTTGGTTGGAAATGTCTTATCTCATGGGCTTTATCACGGGTCCAGAAGGAAGACCCTGTAGACCTGAAGCGGGATTATTTGAGCGCGCGAACTACGGGCTAAAAGCTTGTCTTCATAACGAAATGGCAACAGTCAGCATTGGTTTGCTTTTGCTGGTTTGGCTTTGGGGCGCACCTAACCCTGCCACGATGTGGGCATTCTGCGCGCTGTGGTTGATGCGCTGGAGTGCGAAGTTAAATTTGGTTTTGGGGGTTCGAAATTACAATCAAAGTTGGTTGCCGAAACACCTAGCATACGTTGATACCTACATCCCTCGTCGGCGCATGAATCCACTGTTTCCCTGCTCTTTCTTAGCGGGTAGCAGTATGGCCTGGTGGCTTTACGAGCTCGCCAGCACGGTGCCCGAGCTCTCGTATCGAGTGTCTTTAACGCTCGTGTGCACGTTGGTGATCTTGGGCACCCTTGAACATGTTTTCCTAATGCTGCCTTTAAACGACGCTGCATTGTGGCGCTGGGCTTCACCTGAGCCCGAAAAAAAGGCATTTCAGAGGTAAAAGCCTCGAAATTCTGCGAAACATGGCTAAAAACCAGCAAAATGCAATAGATACATGGCGCCAGGATATGGCGGTGATGGGGTTAGCGGTTGTAACGTCTCGGTTATCCTTGACGAAAGCTGGACACAGGCATACTGTGGACACTGTCGGCGCAGTGAGTGCGCCGGTGACTGACTGGCAAATTATTAATCCAACGTTTCTTGCGGTGATGGAAGCGGTTGTAAGCCCAGCCAGCCCAAATTCATGGCGCTGTGGAGCTTTACCGTAATGTCAAACACTGACCGTCCGCCTGGTAACAACCCGTCGTCTAAATTTGATAGGTCGAGTGATGACCTTAGCGCCAGTATTCTCGGTGCGCGCGCTGAAGCAGTGAGCACTGAGACTTATCTCGCGGCTTTGGACAGCCTAGCGATTCAATACAGTGCCGAAGCAGGATTGACGGTCGTGGTGCATTTGCCCTTTTGTACATCGCGGTGCAGCGCCTGCGATAGGGTAGCCCATATCAGTCACGACACTGCCGAGATGGATCGCTATCTAGATAATCTCGACAAAGAAATGAGTTTGGTCAGCCGGCGCCTTGGTCACGGTTTTAGGGTTGGGCAACTGCACTTTTCCGGCGGTACGCCCAACTACCTGAGTAATTCGCAACTAGCACGAGTTAGGGCAACGGTGGACCAGCATTTTGTGTTGGATGAAGCCACCTATATCAGCATGGACTGTAGCCCTTCACGATCTTCCTTGACCCAATTTGAGTTGTTAGCTGGTTTGGGTGTGAATTCCGTTCGTTTTGAAATTCGTGAGTTTCAAGCTGGTACAGGCAGCGGACTGGGGCGCGCCTACTCGCCTGAACTCATGCAGGATGCCGTAGCCAATGCCCGCGCGGCTGGCATTGAAGATATTGTTCTTGATCTAGCTTACGGTTTTCCAGGCCAACAACAGAGCGATATTGATCTGGTGCTTGCCAATGTTGCGGACCTAGAGCCCGATCGCATTTTCTGTCATCCGTTCAGCTTGCGCGAGCAAGAGTTTCCGCACCAAAAAATTCTTGGGCGCGAAGGTGGCTCGAGTTTGGCAACAAAAATGATGATGTTTTCAACGTTGTCGGAGGGATTTCAATCCCTGGGTTATGTCTGGGTTGGCATCAATGGTTTTGTGAAGCCCGATGACCGACTCGATATCGCTCAGCGGGAGCAGCGGTTACATGCGATGCGCTCTGGTTACTCTGATATCGCAACCACTGGCGCTTTGGGCTTTGGTCTGGGGGCAGTGAGCGAGTTTCCTGGAGCGTTATTCCAAAACTTAGCAGTTCTAGCGGCCTGGACTGGGCGCATAGAAAGCGGTCAGTCTCCTGTTTGGTGTGGGGTGTTTCTCACCGATCAAGAGAAGGCCGAGCGCGAAGCCATTAGCCGACTCAGTGCGAATTTAGTCGCGTCGGAGACCAGTTTATTGTCCGAAACCAGCAGCGGCCGTATGAATCGCCTCGAACAGCAGGGTCTTATTGCCCGCGCTGAAGGCCAACTCTCTGTGACAATCGAGGGGCGGGTAGTGCTGAATGAGTTTTGGGGGGATGCTTCGGCGCTACACCGAATCACCAAGGTCATTGACTAATCAAATAGTCTATCGCGCTCCAGTAATCTTTTCGCATCGTCTGCCACTCGAGT
>CAYPPU010000026.1:0-13548 GCA_964412695.1 uncultured Alteromonadaceae bacterium | reverse complement strand
AATCAAATAGTCTATCGCGCTCCAGTAATCTTTTCGCATCGTCTGCCACTCGAGTCTTAACCACGGTGTAAACTGACTGGCTGAGGTGGCGAGTTCGCTATCCAATTCTTCGGCAGCGACCCAGCGAGAATCCGCGATTTCCGAAGGATGAGTCTGTAATGTCTGGTCGCCCGTTATATTGCCGACAAAGACCGTACACAGTTCGTGTTCGGCCCCTGTCTCATTGAATTGGGCGTGATATTCAAACTGGTAAAGTCGAAATAGGGGCGTCTTTATACCCAATTCCTCGAATAATCTACGTCGGGTCGCTTGGCGATAGTCCTCGCCCAGACGAGGGTGGCTGCAGCAGCTGTTAGACCAGTAGCCCGGCCACAGTGCCTTCTCGTTGGAACGTTGCTGCAACAAGACTCTGTCGGGTCCGTCAAAGAGAAAGATCGAGAATGCGCGATGTAATGTACCTTTGCCGGAATGCGTATCTATTTTGGATGCAGAGCCGACGGGCTGGTCTTGGCTATCTACCAAAATTAATTCTTCGTCATCGAAAGAAACTGGCTCGGTAAGCGCTTCCATGTGAATTCTGCTCTTCATCTATGAAAAAGAAAGGACCCGCCACCCTTGGGTGGAGCCGGAAGATAGGGGTGACGTGATGATCAGTCGGGCATCTGGGGGGAGATACTTCTGATCGGTCACCAACTTGCCGGCCAGGGACTTCAAGTGTTCCCTGCGGGTCAAAGTGGCTCGAGGCCCCCAAAGGGGCCAGGAGTTTGCCCTCGTTAACTGCGTGACGGGGGCAGAGCTTCCGAATAGCTCGCAACGGCTGCGCCGCTTTGAGCACCATCGATCCAGTGGTATTTCTCGGAACTGAGAAGGATGAAGTGGATAAACAGTGCCAATGTAAATAGGAACACTGCGTTAGCCACTAGCACGCGTCTCGGGTCAAAGATCATCCAGATTTTGTACATAGTGTTTCTCCGTACTGTTGAACGACCGCACCGCTAGCGGTAGGCCGAACGGGTTTCAGTGATAGCCTCGGTTCTTAGAACCAGGGCCGCCACATCCAGACGAGGGAATGAGCGATGATTGCTACAACCGCAAACCCAATCGTTCCTTGCATATAAGCACTGTGGAACTCCTTGGCCTCATTACTGGTCAGCCCAGATTGCTCACTCATGGTTTTACCTCCCATGTTTTGCTAAGCCAGATGCCGCAATGATGCCCGCAGGCGTCCGTGCGACGGTTACTCGGCAGTGAGGTTCCCGTGGGTTCCTCTCCACCGATCCCTGACCCGCTTTCTGCACAAGTACATCGAGCGGGACCGAGATTCGTTGCCGGTGTAATCACCGGCACGATTGAGCTAGCTCAATCGTATTGTTCTTGTTCACTCTGAGGCGGTTTCAGCCTCTTCAGCACCAGACTCAGCCGGTGCTTCCGTTTCACTCGCAGCGGGTTCGGATTCTTCCGGAATCGCGGCTGCAACAGTGTTTCGGGCTAAGGATGGGTAGTCCGCGACCATACTCACGCCCAGTAGAGGCTTGTAGGCCCCCTGGTGACAGGTGGCGCAGTTAACCTTAGGAGCGTCGCCCTGTGGGCCCTTGCGATGTGCAGGGAGCCAATCAGTAGTTGGCGTGACGTAGTCGTTATTCAGCGACCGAACCATTTGAATGCCGTGCCAGGCCTGCACACGGGCAGGGGAGCTCTGTTCCCAGTTGGCGAAGGCGCGGCTGTTGTGGCAGTGCGTACAGTTGACGCCCAATGAATCCGAGAAGTGCATCATCAGGCTGTAGACCCACTCGGTCTGCTTGATGCTGCTGTCATTCCCTGTGGGCAAAGCGGTACCACCTGCAACCCGAATACTTTCATCACCCTCTAAGTAAGGGGAGAAGGGATCGTAAGGTAGCGAGGTGTAGACCCCGGCCTCTGAGGCAATATTTTGCATGGCGGTATAGACGCCCGGTGCATGTGCCTGTCCAGGATCCAACGCCCAAACATTCTCCGGAACGTTTTTACCTCGGTGACAGGTGTAACAGGTGACGCCTGTGCTACCGACGTGATCCGTCCATTGCTGGTTGGCCGCTTGAGTCATTTGCAGCATGACTCTGGCCACTCGCTTGGTATAGGGCGAATCATCCTCAAAATTTGCGCCCTCGTGGCAGTAACCGCAGCCCTGCTCGGGGGCGACCCACTCGGTAATGGCTGCCATCAGGCGCGTAAACTCACCGACACTCAAGTCACCCAATACCTGAACATTCTGATAGACCTCACTTGCTTTGGGTCCTGTAGCAGGTAACGCCGGCGACGCGGCGGGCACTTGATTGGCCACCGCGAGATCAGTCAGCGTATCGGGGTTAGCAAGATGCTCCATGCCAGTACCGCGGTAGCCACGTTGCACAGCTTCCGGTGGCGGTTGTTCGCAGCCCGATAGGGTGAGTCCAACCAACAAGGTCCCTGCAATGGTTTTCATTAATTTCGACGTTTTCATTACTGCGCCTCCGTAACCATGGGGTCGACTATCGGCATGGCGTCGAGTGCGGGGTACGCTGGCGCGATACCGTGTTTCACACCCCAGAGATACCAGTTCTCAACTACAGTGCCGGTCAAGAGAATGCCGATGCCGCCGGTAATGACAGTCAGTACGGCGAACCACCAGGCCCATCGGTGAATGGATTCCATGGAGGCGTTAAAGCCCATACACCAGCGCCAGAACAGCATGGAGCGCTCACCCGCGGTGCCGATATCAGTTACCTGATCAATCTCACGGTCGCCGCCGTAGCGGCTTACCGCCAAAATGGTGGCGCCGTGCATGGCGAACAACACAGCCGATCCGTACAGAAAGGCAATTGAAAGCATGTGGAAGGGGTTATAGAACAGGTTGCCGTAGCGTAGGGAGAAGGCCGCTGTCCAATCCAGGTGCGGGAAGATGCCGAAGGGCACTGCTTCACTCCAACTGCCCATTAATACAGGGCGGATGAAGCCCAATACCAGATACAACCAAATAGCGCCGGCGAAAGCCCAGGCAAGGTAATTGCTCATGCCCAGCTTCTGCGACAATTTAAAGGTACGCCACCACCAGAGCAAAATAGAGACGGTTAAAAAGAAGCCGGCGATCAGCCACCATCCGCCTTCATTCAGTGGTGGAATACCCAGACCGTACTTGGCGGGCGGAGGTTCCAGTGCGAGCCAAGGTAGTTGGCGAATAAATTCGATCGGATCCCAGTTCACCGAAGCCCACATGTTCAGGCCGATAATCTCAAAAGCTAGGAAGCCGCAGAGCAGAGCCATAACGCCAGTGGGGCCAAGGTAGATCGGACCTAACTGCGCATCGCCGAGTTTGCCCATCCAGTAACTATGTCCTGCCACTGCCGAGCGGTTGTACTCGTCTTTGCCAATCGGTACACCCGCGTAGTCGGGAGCATCGACTTGAACCTGAGTAAATATATTTTGATATTCCATGATTCGTGGTCTCCCTTCTTAGTTCAAAATCGGCAGTTCGAGCCACCAGTTCCACCATTCTGGCCAACCACGTGTCCAGAAAGGTCCGCTGATCACAATGCAGATGGCGCTCCAAAAAGCCGCGCTGAGTGCTACGAATAGCCCTAGTCTGTGAATGCCCAGTGCGCCGATCGAGTAGCCAATGTCGTCACGGAAAAAGGTGTTTTCGTGCTCGCCGGTTTTTACCTTTTCACCATCAGCAGGGTCGGTCGCCATCAGTATCAGAGAGCCATGCATGGAGAGCGCCATGGCAGTGGTGAAAAAGAAAGTCACCGCGATCATGTGTGCTGGGTTGTAATGGAAGTGCAGAAATTGGTAGCCGACATTTGACACCCAGTCGAGGTGGCTGATGATGCCGTAGGGAAAGCCATGACCCCAAGCGCCTAGCAGGAGAGGGCGGATCACAACCAAGGTCACGTAGGCGAAAACGGCGAAGCTAAAGGCGAATGGAATGTGCAGACCCATACCTAGCTTGCGGGAAATTTCTACCTGGCGCAGTGCCCAAGAGCCAAATGCACCGATGGCGCACATGGTGATCAGCTGCCAAAGTCCGCCTTCTTTGAGCGGTGCAAGACCGAGTCCATAGGACAAATCAGGTGGTGCAATATTGATCTGCCATAAATTCCAAGTGCCGCCTATTGCCGCACCGTAGACAATCAAGAGTGTGCCGAGGACCGCAAAGAATGCGGTAGTGACACCAAAGAAGCCGACGTAGAAGGGGCCGACCCAAAAATCGAAGAGATCGCCGCCAATTAGCGTGCCTCCCCGAACCCGGTATTTCTGTTCAAAACTCAGCAATGACATTGCACATTCCTCTCCTTGGGGTCGCAAGCATTCCTTGCTCTACGACCGTTTGACCTTCTTCCCGCTACACCGCCATCCTGGCGCTGCCTTTCACTTCATATGCGCATAAACGCGTACGGCACCACGCTATAGGCCGAACGTCTTGCCGACGCGAAGCAACTCTCTGTTTTGGCACTAGATCGGTTGGCCAAACCCAACAGCCGCTGGGCAATGGCCGCAGCGAAAAACCAGACAAAGGCGATCGATAGCAACAACTTGAACTGCAAGGTTTCGCCCTCCATCGTTCTCTTTGGAGTGGTTTCCAGGTTGTCAGACATGACTCATCCTCCAGTGCTTGTTATTTCTATTCATGCAGCATTGCCCGCTGTTAGGGCGCGCGTTGCATTGACGACATGTTCTTTCAGTACCGCCTCGGCGCCACTGCCTCTCGCATTTTTCTCAGCCGCATCGCGCAATTTTTTAGCAGCGGAAATTCGAACCAAAACAGGTTGTTTGGCAATGAGTGCATCAAGGGTGGCTTCGGCATCATCGGCCCAACTCAAGTTGGTTCTAGCTGGCGTTGCCTCTATTTGGTCTAGATCAGTACCTAACGGCAAAATATTGAACAGTGCGTCGAAGAGCGCGTTGCAGACCTCTTGTAAGAGGTAGCAGGCGCCGGCATAACCCATGAAGGGCGTGCCCGTGTGACGCCGAATGATGGTGCCCGGCAGCGATGCCGGAATGTACATGCTTCGGTTACCTTGCTCCGCGATGTACATGCGTTCGTTGTATCCGCCAAAGACAATCAAAGGGGCTTTTTCGGTGATTGCCTCGCGGACAGCGGCATTGTCAGGTTTTACGCCAGCCTTTCTCGCAAACCTGAACGCGCAGGGCAGTCCCAGTTCATTTTCTAAGAAATTAGCCACACCACGGGTGTAGGTTTCGGTAGCGCAGATTCCAAAGCTCGCCGTGCCGAAGAAATCCTGCGTCACGGATCGCCATAGATCCCAGACCGGCTTCACCGTTGTATGTTTTTCCCGCGTAATGAAAGGCTCTGGATCCAGTGACAGCAGCTCACCGAGAGCATTGAGAAATTTGGTGGTGCTGTGCAGGCCTATGGGTGCTTGTAAATAGGGTTTATCTAGGGCTTCGCACAGCTTTCGCCCGAATTCACGGTACATGCAGATATTGACATCGGCATCTGCTAGAGCCGGGATGTCATCAAGCTCACAGCCGAGAGGGAAGATCATGTTCACCTCGGCGCCGATGCCTTCAACAAGGCGCTGGATTTCGGCGAGGTCGGACCAAGTGTTGAAATAGCCGTAGGCCGGGCCGATGATATTGACAGAGGGTTTGGTTTTTTCTGATGCCTTACGTTTAGCCGCTTTCTTAGCGCCGTATTGCTCCCAGAGCCAATATAGCGCGCGGTCGGCGCTCTGCCATTGGTCTTCATCGATGGTGCGGGGCAGGAAGCGCTGAATGTTGGTGTCCTCGGGGGTGACGCCGCCGCCGATCATTTCAGCAATCGAGCCAGTCACTACGACACTGGGCTTTTTAGGGTCCAAGGTTTGATGAGCCCGTCGAAGCGCTTGTTCGGTGCCGTGTTGCCCTAATTCTTCCTCGGCCAATCCAGTGACCACGATGGGGAGCTCATGGGGCGGCAGAGCGTCGGTGTAGTGCAGTACCGAAGTCACCGGGAGGTTCTCACAACCCACGGGCCCATCAATAATGACTTGTAGGCCTTTTACAGCCGTAAATACATACACAGAGCCCCAGTAGCCACCGGCGCGATCGTGATCAAGAACCAACATCAGACTGCCGCTCCAGCTGCAGGGGCGAAGCCTTTTCGCACCGCTAGATCAGGTGTCCAAATACCTGATTGGGCACCGCTTCCCACGTCTTCGAAAAATTTATCCATGGCGTCAAAGCGCTCTTTGGATGCCACGGCGGCATTGATAACCTGTGCAAGGGAGCCGGCACCGGCCGGACCCATGAGCGGCCGGGCAGAAATGAGGTTAGTGAAATACAGAGCGGGCGTGGAATGCTGCTTGGCATGCTGTACGACCGGCGTGGTACCCACCGCCAATTCTGGCTCAAAGGTATCGAAGGCATTGAGATCATCTTCAAGCGAGGCTCTGAATTTGACGGCGACGCCATGGCTTTCCAGCCATTCTCTATCCGCCACCGACCAAGGCGTTGCCGGGCAGGCCGTGCCCACGTAGCGCAAGTCAGCGCCGCTCTCAACCAACAAGCGGCCGACCAAGAGCTCGGAGCCCTCATAGCCCGATAAAGTCATCCGGGCCGAAATGGGATTGGCATCCAGCGCTTCGCGGATAACAGAACGCATTAAGTCGCGCTGACGAGCAACCTTCTTGGCAGCTATTCCGCAGGCCTCTCCGATAGCGTCGAGCCAAGCGGCGGTGCCTTCAGCGCCCACGGGAGCACTGCCAACACCTGGGCGACCGGCCGCCTGAAATTCGCGGTAACTGGCGGTATAAAAGGGGTGCAACATCGCAACCAGGGCGCAGTCGAGTGCGGCGTATAGCTCTCGCCACTCGCGTGTCGGGACTACTGGACCCGCGCGCAAATCCAAGGGTTGCAGTAATCGATCTAAGGTGATGGCGTCTACTGGGAAAATTTCGCCAGCAAGGGCAATACTGGGTAGATCGGCTCCGCTAGATTGGCCCTGCGGCCTGGCCACAGGACCAGCGGAGGCCTCAGATCGAGCGTAGCGCAGCATCGCTGCCGCCAATACATCCTTAGCCTCAGCATGGGTGGGAACACCAAAACCTGGGACATCAATACCGATAACCCGAACGCCATTGATCTGCTTGGGTAGTAGCTCTAAAGGCACGCCAGAGGCTGTTGGTACGCAGAGATTGATGATGACAACGGCGTCGTATTTATCGGGGTCTGCGAGTTGATGCACGGACTCTCTGATGTCCTCAAACAGCTTGCCCGTTACCAGCGTCTCAGAGTCAAAAGGCACATAACCGACCGTGCGCTTGGCACCATAGAAATGCGAGGTAAAGGTGAGGCCATAGACGCAACAGGCAGAGCCGCTAAGAACGGTGGCGGTGCGTTTCATGCGCAGTCCGACACGAAGAGATCCGAAGGCGGGGCACATGCTCTGCGGTTGATCGTGTGGGCCCTGCGGATAATCCGTTGCCAGCTGCTCGAGCAATGCGCCTTTGCCCGCCTCACTCGCGGCCTTCGCCATATCACGCGCGCCGCTGTGACAGCTCACGCCATCTTGCTGGCTGGCAATGATCTGTTGATCAGGCGTTGTCATAGACGACTTCCAGAGAGGGGCGGCTTAGGTGTTGAACGTCACACAGGTCTTCAAGCTTCGCCGGCTCCAACTTGACGTCTCGACCGACGGTATCGCCGTCAAACAAACCCAGAAGCTCATCTTGGGTAAGTGGCGTGGGGTGATGGGGCGGAGCCTCGGCAACGTTGGTGGCCAAGTCCCCAAAGAGAGGGCCCCATTCCCCTTCGGGGTAACCGATAATTTCGTAGTTAGCGCTTTTGCGCCGGATGTCCTCGTGAGCGGGTATGGCTGCCAAAACCGGAATACCCGCTGCCTTACAAAAAGCCTGGGCCTCGCCCGTACCGTCATCTTTATTGATAACCATGCCTGCGACACCCACGTTGCCGCCCAGCCGTCGGAAATATTCAACCGCCGAGCAGACATTATTGGCGACGTACAGTGACTGCAGGTCATTGGAGGCCACTACGATGACCTTTTGGCACATGTCGCGGGCGATAGGCAGTCCAAAACCGCCACAAACTACATCGCCGAGAAAATCAAGCAGTACGTAGTCAAAATTCCAGTCGTGAAAGCCCAGTTTTTCAAGGGTTTCGAAGCCATGGATGATGCCGCGACCACCGCAGCCGCGCCCCACTTCCGGGCCGCCTAGCTCCATGGCGAAGACGCCGTCGCGCTTAAAGCAAACGTCTTCGACTTGAACTTCTTCGCCGGCCGTTTTCTTGCTGGAGGCCGTTTCAATGATGGTTGGGCAGGCCTTGCCGCCGAATAGCAGTGAAGTGGTATCACTTTTTGGGTCACAGCCAATCAGTAAAACCTTCTTCGCTTGTTGCGCCATCATGTAAGACAGATTGGAGAGGGTGAAGCTCTTGCCAATACCGCCCTTGCCGTAAATCGCAATAATTTGGGTTGGCTTAGAGGCGTCCTGGGAGCTGGCTAAGACGTCCGCTCTCTCTCCTGAGGCCTCTAGACCAGGATCGTAGACTTGCGCAGCTTCTGCGGGAGGGGTCATAGGTTTCTCCAATCCAAAATTAGTTTGAGACAGCTGGGGTCGGTAAAGGCCGTCTCGTAGGCGGGCATCGCGTCGGGTGCGTTAAACCGATGCGTAATCAGGTCATCGAGTTGCAGGCGACCTTTTCGAATCAGCGCTTGTATGGCGTTGAGATCATCGTTTTGCCATTCGGCAGCAATGAGCAGGGATATTTCACGCATGAAAGCCGGGGCAAAATCAAAATCGATTCGATTGGCGTAGAAGCCCGCCAGCACTAGGGTGCCGCCACGACTCATGCGCTCGATAAAGGTATCTAATAGGGCAGCATTGCCACTGGCATCACAAATGCGGGAATAACGGTTATCGCGGTCCTGCTCTGCCGTGCGGATATCGTAGTCATCACAGGGAGTGCTGCGCTCAGGGTTGTTTTCCCAAACCACGGGACGTCCTCCTCGCTCAACACATAGCCGAGCAATGAGTCTGCCCAGCACACCGTGCCCGACGATGAGCTCCGGTAATGCGTCGCCGAAACGCGAAATGGCGTGGTGGGCGGTAGCGGCTAGCGCTAATAGGACACCCGATTCTTGCAGTTGATCGGGCAGCGGTATTAATCGCCGGCTATCAACCACAAGGTGTCGCGCGGCGCCGCCAAAAATTCCATGGACGTTGGTAAAGCCTCGCGATCCAGGAATAAAGACGGGTGTGCCAGCAGCTAGCGATGACTCGCTACCAGCATCAATGACGCGGCCAACACTCTCGTAGCCGGGAACTAGGGGATACGCCAGGCCAGGGAAGGGCGGCATGGTGCCATCCCAAAGTAATCGTTCGGTGCCTGTGCTAATGCCCGACCAGTCGACCTCGACAACGCAATCACCGGGTGCACAATCGGGCAAGCCAACGTCCCTCAGCATCAGCTGACGAGGCGCTTCGAACACGACGGCGGTCGATGTGTTGTGCATCGCGGTCATCCCTAGAGCGTCCCAAATAGGCTGGAACGCCCGCTTTTATTGGGTTTATCGGATGATTGCCCAAACTAGTGTAAGTTTAAACATACAAAATAAACTGTCAACTAAAGATTACTATTGGTTTTCTCGCCAGTTAGCACCCTGACAAGGCAGGGCATGTTGGAACGGTGCTCTCGAATATCGTTAAATCCGGCTTCTCGCAGCATTTGTGCGAGTTCTTTGGCGCCGCGAGGGCGTCCAGATCCCATGGCCCACAAATAGAGACCGAAATAGGCGCTGCCGATAGCTTGGGCTCCTGAGGTGTACGCCATGGGCTCGGCCACAACTACGGTGCCGTTTAGGGGTAAGTTGTCATAAACCCGCTTTAGCAGCGCCCTCACGGGTCCGTCGTCATGATCATGCAGGATACGGATGAGGCTAATAACGTCGACGTCAGCTGGGAGGGGGTCGTGGAACATGTCGCCGCCATGAAAGGTCAGGCCTGCTTGCTGGGGCGCACTTGAGCGAGCATGCGCGCTGACATCAGGAAGGTCCATCACGGCGGCCAGCAAACCTGGGAAGCGCGTCAAACAGGCGCGCGCGAAGGCTCCGGTGCCGCCACCGATATCCAATAGCTTGCGATGTCTCGAAAGGGGGTAGGCATCTAGCACGTGGTTGGCAATAAACTGCTGTGACAGCGCCATCAAATCACTATAGGCCTGGCTGGCTTCGCCTGCTCGCGCGCCTGAAGCGTAGGGCCAATAACGGGCGAGATGCCCTTTTCGGCGCTCTCTGAGCAGCTCGAGGGGGTTTTCAAGGTCGCGGTACAAATGCCGATGATGCTCCACCATCGCAGAAATTCCTGGGTTGGCATTCATGGCGGCCCCCAGTTCGCCGAGCATCCAACGCTCGTCTGAAAGTTGTTCTATGAGACGAATGCCGGCGGCCGCAGACAGTAGTGTTGCCAATCCTGTCTGAGGGAAATCAATCCTCGACGCTAGCTCGGCGGTTGAAAGAGGCCCATCTTGCAGTTGTGCGAAAAGTCCAAGCTCGGTGCAGGCGCTCAGTGTTTGTGAGTAGACGAAGCCGGCCGTTAGGTGATGCAGCTCCAGAGCGCGCTTGTTGGCAATGGTGCGGGTTAGTGGTAGGCGTGCGGCCCAGCGTTGGAAGGTAGGGTTGGCTATCCATTTGTTGCGTTGGTTGCGCCACAGTATCGAGAACGCCAGCCGCCAATTGATGGGCTCGGCGCCTTCATTTTGCGTGTCGGCGTGTTCAACATGGGGGTGGTTCATGCGGCTGTCTGGCGCAACCCTTTGGGGAAGAAGCGTGCCGACGCGAATTGAACCACCTCTAGCAAGACGTCACGGCCTGGACAGTCGGGAATCACGTCAAGGCTTTGTTCAACACACTGGTGCAGTCGAGCAATTGCCCCATCGAGGCCTAGCTCTCTCACTGCACTGGGGCGCTCCAGAGAGGCATCAATACCGGTGTTTTTGCCAGCAGTTTCAGCGTCGGCAATGGCGTCTTGAATGTCGTCGGCCACTTGGTAGGCCTGACCAATAGCGGCCCCCAACGGTTCCCATTGCGCGGGGTCGGCACCGGCAGAGGCTGCGCCGGCACAAGTTGCCGCGATAAATAGGGCGCCAGTTTTGGCCTTGTGGTACTGATCAAGATCGACACGGGGCTCACACTCCCAGGCTTGACCGGCACAGATCCCGTGGGGTGATCCGACTCCTCGCGCTACCCACTGAGCGGTCTGGGCCGCCCACTGGGGTTGCCGGCATTCGAGTGCGCCCGTGATTAGCCGGTCAAAAGCCGCCACGATAAGTGCGTCACCGGTGAGTACGGCGATTCGCTCGCCGAAAACGGAGTGCACCGACGGCTTGCCTCGGCGCAGTGTGGCATCGTCGAAGCAGGGTAGGTCATCGTGCACGAGAGACGCGCAGTGCAATAGTTCGACGGCAACCGAAGCCGCCATGCTTATTCCTGGTTCAGGGTTTCCGTGTGCCAAAGCGACCGCTTGGGCGAGTTTTGGTCTCACCCGCGCCCCACCCGGGAATACCGCGTACTCAAGGGCCTCTGCCAGCTTGGGTGGACTGCCGGTCCCCGTCGCGTTGTTGATGGCGGCCCGAAGACCCAGTTCACAGTTCAATGCTTCGCTGCTCATGATGACAGCCTCGTGTCGTTGGCGCGATTTTTATGTAAATTACGCTAGACACACAAAACGTTCAATAAAAATTACAGTTAGATCTACGGTTACTGGAGAAGACTTTTGGCGAGAGCAGACAATTCAGCTATTGCGGGCGTTGTCCAGAGCCGCCTATCGGGGCGCGGTCTGGGGTTTGACGATGCCATCGCGGAAAATGGTTACCGGTGGTGGTATGTCGACGGTTTCAGCGAGGATGGCCGTGCAGCGATCACGGTGATTTTATTCATCGGGAGCGTTTTTTCGCCGTATTACGCTCGAGCGCGCCGGAGAGGTCGGGGTAATCCTGAAAATTTCTGCGGCGCCAATATAATTTTGTATGGACCTGATCGTCATCTGTGGAGCCTCACTGAGCGCGGTTCAGGAGATTTGGTCCGATCTGATTCGGCGATAAGTATTGGCCCGAGCCACTGTCGCTGGCGGGATGGGCGACTTGAGCTGGAGGTTGATGAAGTCACGGTGCCATGGCCTAGGCGCCTGAAGGGTAAAGTCTCTGTCGCGCTACCGTCCCTGAGTGCCGAGTGCTATTCCCTAGATGACGCTGGTCAGCACCGCTGGTGGCCGATTGCTCCAAGTTGTCAGGTCGCGGTGGACTTTGAGCGCCCAGGCTTGCAGTGGCGCGGCGCAGCTTATGTCGACAGCAATGCGGGAGTCGTGCCGTTAGAGCAGAGCTTTGCTGGTTGGCACTGGAGTCGAACTGAAACTGCGAGCGGCCAGGGCTATATCCATTACCGCACCGAACCTCTGGTCGGTAAGCCCTGTTCGCTTCAGCTGGCGTTTGACGACCGGGGTACTGTTGATTCTCAGGGTGTGAGTTCAATTGTCACGCCATTGGCGAAGACGCGAATCTGGCGAGTGACCAGAGAGGCTGTGCTACCACCGGGCGCGCTAGTTGGGAGGGTGGACACGTTGGAGGACACGCCATTTTATGCGCGTAGTCGGCTGGCGTTGTCGGTCGGCGAAAATTCACAAATAGCCATGCATGAGAGTTTAGATTTGCGCCGCTTTAATCGGCGTTGGGTGCAGACCTTGCTGCCTTTTCGAATGCCGCGGCGTGCACGACAATAGCCCATCTATTGATCGCTTCGCGCCGGTGTTGCTTGACTGCGGTTATCCAGCGCCGCGAACACATCAAGCATCCACACCATGCGCCGGTAAAAGGATCCCAGTATTGTGTCAGGACGGGGCTTGGCGGGATTCGGAAGCGGTTTAGCTTTTACAGCATCGATAAGAAACTCACACTCAGGCAACACCGGCTCATCCAGTCGGTTCGACCTAAGGGCCTTGCTGCGTGTGGCTTTTGCAACCAGCCTTAGCTTGCCTTTGAGGCCAATAAAGGTGCGCTGGGATACAGAGTCGCAACCGTCAGCAAGGAGCTTTTGTCCGATTTCGGCGTAGAGTAATCGAGCGGCATAGATACCGGGTCTGCAGGTGTTAGGTAGCTTGGTGATCCCCGCTTCAGAGCGATGATACAAACTGTTGGCAACTGACAATAATCTTGACACGACCGCCGCAAGTTCTGAGCTGAACTTAGGGTCGGCAAGAAAGGCGGCGGCGTCGATGTTGGCATCCTTGAGCCAGCTCTCAGGTAGGTATAACCGGCCAGCGCGAGCATCCTCGCCAACATCGCGGGCGATGTTAGTCAGCTGCATCGCGACGCCTAGATCGGCCGCGCGGGCTAATGTTTGTGGATCGCGCACCCCCATCAGCACGGTCATCATTACCCCGACTACGCCCGCGACACGGGCGGAGTAGGCGAGAACATCATTGAGATTCTCGTACCGGCGTTGCTCTGCGTCCCAAGCGAAACCCTCGAGTAGCGCGTCTAGTAGTGGTCGGGGTAGCTGGTGCTCCCGCACAATTCGCA
>CAYPPU010000025.1:24091-36310 GCA_964412695.1 uncultured Alteromonadaceae bacterium | reverse complement strand
AGCAGTCGACTCATAATCGATTGGTCGTAGGTTCAAGTCCTACTGGGCCCACCACATTCCCTTGGTGTATTCCCCACCCACGCTAATGAATCAGAGCATTGCTTCCTCGACAAGCGAGAGCGAATCGAGCCGATGCTCAATCCACACACTTGCCGCACTGACTCTTGGGCTTCATGGCGAATTGGCGTAAGGTGGCGCCTCCTTGATAGCCCCATGGCGCAACACATTGGCCTTGCTCTACTTGTCATAAGGATTACGGTTCCATGTCCATTCAGAAGATTGTTGACGGCTTCGTTAGGTCGGGGACGACTGCTACGGGTTCAGTGCCTGACACGTGGTCCCAAGGGCGAACCACCTACGGCGGCATGACAGCCATGCTTTGCCTCATGGCCGCTGAGCAATTGGCCGAGGGCCGGTCATTACGCAGCGCCTCGATTGGCTTTGTGGGGCCCTGTAGTGGCGAACTTGAAATTAGCGCTGAGGTTATCCGCGCGGGTCGTACCGCTGCCACCGTTCGCGCGCAACTTAAGAGTGAATTAGGGCCCGGCACCGAGGCCCTCTTTACCTTTTCAACTAATCGCGAAAGCGTGCTATCACAGCCGGGCGAGCGAGCTGATATCGCGCCACCCGATGCCAACACACCACCCGTACCGCCCTTCCCCGGCGGGCCCGGCTTCACGCAAAATTTGGAATATGTCTGGGTGTCTGAAGCCACGCCTTTCTCAGGTCATGACTCGCCCTCTCTCCGATCATGGGTCAGAATGCGCGATCCCGAATCCCGAGAGCATCCATTGTCACTGTTGTGCTTGGCCGATGCGCTGCCTCCAGCGGTATCGGCAAGCATGACCGATCGTGCGCCGGTTTCATCGATGACGTGGATGCTCGATTTTTACGATGATAAGCCAACCACGGAGAACGGCTGGTGGTTACTCGACGCCACGTCTGAGTTTGCCCAAGGCGGACATTCCTCTCAGGACATGACCATTTGGAACAGTCGAGGTGAATGTGTCGCCAAAGGTCGACAGTTGATCACGCTGTTTGTTTAGAGGCCAAACACACCATGTATTCGACTCTCATCGCGCGCGGCTGTGTTGTCATGACGTTAGCCGCTCACATCATTGCGCTAACACTCGGCAATCTCGATGCGGCCGCCAGCCCCATTAGTCAGTTAAGCCGCGGCGATGCCGCATGGATTCATAGCGTGGGGCTGATCTCACTGGCAACCGCCTGGGGTTTTCTACTGCATGCTCTCTGGCACGTAGAAGATGGGAGACTTTGGCGCCTGGGCTGTACGTTGCTTTTACTTAGTATTCCGGTATTACTGTACGTAGCGTACTACTTCGCAACCGCGACCGATGCGGCGCTATTTGGCCCCAACGCCAACGACCCGTTATCGATTTTGGCAAGCACTATTGGCATTAGCATGGGTGCGCTTCAAGTGGGCCTAAAGCGGCTTAACGCTGCACTGGCTTATGCCAATTTAGTCATCTTATTACTTTGGCTTGGGCTGATACCGGTCATTCCTTTCATAGAGCCCGGCTGGCTGGGTGCCTATGAGCGCTGCGTCGGGTCATTAATGCTTATCTGGACTGCACTACTGACTTTTGCGCCTAGATTTGCTGCGCGTTCAATTTAACTCGGCTTTTCGCTGGCCACCTTCGCTGACAGGCAGCGTTTTTTACAACGGTACTACGCACGCCTGCCCATCTATAAACCTACGCACCAACACACCACACACATTGCACATTACTGTACCAGTCTGATGGCGCGGGTTATGAACAGCGCTAGCTATCCCCAGGGACCGCGGCGTCTCTGTGCGAGGAGTAGGCCGTTTGCCATTGTTAAAACGTTATTAGATGTCGGTACCCGACACTTGATCGGGATACAGCGCGGGATCAGCGATATTCCAGGGCCGAAAGATACCGTCGCTATCGGGCTCGAGATCGGGGCGACCGCCCGTGGTGCGCCAAGTCGCCACCATGCGACCAATGCCCAAATTAAACGCGCAGTTAATCCCCAATTGCACAATTTCAGGCTCGCTGAAGTACTCACGCAGCTGTTCATAGAAATCGGGGGTTATTGATAAGTGATCGGTGGCAAAACGATCGGCATATTCAATGGCCAACTTTTCTGCGGGCGATAAATTATCGGCGACTTGCGGCGCCGCCAAGGCACAGACGCTGTCATCATCCATGCCGTCCTCAACAGCACTCTGGTAGCGCATGCTGGCACACTGACGACACTGGTTATGAAAAGCAATCCGTAGCCGCGTGAGTTCAATGAGCCGCAGCGAGAGCGTGCCTTCGGTGCGCATAGTTTGCGCTAGTGAGAACACGTGCTCTGCGGCTGCGGGTAAATAGGCATACAAATCTTGTACGTTATCGGTGTTGTTGCCAGCTGCATCTTTGAGTGCGCCCATTGTTTTCTCCTTTTTTATAACTTGCCTGCGTGCTGCGTGCTAATAGTGTCTATTGGGTTTTCCATTGACACAAGCAGCACCGACCTGTGCTGATTCGAGCAATACTATTGTTTGCCGCAAGGGCGCTATCAATTCCCAAGGCATCTGCTCCTACTCGCTTCTTTTATTAGTGCCAATGTGCAGAGAGTCCGCGCACAGAAGTCATAACGCTAGTCTCACCAGTGGCATAGCTCGCGCAGAACCGAGGTGGCGTAGGCGCCGCGCGCGAGGGTAAAGCGCAGTACAACGCCGCCATCAATAAATTCATGGCTTAGATCTTCGAGACGCAGTCGGTAGCTTCGGGGGGCGGGCTCTACCCGGGCTTTTCTAAAAGCCTCTCGCCAATTTTGTGGACCCAGGTCCAAGCCCTCTCCAGCTAATAGCCCCGCCGGATGGATATCCATGTGCACACAACGCGAGCGAAGTTCCTCGGTAAGCTCCGGTACGTCAAATACACTGCCACTGCCATCAAGATTGGCCAGATCGCCTACAAGTAATTTATTCCAGGTGTTTTCTGTAACACGGGCAGACAGTATTTCGTTGAACAGGTAAGCACGCGCTACCGATATCGCCAGACCGCGCTTGTGCCTGGGCAATCGCTTGCCTGCCGCCCAGCTCTCGACTAACTGCAAGTTGCTGCCATTACGGCCAAAGCGCTGCTCACCAAAATAGTTGGGTACTCCACGCTCAACGATGACTGCCAGCCGGTCAGCTACCAACGCATGATCGATAGCTTCAGGAGAGCGAAGGGTAATGACAAAAGCGTTTTGTTTATGGGCGCCGCGCCGGAGCTTGCGCAGGTGGCGCTCAACCCGGAGTACACGCACGCCCTCAATATCTACCGAGTCCCAATGGGGCGCATGCCAGCGCGGTACGCTAAACCACTGGTAGGTTATGGCGTGGCGGTCCTTGAGTCCGGAGTAACCCACATCTTTGGTCGGCACACCGGCATAAGCTGACAGCTGACGTGCCACCCACTCGGTGTTTGCACCGATTTTCTCCACCCAAAGATAGTCATGCTCACCGTCGCCCTCGGGCTCCCAGCCTAACTGCTCAATCACCTGAAAATCTGGGTTTTCTTGGCGAATAGCGCCAGAGAAGATTGGCTCACCGTGCGCGCGAGACCACCGCGGTAATGGGGAAGTGCTCATACGGCTTTATCGCCCGCTCTGTTCTTCCAAATTGAATACCGCTTCACGGAAATAAGCGCATGGACAGCATTGAATACGCGCTACTTCCATTTAGCGTGCGGGTTCAAATCGTAAACCCAGCTTTGTATAACCGTGAGAGGCAAAACTCGGTAGATGCGTTAAATCGCTGGCCGCCTCATCAAGGGTGATATCAGCCAATCGACTGAGCAGCTCTTCAAAGGCAATGCGTGCCTCTAGCCGGGCCAGCTCAGCGCCAGCACAGAAGTGCGGACCAAAGCCAAAGCCCATGTGAGGCTTGGTGTTGGGGCGGTCAATATCGAATATCTCAGGGCTAGGAAAAACTTCAGGATCCCAGTTAGCACCCGCCCAAAGGGGAATCAGCATATCGCCGGCATTAACATCCAGATCTACAACAGTATGAGCCTGGGTAGCGCGTCGATACGTGCACTGTATGGGCGGGTCCCAACGCAGCGCCTCCTCAACCATGGCGGGAATATCCGCAGGATTATTTCGCAGCCGCGCCATCAAGGCATGGTCACGTAACAACACCACCATGGCATTGCCTATTAGGTTGGTGGTGGTCTCATGACCCGCCAGCAGAATTTGATCAATGATGGGCAGCAGCTCCTCGGTGGTTAGCGGCGGCTCCCCATCCACCTCGGTGTTGACCATAATACTCAGCAAATCATCTTTGGGCTGTCGACGGCGCTCTTCAATACGCGGCACAAAGTACTCGTGAAGCTCCACCACGGCATGAGCGACTTCCCGGCGCCGCTCGTGACTCAAGATATCGATGTTGCCCGATATCATCAGATCGCCCCAGTGCTTGAAGGTCCAAATATCGGCTCGATCTACCCCCAGAATATCGGCAATCACCGTAACAGGCAGCGGCACAGCAAATTCGGGAATAAAATCTACGCTACCACGCTCAATAAACGCATCGATAAGCCCAACGGTGACCTCACGGATCTGTGGCTCAAGAGCGCGAACGCTGCGCGGGCTTAATGCCTTGCTGATCAGCTTGCGATGCCGGGTGTGCTCCGGCGGATCGGCGGTGAATAGCGCATTGACGATCGGATGAGCACGCGACAAGATTTCTTCGACGTCATCTTGCACAGGGTCACTGCCTACGCCCATGTGGCGTGGGCCGTGACCATCGTCCGAAATACTTGAAGAATAAAGCGCTGTGTTCTTGGCCATGGCCGCTACGGCTTCATAACCGGCTACGGCAATGCCCACATTGGGGTCATGGCCCACGCCGCCCTCAGCGTTCAATGTTTGATACAGCTTGTAAGGGCACTCGATATGCGCGGGCTGGGTAAGATCAATCGTTGGCGTCTTCTTTTGGCTCATACTCATAAGCTCCAAGCACGACTGAGACACTTATAAATTTATATTATTACTGTGGCACTTAAGGCAACTAGAAGCACCAAGGCTTCGCCGGATCTTCGTGTCAAAAGTCACAACCACGCCTTTATTATTTTCCCCATACCTATTTACACCCGATATCGGGATATTCCAATAAAACCCATAATAGCAACTAGAGCTAGAAGCGCCGCTATCGGTAAAAGTGGTACAGGCTGCGGTCGTCCCGGGTGTGGCTGATCTGGATAGGCCGGATGCGTGGTACCGTGAACAACGGCCGATGCAAAATCTAAGTCATCTACCGCCAAATACCAGCCGGTTCCACCTCGAGAGTTGGTTATTACGATTTCATCAATGTAAGCCCACGTTGTATCAGCAGCTACATTAAAGTTATAGACGGGTCCAGCATTGCTCCAACTTACCGTTTTTATACCCGCCGCAATCGGTCCACCGTGCAAATAGGGTGTTAAAGTGAAGGTGCCGCTGCAACCACTGCAATTACCACCGCTCAACTTCATCCCATTAAATTTAAATGGAGAGCCTGCAGTAGACGCAATCCTTGCCTCCACCGCTTGCCCATAGTAAGCAGCAAAACTAAGAAATTTAGGGGATAAATATACGCCCACGTCGGCACTGTGAACATAAAGAAAATCAGCTGATGTTCCCGATGCGGTGGTCGCACTATAAGTAACCCCATCTAACGTATAGGGGCTAGCTTGATTAACATCAGCTGTAGCGCTTTCAAAATTTTGATCTGCCGGCTGAGCCATTGCCTGCATCGCTCCAAAGACCAATAGCAGCGTCAAAATTTGTTTGATACTCATCATATCTTGCTCTCCATCTGAGAATTGCAGTGTCTCATACGCTCTGTCTTAATGGGAAGATAATCCCCTTATTGACATGGCACTACCATGCAAAATTCAATTCCACTCCCGTCCCTGTAGGATCAGTGAGATTCAGCTGGGTAAAGCCACCGGCGTCAGCAATTTCAATATCGCGGCGACTAAATTCAACACCCTGCCGCTCAAACCCAGCAATACATTGGTGGAGGTCTTCACAGGTAAAGGCCACGTGATCGAGATAGGGTTTTCCGCTAGAGGGGGCTTCGTCCTCGTCGCGCCACTCCATTAAATGCAGCACGGCGAGATCACCCAGATAGAGCCAATGGCCCGCAAAGTCGAATTCAGGTCGAAAGCCCTCTTCCAAGCCAATAACCTCGACATAAAAATCACGGGTCTCGGCCATTAACGCTTTCGGCGCCCGAATATTGAAATGGTTAAAACCGACAACGGCCATGGCTTGCGCTCCTATACCCTACTAGTTGCTTCTAAGTTATGTCCGCCGGTGTAGACTGGCAACCCCGAAGATTCAGATCTTTTAAAATGTACAGCGGCTCAGCTCGGCACATCTGCCCAGCTGAAAGCCCTGTCGGGTTCTAGCTTGGTGGTATCACCCCACAGCGCCCGGTTGGCAAGGGCTGTGTCATAGACCTCGGTCAACTTAATGACCTGATCTCCTTTTAACTCAAAGATATGAACATAGGTCTGGTCATAACGCTCACCTGCTCGCGTAACACCCTCGTTTTGCGCCATGGCAACAACCGTATTACCCGACGCCGCCACAATTTTATGCCGCGCGCAAAAGGTCAGCGCGCCAGGCTCGATACAGGCAAAGACGTGAGGGAACACCTCATCAAAAAAGCGTTGCTTACCAACGTATACCCCAGAAAACACATGATCTTGGTTGGGGCAGATAAAGACAAAATCCGGATGCACCAGATCTGCTAAGGCCTTGGCATCAGCAGTTCTTACTGCTTGGTAATACGCATCGACAATGTGGATCATCTCTGGGGCCTCGGCCAACAGGGATTACAAACTGACATTTAAGGCCTTGCGATTCCACCACGGTAAATCGGAGTATGCCCGCAGATCCAGCTCAAAGGTCCAAGCCGAGCGGTGCTGTCTATGTAACTGCCAATAGGTTTCGGCAATCTGATCAGGCCGCATAAGGCCGTCGCTCTCACCGAGTGTCGCTCTGAGTTGCGCAAACTGCTGCTCACCCATCATCTTACCCAGCGTATCGGGCGCATCGACAGCGCCGTCAATTAACACATGGCTAACATGAATGCCTTGGGGTGCGTATTGGGCATTCAGGGTTTGGCAAAGCATTCGACGCCCCGCCATCGCCGACGCATGAGAATGCTGTCCCTGATTGCCACGCACTGCCGCCGTAGCTGAAGTCACAATAATGGTGCCCTGCCCGCGCTCAACCATTTTGGGGCACAGCGCTTTAGCCAAGCGAAATAGACCAAAGGTACCCAAGCGCCAGCCCAATTCAAATTGCTTAAGCGAGGTTTCCTCGACCGATCGGTCACCAATTTGGGCACCCAGGTTGTACAGCAGCACCTCAACGGGGCCGACGTCAGCCTCTACCTGGGCCACCAAATCCTCTAATACACCCTCTTCGGCGGCATTAATCAGTCTACCTGTGGCTGTGCCACCCTCGCCCTCAATCGCAGAAACTAGGCGGTCCATACTCTCGGTATTACCCCGACGGCACAGTACGGCGTGATAGCCTTCACGAGCGAAGCGAATCGCGGTATTGCCCCCTATGCCGGCACCGGCTCCCATGACCAAACAGACCGGTTTCATGGCTTTTCCTCTTGGTTTTTTGTTGGACAGAGCTTACCGGAAAATCGATCTCGGTCCTCGTCAGTACTCAAGGCGCTTTGGCCGCCAGCCGAAAACCCTGTCGACGATACCCCTTGGCTCAGGTAACCTCGACATAAGTTGAATGCAGTAGCTGCGTTAGAGCAATTATGGCCGACCACACGCGTCCCCTGCGGGCCCGCTTACCCTTTATTAAGCAGCCAACCGCCTTAACAGCGGGCGACGTCATATCGGCAGACGCGCGCTCGGCGTCGCGCATGCTCTATATTCTGTCGGCCTTTGCCTGGGGGTTAGCCTTGATCGTGGTGGCCACCGGCTTTGCTGGATACGGCACGGAAGTCTCCCATCGCATCGCCATTGGCTGGTTAACCATGATGAGTGCGGTACTGCTGTTTTGGCGACGGCTTAGTATCAATGCTCAAAAGGCCTTAGTGGTGTTTATTGTCCTTGCGCTAGTAGGCCGCTGGTCCTATGCCTGGCTATTGGCTCCACCGGCCGACACCGTAATTGGCATTGTTATCGGCCTTTTATACCTACCGGTGCTCATTACCATTGCCACCTTGCTGTTCGAGGGACAGAGCGGCGTCACCGGTACGCTCGTGGGTGCGGCCATGGGTGTCACCGCCATGGTAGGGGGCGCTATACGCGACGACTTAGCGCCGCTCTACTTAGACGATTGGCGCATAGGGCCATTGGTACTCATGGTCTACGTCATGTACGCCTGGTTGATGAGTATTTGGTCGCGGGAGCGCGCCAGTCTGCGCACGGTAGAGTCGCAGCTTGAGGGCCTGAGTATTGCTGCCTTCACTGACAAACTCACCGGGCTTGCTAACCGCCGTGCCATCGAGCAGCACCTCGAACAGCTGTCACTGGGCAAACAGCGCTACGCTGTGATGATGGCCGATATTGATCACTTCAAGCAGATTAATGACCGTTTTGGTCACGATGAAGGCGACCGGGTGCTTAAGGATATCGCCAAGATCATGGATGCCAGTGTGCGCAGTCACGATGTTCTGGCGCGCTGGGGCGGTGAAGAATTTATCTTAATCGTCGAGAGCATCCGGCACTCAGAGGCAAAACGTATTGCCGAAAATTTACGCCGCTCGGTGGAGCTAGCCACCGAAAAACGGGACATTCCTCTCACCATCAGTATTGGCGTGGCGTTCCAGTCATCGGGCCAGCCGTCTGATATTGTGATCAATGAAGCCGATAACTGCTTGTATACAGCCAAGCGCGGCGGTCGCAACAAAGTGGTGATGGGTGAATCGGATACCAGCGTCAATATTGTGACACCAGGCGCTTAGGTTTCTCTTTTTAACTTTCGGCTGAACAGCCTCACCCCACACTCTTTTACTCTTTTGGCGTCTTACTCTGTTGAAAGGGGATAGTGGTTTTCAAGCCAGCAGCTAGCAACCTCGCTGTCGTTGTGAGGCTCCACCCTATCGACAAATTGCTGGCCGGTTTCGTGACCCTTGCCTGCCAAAATGACGGTATCGCCCGCACGTGCCTCGGCCAATGCCCAATGGATAGCGGCTAACCGATCGGGCTCTACATGCAACGCAACGTTCCTATTCCCCAGCGCGACCTGCCAATGTTCGACCATGGCATCAATTATCTGCTGGGGATCCTCAGAGCGCGGGTTATCAAGCGTAATAACCCCCAGATCGCCATGATCGATAACCGCTTGGGGCAGTGACTGACGGCGGCGTGGATCGCGGTCGCCACCGGCGCCAAATACTGTAATAAGCCTGCCCGTTGTCGATGCGCGTAACCCCTGCAGTAAATTGGCGAGCGCATCACCCGTATGCGCAAAATCCACGACCACCCTGAAAGGCGCCGCGTGTCCGCTAATCACATTGAGCCTACCCGGAATAATCACCGGTTGTTTTAAGCCGTCACGCCAATTGTTTACGTCAGGCATACACTGGAGCATTAGCGCCGCCGCACCGGCAATATTGGCTCGATTAAAATCGGCCTGTAGGTTACTGGCCACATCCAACGAAGCAGTGTCTAGGTATTTCGATTGCACCTGTATGGCGTTATCCGCAAGCGTTAGCGTTCCGGTAATACCCTGCGGGCCATCGACCAAGCTATCCGATGACAGATCGGGAGTTTTAGTGCTGACCCCCTCACCAAAACTCAGCCTTGGCAACGTGATGGTATTTGCTAAGCGCTCGCCATAGATATCATTGATACCAATTGCCGCAACACAGTTTGGTTTGTGAAAGATCGAGTCGGTAAACAACTCGGCCTTGGCTTGGTAGTACTGTTCCATGGTCTCAAAAGTATCTAAATGATCCTCAGAGAGATTGGTAAACAGCAGACCATCAAATTGCGTACCGGTAATACGATCAAGTGCGACACCGTGAGCCGACACCTCTATGACCGCCGCGGTAGCGCCGGCATCACGGGCGTGTGCTAGCGCACTTTGAATGACCGGGGCATCGGGGGTGGTATTCGGGGTGGCCACCGACTCACCCCCAAACTCGTGACTTACCGTGGTCATTAGCAACACACGGTGCCCCGCCTTCTCGAGTAGGGCTTTCAACAAGTAGGCGCTGGAGGTTTTACCATTGGTGCCGGTAACGCCCAGCGTTAGCAACGCCTCACTGGGATCACCGAAGGCGCGGGCACTCGCCAGTCCCGCCCACCGCCGTAACTGATCAACTCGAAGACAGTAACCACTCCACTCCTTGGGAATATCTGCATCAGCAGAGACCACCGCCGCTACAGCACCGGCAGCAAAAGCTTGGGATAGAAATTGGCTGCCGTCCGAATGTTCACCGGCATAGGCGATAAATAACTGACCGGGTAATAGCGTGCGCGAATCACTGCTGGCCCCGGTGATAACCAGGTCATCGTGGAGCTCATCACCGCGGGCAATAACCGGGGGCAAGCTCGCCAGCAGCGATTGTAAATTCATGCCGGCCCCCGCGGGCGTTTTATTCAGCGATATACAGCGAGCGAACCGGCTCGGCCAAGACACGCTTCAGCATTGGCTCAAAGTGCGACAGCGGATAGGTCTCAGCCTCAGGATCAAAGGCCGGCGCATCGTACTTCTCAATAAACTCTATCGTGTGCTCGTAATAGGGATGATCCTTGAACTGGTCACGCAAATTACGATCTAAGCCTAGGTAATGGAAAAAATAGTAGCCTTGGAAAATACCGTGGTGTTTTACCATCCAGTGATTAGCCTCACTGACATAGGGTTCTAGCAGAACTGCCGCCACATCGGCGTGGTTGGCCGGCCCCAAGGTATCGCCAATATCATGTAGCAAGGCACAAACAATATATTCTTCGTCCTTGCCATCTTTCTCGGCCAAGGTCGCGGTTTGCAGACAATGGGTTAAACGATCCACGGGAAACCCGCCACAGTCGCCATCGAGCAGCATCATATGGTCAATGATGCGTTGATACACGTCGCCCCGAAATTGCATGAACTCGCGGCCAATGATCTCCCAATCTTGCTCGGTGCCGTCTTCCATATGGTGGAATTGGGCGCGCTCAGCAGTGTCTAAGGACATAACACTCTCCAGTTGATTTTTATTGAGCTCAGAGGATAAGGGGGTGTTGCAGCTGTGGCAATGCGTCGACGTAGACCAAGGTTACTGCGCACACCAGAGTCCCCGTTAACGCGCTTACGCCGCCGCCAGCGCCTGTATCTGTTCGGCAAAATCTTCTTTGAAGCGCAAGTAGCGCTCGGGCGGTTGAAAACCCAATTCACGGCGCGTGTCCTCAAGAGAGTCACCCAAGCGATCTTCCCAGCGCTGCGCCGGCATCCACGTCGCACCGCGGGCAATATCTCGCCCCTCTTTGATCATGGCAGTGACATTGGCTTGGGGAAACTCTGCCTGAAACTTGCGTCGCGCCACAGCAATGATGAAGTTAATGCCTCGGTTGTTAGTTTGCTCGGTCATAAACGACAACAAGCAGAGCTCGCCAAAGCGATCGCGCCCATACCCCGTCATGACATGCTGTAAATCGTGAATATCGCGAAGACGATCACCCAACCACATCTCTTCATCACTTAGACCACGATACTCGGGCGCCTCCTCACTGGAAGCCACTAGACCGTCGGCGGATAAATTCTCATCGTGCACAAACCGGTAATAGGCTCGACCAATCGACGATTCGGGGAGCGCCAGCAAAGCCTGCCGATCATTGAGTGCCGGCACAATATTGGGCTTCTCAGCCAGTAATCTACTTCCCGTGGCATCGGCCTGAAGCCGTGTCACTGCCTGTCCGATACTGTCGCCTTTTAAGGCTTCAATAATTTTAAAAACCTGGCCAGTATCGTCGGGGTCAGCGATTAAACGTCGCACAGCAATCAGTGCCTTCACGGGACGGATACGGTTGCGAATTAGGGTGCGCTTCAGATTATGTAATCGCGACATGCCGGTGCTCCAAGTCGTCGGTGGCATAGTATGACGCGTCTTTAAGACGCTGAAAATACAGTGGCGAGACCGTTGTAACGCGATTTAAAAGTATTCAGGCCCCAGCCAAAACTCGCTTATCCGAGGTAGATATCAGACAAACACTTGCCAAGCCCTAGGCTTCGTGCAGAATGCGTTGACAC
>CAYPPU010000025.1:19485-23991 GCA_964412695.1 uncultured Alteromonadaceae bacterium | reverse complement strand
AGATATCAGACAAACACTTGCCAAGCCCTAGGCTTCGTGCAGAATGCGTTGACACGTCGCCGGCCTAAGCCGTGCTGCGTGCCCGCAGACCGCCGGTAATGTCACCGCGGTCACTGTTTGGTTAAGAGGAATTGCTATGTTCAGTCACGTCATGCTTGGCGCCAACGATCTCGACGCGTCAAAGGCTTTTTACGACGCCATTTTGGGCGCATTAGGCTACGGCCCCGGTATGGTCGATCCTAAAGGCCGAGTGTTTTACATCACCGATACCGGTATTTTCGCCATCAGCACCCCTATCGATGGCAGCCCCGCTACCTCGGCTAACGGCAGCACTATCGGATTCGCAGCGGCCACGCCAGAATTAGCAGACGCCTGGCATGCTGCGGGCGTCGCAAACGGTGGCGTAACTTGTGAGGACCCGCCCGGCGTGCGCGAAAGCGACATGGGCAATTTGTATCTCGCCTATTTGCGCGACCCCGACGGCAACAAGCTCTGCGCGCTCTGCCGCCAGTAAGCCGTTACTGTTTGAAGAACTGGCCCACTTGGGCCAGTTCTTCATCACTCAAACAATCTCTACCCTCGGCGTACGCATTCGCCATCAAACCGTAGGTTCGGGCATTGGCCAGATTGGCCGCGCCGCAATCGCGTGTTGCCACCAACTTAGCCGGCGACCCGGCAATTACTGAATTCTCAGGAAACTCGCTGTTCTCGGTCACAATGGAATTGCCCGCCACAATCGAATTAGCGCCAATTTTGGCGCCGTCCATAATTACCGCACCAATCCCAATCAAGCAGCGATCACCAATATCACAACCGTGCAGCGTTACGTGATGGGTAATTGAGCAGTCTTCACCAACGATGGTAGGGGTAAAGGCGCCGACATGGATCATGACAAAGTCCTGAATATTGGTGCGTGCGCCAATCCGAATCTCGTACATCTCGGCACGGGTCACCACATTGGGCCAAATTGAGGCCCCCGGACCGATACTGACGCGGCCATACAGGGTCGCCGTGTCGTGAATGAACGCCGGGTTATCCAAAACGACTTTGTCGCCAATGTGTGCCATGGATTGATTCCTTAAATAGAGAACTGTGTTGCGTGTTGCATTCTAGCCCAGTTGCCATTACCCATGGCCACGCGGCCCGCGGCAAAGAGGCTCTACAGACGCTATCGCGGTGGTTACAATAGCGCCCCCTTGATCCTGCGATCGAATCAACACTGTGATCATTCTTGAGAACATAGAACTCCGGCGCGGTAGTAAAGCACTGTTTACTGACGCCAGCGTAACGCTACAGCCGGGCCAAAAGATCGCCCTCATTGGTGCCAATGGTTGCGGTAAATCCAGCTTCTTTGCCATGTTGCTAGGATCACTAGCCGCTGACGCCGGCAGCATTCGCGGTATGGAGAGCATGCGACTGGCACACATGGCGCAAGAAGTGATTGCCGGTAATGAAAGCGCCTGTGATTACGTGCTCGCTGGCGATAGCGTGGCGAGCGATCTCATTATTCGCGCCCGCGAGGCCGAGGCAGCCGAAGATTTTGAGCGTGCAGCCACACTGCACCAACTGCTTGAAGAAACCGGTAGCTATTCCGCGCCCCGACGCGCCGAGCAGCTCCTAGCCGGACTTGGATTTCAGCCGCAGCAAAGCGCCGCGCCGGTAGCCTCGTTTTCGGGTGGCTGGCGCATTCGTCTCAATTTAGCCCGCGCCCTGATGACACCCTCGGACCTGCTGTTGCTGGATGAGCCCACTAACCACTTGGACATGGACGCCACCGTGTGGCTTGAGGACTGGCTAAAGCGCTATTCCGGTACCTTGGTACTGATTTCCCATGACCGGGATTTTATTGATGCTACATGCGAGCGCACCCTGCGCATTGCCGGCGGGCAATTACACAGTTACCGCGGCGGTTATAGCGACTACGAACGCCAGCGTGCCGAGCAATTAAGCCAGCAGCAGGCCAGCTTTGAGAAACAGCAACGTCGTGTCGCCGAGATTCAAGATTTTGTCAGGCGGTTTCGCTACAAAGCCACCAAGGCGCGACAAGCCCAAAGCCGCTTAAAAGAATTAGAGCGCATGGAAACGCTGGCGCCTGCTCACATTGATTCGCCCTTTTCCTTTAGCTTCCCCGAGCCCGGCGCCACCAGCGACCCTTTGCTGTCCCTTGATCGTGCCGCCGTGGGTTATGGCGAAAACCCAGTACTTAGGAAAGTGGCTGTAACCCTTCGCCCCGGCGATCGTATCGGGCTGCTTGGCCGTAACGGCGCCGGTAAATCAACGCTACTGAAAGCGCTGATTGGGCGTTTACCGCTAATTGATGGCGAGCGGATAACCGGTAAGCACCTGCGCATAGGCTATTTTGATCAGCAGCAATTAGATGTTCTCGATTTGGAAGCCAGTCCGGCGCTGCACTTACAGCGATTACGCCCCGAGGCACGAGAGCAAGAACTGCTTAACTTCCTAGGCGGCTTTGATTTTCGGGGCGACATGGCCACCAGCGCCATTGCGCCTTTCTCCGGTGGGGAGAAAGCCCGTTTAGCCTTGGCCATGGTGGTGTGGGAAAACCCTAATGTGTTGATTCTGGACGAGCCCACCAACCATTTGGATTTAGAGATGCGCCACGCCTTGGAAGTGGCTTTGAATCAATTTGAGGGGGCACTGGTGTTAGTAAGTCACGATCGCCACCTGTTGCGCAACAGTGTTGAGCAACTGCTCCTTGTTCATGACGGTGCGGTGACGATCTTTGAAGAAGACCTCAATCACTACGAAAAATGGCTGGTGTCTCGGCAATCGTCTCCAAATGACGTTGTTGGCAATAACGACGCACCACCCAGCACGCGGAATAGTTACGAACCTGAAGCAAGTGCCCAAAAAGACGTTAAAGGCGGGTCCGCAAGCGGCGCATCTAAAAAGCATCAGCGCCAGGATGCGGCGGCTAGGCGCGCACAGCTAGCGCCTTTACGAAAAGCCCTAGCCAAAACTGAGCGCGATATGGAACACGCTCAAACCGAGCTCGCCAAGCTCGATGAGCAGCTCAATGACAACGGCCTGTATGAGGCTGACCGCAAGGAAGAGCTGAGTGCGCTGCTACAAAGCCAAGGACAAACACGGCAACGTTTAGAGGCCCTGGAAGAACAGTGGCTTGCTGATCAAGAGGCCCTTGAAGCCTCCGCCGAATAGCCATTTCACGCGGATTTCGGCATCATAGCGGCCACCTAATCACCCCCCCGCTTAACGATTGTGGAGCCCAGCCATGAGCCAGTCTTTCTATCCCCCTGAACGCACCTTGATGGGCCCTGGCCCCTCGGATGTCTCGCCACGGGTATTAGGCGCGCTGGGGCGACCGACCATTGGTCACCTCGACCCCTGTTTCATTGAGCTCATGGACGACGTCAAACGGCTACTGCAGTACGTCTTTCGTACCGATAACGCGCTGACCATCCCTATCTCAGCGCCGGGCTCGGCGGGCATGGAAGCAGCCTTTGTTAACTTGGTCTCGCCAGGTGACACGGTGGTAGTTTGCCAAAACGGTGTCTTTGGCGGTCGTATGAAAGAAAACGTGGAACGCTGCGGTGCAACCGCGGTAATGGTGCAGGATCGCTGGGGCGACCCAGTCGACCCGCAGAAACTGGACGACGCGTTAAAAGCCCACCCTGAAGCCAGCGTGGTGGCCTTTGTGCACTCAGAGACCTCCACCGGGGTTCGCAGTGATGCCGAAACCCTGTGCCGCCTGGCTCAAGCCCACGGTGCGCTCAGTATTGTCGATACCGTCACCACGCTAGGTGGCATCGACCTACGCGTAGACGAATGGGGCGCTGATGTCGCCTACTCCGGCACGCAAAAATGCTTATCCTGCGTACCGGGTATCTCGCCCATTACCTTCAGCCCTAAAGCCGTTGAGCGCATTCAGAGCCGCCAGCAAAAAGTACAGAGCTGGTTTTTAGATATGCAATTGGTAATGGGCTACTGGGGCGGCGAGTCCAAGCGCGCCTACCACCATACAGCTCCCGTTAATGCCATGTATGCCCTGCACGAGTCCCTGCTCATGATTGAAGAAGAAGGGTTGGAAGCCAGCTTTGAACGTCACGCCGGTAACCACCAAGCGCTGGTCACCGGCCTTGAAAACTTGGGACTAGCCATGGCCGTGGATGCCAACTGGCGACTGCCACAATTAAACTCGGTGTTAATTCCCGAGGGTGTGGATGACGCCCTCGTCCGCGCGCGGTTACTGCAGGAATTTAATCTGGAGATTGGTGCGGGCTTAGGTGAGCTAGCTGGTAAGCAATGGCGTATTGGCTTAATGGGCTATGCCAGTAACATGGTAAACGTGAACCGCTGTTTGACAGCGCTGGCTGCGGTATTAGATCGCTAGTCGTTGACGCCCTGCAAAATCTGAGCAAACAGGGTTGGATCAATGTTGCCCCCCGATAACACCACTCCCACCTGCCGGCAGTTGGCGGGCAGCTTGCCCGCCAACGCGGCGGCTAACGCCACCGCACCACCGGG
>CAYPPU010000025.1:17218-19385 GCA_964412695.1 uncultured Alteromonadaceae bacterium | reverse complement strand
GCATTGCTGAAAGAGTTCATAGGCCACGCTGCCCTGTCCGGCCACGATGTGTGGATCATCATAAGAGGGCACGATGATGGCGCCGGTTTCGGCTGCACGAGCTCTGGCGATGTCCTCACGATTCTCATGCCAGCGGTCATACAAAATCACCTCTGCACCCAAGGCCAGGGTGTTGTCGCGTTTTAACGCGGGCGCGTCCTCGGGCATCACCACGGCCGCTACAATGCCCAGAAGCTTGGCGGCAGCCGCCACCCCCTGAGCATGATTACCCGAAGACCAAGCAATGACGCCTCGAGCACGCTCTTGGGGAGTTAGCTGCACTAGACGGTTATAGGCGCCGCGAAATTTAAAACTGCCGGTACGCTGGAGGTTCTCGGCTTTGAGCCAGAGTGCTTTACCTGTTAGGGCATTAAGCGCCTCACTGTGAAAGCAAGGCGTGTGGGTAACCACACCCGATAATCGCTCGGAGGCCGCCACTACATCGGCGGCTGTGGGCAAAGCCTCGATTAACGTTTCAGTCATGCGCAAGCGCCGACAAGAAGTGCGATGTCATAACACGAACCCATGGCACCCCGCACTACTCGCCTTTTAATGCTGGTAAAAAGGCTCCATCATTTGGTCGATGGTAAATGTCGCGGGACGCTGACGCGGCGGGAACGCGCGCAGGGTTACCAGAAAACGCTCCAGTTCAACCCGTGCTAAACCAATGCGTGCTAGTGCCACGCGGTTCCACCAGTCGTTGTACACGTTGGCATTCTCATCGGCCCGCTCAAAGGGGTCGCGCCGCAGGTGAAACACTTTGGGAATCCGCAGCGTATCAAACTGCTCGCGCCAGACATCAAAGCCTTTGGCGCGCTGTTCGGCAAAAACGACTTTCCAGTCGCCGACGCGAATACCCGTGAGTAAACCGTCATCGCTCCAGTACATAAAGCTATTCCGCGGGCCGCGCTCGGCTTCACCCGTGAGATAAGGCAGGAAGTTGTAGCCGTCTAAGTGGTTGCGGTAATCGCGTCCATTGATTGTCGTACCAGACTTCAATTCCTCAGCAATCTGCGGTCGGCCAGCGGCAGCTAAGAGCGTCGGCACCCAATCCTCGTGACCCATGATGTCATTGATGATTTGTCCGGGGGCAATGTGACCCGGCCAGCGAACCATGGCAGGTACCCGGTAACCCCCATCCCAGTTGGTATTCTTTTCACTACGGAAGGGCGTGATTCCCGCATCGGGCCATTGATTGAAGTGGGGGCCGTTGTCGGTGGAATAAAACACAATGGTGTTATCGCTCACCCCTAACTCATCCAGCTGATCGAGCAACTGACCAACCATGCGATCGTGGCCCACCATCGCGTCGTTATAGAACCCCTGACCTGAGAGGCCATGCTCATCGTCGGCGGTGTGGGTGTAATAATGCATGCGGGTGGTGTTAAACCACACAAAGAAGGGCTTATCGTCTTCCACTGCTTTGGCAATGAAATCCTGAGCTGCCGCGAGAAATTCGCGATCCACCGTTTCCATGCGCTTCTTAGTCAGCGCACCAGTATCTTCAACACGGCCATCGGCAAACGACCGAATCACACCGCGCGGACCGAAACGCTCAAAAAAAGCGGGGTTTTTGGGGTAATCGGGATGCTCGGGCTCTTCCTCAGCGTTTAGGTGATAGAGGTTGCCAAAAAACTCATCAAAGCCGTGTTGGGTGGGCAGGAATTCGTCGCGGTCTCCCAAGTGGTTTTTGCCGTACTGACCGGTGACATAACCCTGCTCTTTTAATAGCGATGCCAAGGTCACGTCCTCGGCGCGAATACCCAAATCGGCACCGGGAATACCCACCTTGGTTAATCCCGTACGGATGGGTGATTGGCCGGTAATGAATGTAGAGCGCCCTGCGGTACAGCTTTGCTGTCCGTAGTAATCGGTGAACTTGGCGCCTTCATTGGCAATACGGTCAATGTTGGGGGTGGCATAACCCATCATGCCCATGTTGTTGGTCGACAAATTCCAAAAGCCAATATCGTCCCCCCAAATCACCAGTATATTGGGTTTGTCAGCCGCAACAGCAGTACTGGAAAGCAAGGTCAACAACAGCGCAATAACGCGAATCATGGGAATACCTCGTTGTTAGAGTTTATGGGTTTCACTGTGATCGAGGGGCATGATGCCCGAGCTTGCG
>CAYPPU010000025.1:11983-17118 GCA_964412695.1 uncultured Alteromonadaceae bacterium | reverse complement strand
GGCTGATCAGAAGGCGCTTGCAGTAACACGGCCGCTACGGCCATCACCGCTAGCGTAATCAACCCGCCCACACTGATAGCTAGCCAAGATTCTTGGCGGGCCTCGGCAAGTGCCTTTTCGGCCGCCACGCGCTGCCAGCGGCGACGCGCAGCGGTGGCATGTAAAAATAAATTATAGGGAACAATCGTGGTGCCTATTAAGGCCAATATGATTGTCAACTCGGAGGTGTCAACGCGGGGCAGAAGCCGTGGGGCAGGCAGGCGCATCAGTTCCGGCAGCAGCAACACGGCCAGAGCCAAAAATAATCCCGCCATCACAACGACCAACGCGACCAATACCCGCTCAATGTAGTGATAGCGGTTGGTAAGCAGCAAACCGCCGGCCAGTACACTCAGCACCGCCACTATTGTTGAGAAATACTCAGGAAAAAAGGCTGACAGGCCCAGTGCCGCGCCCGAAAGATTCCCCGACTGGTAAGCGGCATTACCGATACCCACCGCCACCACAATGAGCAATGCGATTAGCCATGTTCCCCAGCGACCACCGCCTAGGCTACGGGCCAAGTCGGCCAGATCACGCTGGGTGGACAGTGCCGAGCGGACAGAGAGCTCCTGTAATACAACAGTAGCCAAAACCGAAAACAGCACCGCCCAAGCCAGCGTTAGACCGCTATTGGCACCGGCTGTGGCGGCTGTGGTAACTGTTCCCGGGCCAACAAACGCCGCAGCGACCATGGCGCCGGGTCCCATTTTTAAGGCCATTAATACGTGCCCCAATCAAACTGCTGTTGGCGCACTATAACAGCCGGGGAACAACAGCCTGGAAACCCGATGCAGCGCCGACGAGACTCATGACGACGCGTCTGTGTTGCACTCAAAACGCGTTAGCCCCTCCCCTTCTACGGCTCTTTATGCCGTATCAGCTTGGGCGGCAGGCAATACGGGCTACATAAATAGTAGGCGACACCCAACTAGCGCACTACACCTTAAGTTCATGGCGGTGCTATTCTCGCGCTGTTTAATTAAGAGACCGCTATCATGAATACCGTTTTATTTTCTGGCAGCACTGTTACCCCCAGCAAAATTTTGTGTGTCGGCAAAAACTACGCTGCGCATATTGAAGAAATGAACAGCGTGCCCGCCGAGGACATGGTGGTGTTTATGAAGCCCAATACTTCCATTGGCGACACCCTGTATGCCGAACGCGGCGAGACCTTGCACTACGAGGGCGAAATTTGCCTGCTTATGCAAAACGACAACGTAGTGGGCATTGGTTTTGGTTTGGATCTCACCAAGCGCGCTACCCAAAGCAAACTGAAGGAGGCCGGCCTGCCCTGGGAGCGCAGCAAGGCCTTCGAGGGCTCGGCGCTATTCAGTGAATTTGTACCCGCCCCTGATAACTTGGATAACCTGTTACTGGAACTGTGGGTAGACGGTGAGCTTCGCCAGCGCGGCGGCGTCGACTTAATGCTATATCGCCCCGACACCATCTTGGGTGAACTGCGCAGTTTTGTGCCCTTTGTGGATAACGATATTGTGATGACCGGAACGCCCTCGGGTGTCGGTGCTGTTAGGGCCGGTGAACGCTTCGAAGGACGTGTGTTCAACGGCGATGAAGAACTGCTGCGGGTAGATTGGCTCGCGGTTTAAAAGTGTGGCAGAGCAATACGTTACGGGTAAGCAGACCCACTACTCTCTTTCCTTAATTTTCGGGCAGTAAACAGGACTCAACCAATGCAGGCCATGTCATTAAAAGCCCCCGGCGGCATAGACCAACTCCAACTCATCAACATAGAACCAAGACCCCCGGGTCCGGGTGAAATCCAAGTGGCCATTAAGGCCACTTCTTTGAATTTTCACGATTACGCGGTGGTGATTGGGTTACTCCCCACCGAGGACGGTCGTATCCCCATGTCAGACGGTGCGGGTATCGTGACCGCTGTCGGCGATGGTGTAAGTCAATTCGCCGTAGGCGATAACGTCATTAGCCACTTTTTCCCCAACTGGATAGCAGGGCGACCGACCTTGGCGACCCTACAGGGCGTCCCAGGTGATCACATCGACGGCTTCGCCGCGCAAACCGTAACCGTTCCAGCGTCAACCTTTAGCGCCATGCCAAAAAATCTCGATTTTGTGGCGGCCTCCACGCTCTCATGTGCTGCTCTCACCGCCTGGCGTGCGATGGTGGTAGAAACCCAACTCAAGCCCGGCGACTGGGTTTTGGTGCAAGGTAGCGGTGGCGTATCCATTGCCGCTCTGCAGTTTGCAAACGTTCTCGGTTGTCGCGTCATTGCCACCTCGTCCTCTGACGAGAAACTTGCCAGACTCAAGGCCATGGGTGCCGAGCACACCATTAACTACCGAGAGCACAGCGATTGGGGCGCCCAAGCCCACGCGCTCACCGGCGGCCGCGGTGTCGACTTGGTTGTGGATGTGGGTGGCCCGGGCAACCTACCCCAGTCTATTGCAGCCTTAGCGGTAGACGGCTGTATTAGCCTGATTGGCGTACTCACGGGTTTTGCCGGCGAGATTCCCACTGCTGAACTCATGACCAAAAACGGTCGCATCAGCGGTATAACCGTGGGCAGTCAGCAAGATCAAGCAGCCATGGTCGCCGCTATTGAGGCTCATGATATTCAGCCGGTCATCGACAAAAACTTCCAACTCGCTGAATTGGGTGAAGCGTTTCGCTATCAGGAATCACAGCAGCATTTTGGCAAGATTTGTGTGGAGCTCTAGCTAGCCAGAGCCATCGCATGCAACTTTCAGGCAATAAAAAAGCCGCCAATAGGCGGCTTTTTTATTGGGCGTTAGACTCTTACATAGAGTAGCTAACTTCAATGCCGTAAGTGGCAGGCTTGTTCAATGGCGCGAAGGTGCCGCCCGTGGGCACACCCGCCAACAAACCCGGCAGTTGGGTATCACCACCGTGACGCACGGCGTCGAGCAAGTTACGGCCATACAGTGACACTACCCATTGACCGTTACCCATGTGCCAGTCAATCGCGATATCCAGCTGATCTTGGTCGTTGATGTAACCGCGGTTGTTATCGGTGTAAGCCGTCTCATCGCGGTAGCCATACATGGCCAGCGATGAAATGTAACCGGCACTGCCCAGATCAATGTCATAGATAGCTGTGACGCTGTAAGTCAGGTCAGGCGCTCGGGGCAAAGACAAATCTTTGTCTGCGTTATCCACGGTGCCGTCGCCATTTAGGTCAAACTTGACGTCGGTGTAGTCCGCACTCAACCAGCCCATAGAGGCTTTTAAGGTGAAGGCATCGGTCAACGCAAAGGTACCGTCTACTTCAAAACCAAAGATCTCGGCATCCGCGGTATTTTGGATCAACTGCAACACACCGGCAGTGGGGCTAGCCAGGTTTACCTCGCGCTGCATATCCGTCATGTCTGTGCGGTACACGGCAAAGTTCAACTGACCACTGTCCCACTCGGTTTTGTAACCGATCTCAATAGAATCTGCCTGTTCTTTATCAAACGGGCCAGGTCCGTAAGTGATCGGGAACTCGGTATTACGCAGGTTGTAACCACCCGAACGGAATCCCCGCGACCAGTTGGCGTACATGCGTGCCGAATCTGACAGCTGATACATAACGCCCAATTTTGGCGAGACGAAGGTCCAGCTTTGATCGTCGACAAAGTCAGGTTCACAGGCACGCTCATTGGCGGCACCCACGTAGCTGACGTTCGTCAAACCATCAACCTTACACTCGGATCCAAAGTTTGGAGCTTTCGTGAGGGTCACGATTTGGGTTTCTTTTTCTTCACGCGACCAGCGGACACCGGCGGTCAGCTGCAGACGGTCAGACAAGTCATAGTCGACGGCAGCAAATACACCTAAGCTGCTCACGTCCAACATGCCACCACCGTTTTGCGTAACGGCGGGGCGAGTACCACCGGTTACCAATCCCAGTAGGTTACGGTCTTCGTCATAGGACAGCTCTGACTCGAACACATAGAAACCCAAGGTGACGTTGGCACGGTCATCCATCATGCGACCGTTCCAACGCAATTCGTTAGAAATCTGGTCGTAAGTGCTGGCGGTGTCGGAATGGAAAATCCATACCGGCTGCGCATCAATATCCGCGTTGGTGTAGGTGGTGCTCTCGCGCCAACCGAACACGTTGGTCAAGGTACCGCCCGCCACATCCCAGTTAACCTGCAGGTTAAGGAAATCCACTTCCAAATCATAAGCGCCAGGCTCGTCAATGCCAAAGCCGTAATCGTCACGACTGTAGTTAACAATCGCTCCTGGTACGCCAGCACCGTTGGTGTGTGACTGGCCTGAGGGGCCATCGGCTTCTACTTCCTGGTGCTCGTAGCGCGCTACCAACTCAAAGCTTTCGTTGGGCGTCCAAGTGAATGCTGGACGAATAATGGTCTGCTCCTGGCCGCCGTGGGTTTGACCCGCCAGCGGACCATCGGTGATGTCTAAAGCACCTTCATCATCGTTGTAGTAAACAGCCAGCTTGGCCGCCAAGGTATCGGTCAAGCCGCCCGAAACACTGCCCTGCAAATAAACGTTGCCGCCACCGGTGCCGTCAACAGCTGCGTCGTAAGCCGCTTTCGCACTGACTTCAAATTCTTGCGTGGGCTTTTTGGTGTTAAGCAGCACCGCACCACCCGTTACGTTACGGCCAAACAGGGTGCCCTGTGGACCGCGTAATACTTCGATACTCTCTAGATCGAAGGTGTCAAAAATAACACCGGCGTTGGTACCGAGATAAACGCCATCAACAATTAAACCCACTGCCGGATCAATTGACGGAATCGAGGAGTTAACACCCAGGCCGCGAATTGAAAAGTTGGCGTAACCTCGCGATGTGCCGATTTCATCAAGTACTACGCTTGGCATACCAACCGCGAGATTGGTGAGGCTACGGACCTTTAGCGCATCGATTTGATCGGCGTTAAAGGCACTGATCGCAACCGGCACGTCTTGGGAGTCCTCGGCACGCTTACGCGCGGTAACCACCACTTCTTCCAATAGTGCGGCTGAACCGCGCTTCTTGGGTGCGTCTTGGGCTTGAGCCGAGGTAGTCAAGACCACAGCCACGCCTGCGGCGATCAATGAACGACTAAATAGAGAATGTGCTTGCTTGTGCATAGTGGATCCTT
>CAYPPU010000025.1:0-11883 GCA_964412695.1 uncultured Alteromonadaceae bacterium | reverse complement strand
GCGATCAATGAACGACTAAATAGAGAATGTGCTTGCTTGTGCATAGTGGATCCTTCTTTAGGTTTATAAAGACTGTAATGAAACGCTCACCCTAGCCGCTTTCGCATTATTGGGAATGACTGCTGATTATTGGTGTCTGTGGCCAAGCTTTGACCCTGCTTATCTGATGACCGCAATCTAATCACTGTCATAAGCGGGATTCACAAAGAGGCCCCGCAACGCACAAGACCTCTCCGTGCGCTCATAGCGCACATCCTCACGGCATGAGGCGCGTTTCGTCTCCGTAAGTGGCCCCAACTCTCACCAAGGGCGTGGCCACTAATCGGACTTCATTTTTGATGTGGTGGTCGGGACTGCTGACAACCACAAAAACGAGATGGGTAAGGTTAGGGAAGCGCCCTTGCAGCACCAACTCAAAGCTTGGGTAATCTGTCATATTTCTGTCGTTGTATTCGTGATGTTTTTTCAGTAGGGTTTTTAAAACCACAGAGCGAGACCCATGCACGCGATCCTACGACTGGATCTGGCAGGGCAGCCAAGGGGATGGTTAACCCTCCAGGAGGCCGTTTCTGCCTACGCCCGGGGCGATGTCATGTATGGCATCGGGGATTCGCTTCCCCCAGTGTTTGGCGGTACCCAGCGGCTCTCTGGCTTACGTTCAAAAATCGTTCTGCAACCCATCATCGCCACCCAAGGCCGCATCTTTGATAATTTTGCGCCGCCGCTATGCAATCGAACCTTATTTCGCCGCGACGATCACCGCTGCTTATATTGCGGACACCAAAAATCACGCTCTGAGCTGACCCGCGATCACGTCCTGCCTACCTCGCGCGGTGGCAAAGACCGCTGGGAGAATGTGGTCGCCGCGTGTAAACGTTGCAATTGGGCCAAAGACAACCAAACGCCTGAAGAATCGGGTATGCCATTACTCGCCATTCCCTTTCGGCCCAATCCGTACGAGTGGCACTTTCTTGCCAAAGACCGCATTTTGGCCGATCAAATGGCATATCTCTCGACCCAATTTCGGGCCGATCGAGATTGGGCGCACTAGCACGCGACTCAGCGGAGCCTACCGACAGCTGCCCCGCAATACTGCTACTCTCTACTTCTCAATAACGCGACATAACAACCACACCGGGAGACACCATGTCGGAGACCGTTCGCCACGAAGTTTTGTCTATCGCCGAGCAGATGCGTGCTGCAGTGTTGGGCCAAGACGATGTTATTCATGGCCTGTTACTCGCTCTGTTGTGCAACGGCAACGTCTTGTTAGAAGGCGTACCCGGGACGGCCAAAACACGCTCGGTCAAAACCCTAGCCAATGTCCTGGGTGTGAGCCTAGGGCGCGTGCAATTCACCCCCGACCTACTCCCTGCCGATGTCACCGGTAGTGAAACTTTGGTTGAGGGCGATGGCGGCGGACAACTTCGGTTCGTCCCAGGACCGATCTTTAATTCGATTGTGCTGGCCGATGAAATCAATCGGGCACCGGCAAAGGTGCAGTCGGCCTTGCTGGAAGCGATGGAAGAACGTCAGGTTACTGTGGGAGGTGAAAGCTATCCTCTGCCTCCGCTGTTTTTGGTTCTGGCTACTCAAAACCCCATTGAGCAAGAGGGCACCTACCCCTTACCTGAAGCACAACTGGATCGCTTTCTGTTCAAACTCCATGTGCCCTACCCCAACGCCGAGTCCGAACGACAGATTTTGCAGATGATGCAGCGAGAGGAATTGGGCACGCCGACGCCAATCACACCTGTTGCCGCCGACACACTCTTTGCCGCACGCGATGCCATTCAGCAAGTGACGGTGTCAGCGCCTGTTGAGAAATACATGGTGGATTTAGTGGCTGCCACTCGCCAAGGCCAGGCCTATAGCGCTGAGCTCGGGCGCTGGCTAGCGCTGGGGGCTAGCCCTCGGGGTTCAATTGCGCTGCACCGCGCCAGCCGAGCCGAAGCTTGGCTTAAGGGGCGCGATCACGTGTTACCCGAAGACGTGCAAGCCGTGACCGCGGCCGTTTTGCGCCACCGGATCACGCTAAGCTACGACGCTCTAGCCGAGGGTCTTGATGCCGATACCGTTATAGCCTCTTTGCTGGCGCAGGTGGCGGTGGGCTAAGTCTTGTCAGAGGGTGTCACTGTTGAGCTGCAAACGCTGATTAATCAGCGGCACCAAGCGCGCGCGCTGAGCCAACGGCCCCGCATGCCAGTCCGCTCCATAGTGACAGGCCGAAAACGTTCGCGATTGCGGGGTCGCGGACTCGATTTCGACGAGCTTAAACACTATCGACCCGGCGATGATATTCGAGCGCTTGACTGGCGCGTCAGCCGCCGCCGGGGTGAACCTTATGTCAGAGTCTATACCGAGGAGCGCGATCGGCCCGTATGGTTAATCGTTGATCAACGCGGCTCGCTGTTTTTTGGCAGTCAATATCAAATGAAGTCGGTTGCCGCGGCGAAAACCGCTGCCAGTTTGGCGTGGCAGGTATTGGCATCCGGCGACCGTGTCGGGGCCGTGATACTAGGTGATGACGGCGCCCAGGTCTTCCCACCGAAACGCGCCGAGGCAGCGCTGATACGCTGGCTGTCAGCGCTAGCAAGCGCCAATCAAGCCTTGGCCGAGACGTCCAATGCCGCAACAAAAGTGACCATGACTGAGGCCTTGGCTATGGTCGATCGGCATAGTCATCATGACGCACTCATCGTTGTCATATCCGACTTTAGCGACTGGGGCGACGAGTGCACCTCCTTGGTCAGAAAGTTGCATCGGCACAACGAGGTTATCGCGTTGGAGGTGAGCGATCCGTTAGAGCGTAATCTCAATCTAGCCGACAAGTTGATTGTGAGCGACGGCCGCCATCAGCTGGAAATAAAGCGTGACCAAGACAATATACTGGCGCACTTCCGCCAGAGTTATGACCAACACATCAATCGCATCGAAACCGAGCTACAGCGCGACCACATTCCCCTGTTACGCTTAGACAGCGCCGTGAATGCCCAAGTGCTTTTACAGCGAGACGGGCTAAGCCAAGTCATGGCGCAAGGCTAAGTCGCTTATGCCGACCCTACGTTCACTACCCCCGCTCCCCGAGCATTTTGGCAACCCCAGTCTGCGCGACCTGTCGGAAGTTGTGCCCACCGCTGATATCAGTCTGTGGCCACAGACTCCAGCTTGGACGGTGCTGGCGCTGCTACTGGGCGTATGGCTGTTGCGGGGATTACGAGAGTGGTATCGACGCTGGTTGCGCAACCGTTACCGTCGCGAAGCGCTAGACGCGCTAACGACACTGTCCCGCCAAGTGGAAACTCCACAGCCAGGGAGCATTAATGAGATTCTCAAGTTGGCGGCGCTAGCGCATCAAGAGCGCAAAGACGTTGCTGGCTTAAGCGGCACAGCGTGGACAACCTGGCTCAATGCGCAGGTGGCCCAGCCAGTATTCAGCTCCTCGAGCGTGCAAGCCTTGAGCGAAGGGTTGTACGCATCTGCGCATAGCCTTACCGCCACAGAAGCCGCGCGCTTATTACAGGAGGCGCGCCAATGGGTTGTCCAGCATCAGGATCCTCATGCTCCCCGGTAATGCTGATTTGGCCGCGCTAAGCTGGGGCTTCCCCCTGGCGCTATGGCTATTGCCATTGCCACTGATTATGTTGCTATTAGAACCGTATCGCGAACCGCGCGAAGCGGTGCGCGTACCGTTTTTTGAACGGCTGGTTCGCGCCAGCGGCAGTGCGCGACGCCGCGGCGCCACGGTCAGATCGCGACAGACCTCACAAAAACTGCTCGTGCTCTGGTTTTGGTGCTGCATGGTTATGGCCGCCGCGAAGCCCCAGTGGCTAGCCGATCCCATTGAACAGCAACGGGCGGGTCGTGATTTGATGGTCGCCGTCGATCTCTCAGGCTCGATGGAAACCGCCGACTTCACCGATACTCAAGGCCAAGCCATCGATCGACTCGCTGCCGTTAAAACCGTATTGAGGCGTCTTGTCGATGAGCGCCGGGGAGATCGACTGGGTTTAATCGTCTTTGGCAGTGGCGCCTATTTGCAGGCCCCTTTTACCGAGGACCATGCGCCGTGGCTAACCTTACTGAACGAAACCCGTATTCGCATGGCGGGCCCATCCACGGTATTGGGTGACGCTGTAGGGTTGGCCATCAAGCTGTTTCGTGAAACGGAAAATGACCAGCGTGTATTAGTCATCCTCACTGATGGCAACGATACCGACAGCTTAGTCCCCCCCATCGATGCCGCCCGTGTCGCCGCGGCCGATGGCATACGCATTTATCCTATTGCCATTGGTGATCCGGCCTCGGTGGGTGAAGAAGCCATCGACTGGGCGACGCTTGAGCGCATTGCTGAAATTAGCGGCGGGAAGGCTTTCCGAGCGCTTGATCGAGAGGAGCTCGACGCCGTATTTCGACTACTGAGTGAACTCGAGCCCAGCGTCTATGCCAGTGTGTTCTTTAGACCACGCATTGATCTTTATGCGTTGCCCATTGCACTGGCGCTGCTTGCGTATTTAGGTTTTCGCTTACCCGGCGCGCTCAGACAGCTTGGTCGAGGTGCTGCGTAATGGAGGGGCTGGCGCATTTCCACTTATTGCGGCCCGAATGGTTACTGCTGGCGCTACCACTGGCCGTGATTGAATGGGCACGTTACAAACGAACCGGTGATGCGGGTCGCTTTGAGCACGTTATTGCACCCCACCTGCTGCGTCATTTGGTGCTACCCAAGCCCGCACGGACGGGCTTAACACCGGACCGGGCTTTTACAACGTTACTAGTATGTCTGTTGATCATGCTGGCGGGTCCAACCTGGCGACAACAACCGTCACCGTTAACAGAAGATGCCTCACCCTTGGTGTTTGTGGTCGATATTTCGGCCTCAATGAACGAGGCTGACGTGCCACCCAATCGCCTCACCCGAGCGCGCCAGAAGATCGCGGATCTACTCACTCGAGTGCCCGATAAGCAAGTGGCACTGGTAGCGTACGCTGGCAGTGCGCACACAGTGTTAGCACTGAGTGCTGATCACGACATCATCGACAACTACCTAGCAGCGCTATCCACCCAACTGGCGCCACGTCCGGGTAAATTTTCGGAGTACGCGCTACCCAATATCGACCGCTTGCTAGCCCACACACATCGCTTGGCGACCGTGCTACTCATGACCGATGGTCTGGGTAGCCAAAGTCGTCCGCTTTGGCGCGCGTGGTGCGGACGCCAGCCCCATAAATTGCTGGTGTATGCCATTGGTAGCGACGATGCTCGGCAAACCGATTTCCCGGTGCAGACCAGTGCGTTAGGGAACTTAGCCGCGGACTGCGGTGGCGCCTTGATTGAAGACAGTATCGACTTATCAGATATAGACAGTCTTGCGGCGCAATTGGCCGAGGGTTATCAAATCATCGATGATGAAGCCCTTCCCTGGGTAGACAGCGCTTACTGGCTTAGCTTCCCGGCGCTATTGTTGATGCTGCTGTGGTTTCGGCCGGGCTGGAGCCGGGCGTGGCTGTTACTACCTTTTCTGGTTTTGCCGCAGGATCCCCTGCAGGCCCAGGTCGCCCGCGACCGAGAACTGTTTTCTCAATCCGATGCGACCAGCATTGCAGGGAACGACGGCAGTTGGGTAGCGCACACGGTGGACACTATGGCGCTGCTCTGGCTAAGCCCCGATCAATACGGCTGGCTACTGTTTCGGCTGGGTGAGTTTGAGCGCGCCAGCCGAATGTTTGACGACCCCATGTGGCAGGCGACCGCTGCTTACTACCAGCAGGATTTTGCCCGCGCCGCAGCGCTGTTTACACGCAAAGACAGTATTGAGGCGCGCTTTAATCGCGCCAATGCTCAGGCCCATCGTCGTGACTATTTACCGGCGCTGGAAACCTACCAACAGGTTCTCGCGGAGCAACCGGATTTTCCGGGTGCTGCGGCTAATCACCAGCGCATACAGGCACTAATAGATGAGATAGAGCGCATGAGTGCCAATCAAATGTCAGAGGACGGGGTCAGCACCGAAGCGCTTACCGATAATGATCCGCAAGCTGCCGAGGGTGCAGGCGTGCCCGAGACGGCCGCCGATGCTCGGCCCCAGTACAGCGCCGAGGCTATTCTGGCTGACCCGGCAACGGCCGAGCTCTGGCTAAAGGCGGTACAGCCCGACCCCAGTCAGTTTTTGCGCAGCAAGTTCTCTATTCAATGGCAGGAGCGTGGAGTGAGTGAGCCATGACCTGTCGAAGGTATTTCATGTTGCTGGTGCTGCTGAGCCTTGGTCTCGCAAGCCAAGCTCACAGCGCCCCTACCGTTGAGATCGCCGCGCAACTTGAGCCCGAGGCTGGCGCGGTGCCGGGCCAGCGCATCCGTTTGCACATTACTGTGGCCACACCGCGTTGGTTTACCGCCGGAACGCGGCTCAGTTTGCCCGAAGTGCCCGGCCTTATCCTGCTACAAAACCAATCCTTTGCCAGTAATGCCTCCGAGCAGCGCGACGGTCACAACTGGAGTTTGCAACGCTGGACAGTGGACGTATTCGCCACCCGTGCTGGGTCTTTTCTTATTCCACCGGTGACCGCTAAGGTCTCTACGTCTCTCGAGGGTGGGCTGGAGTACCAAGGTGAGTTAACCACGCCACCTTTGCCGTTATCGGTGGTATTGCCGCCCGCGCTTGAGGGCCTAGAGCACTGGATCGCCAGTCCCGAGGTGACACTCACTCAGTCGATAGACAGCTCGGGTGTGAACGATGCCGGTCTGCCCTTGGGAGGGGCGCTAACACGCACACTGACCGTCACCGCCCAAGACGTGATGGCCATGCAGTTACCCGAACTCGCTACGGCTGCGGCTAGCCTGGTGCAGCAATACCCCGAACCGCCCGTACTGCGTAACCGCGCCAATCGCGGCCGACTCAGTGCCGAGCGACGCGATCGAAGTGTGCTCATTGCCACAGCACCGGGGAAACTCAACTGGCCTGGTGCGCAGTTAAATTGGTGGAATACCGACACCGGCGAGCTCACCGTATTAACAACGGAACCGGTAACAGTGATGTTGAGCGGTGAACAACTAACCCCCGAATCATCGCATTCCATTAGTATCGAACCGATAGTGGATCTCACCGTCACCGTTATCTTGGCTTGGCTTGGCGTATTGGCTTGGCGTAAAGGGCTTGGCGCGAGGATTAAGCGCATAGCCCTCGCGCTACTGCGTTACGCCCAAGGGGTCTGGCGGCAGCACCGTGAGCCGGGGTTACCCGAGCGTCTCAACCCCGGTGGTAACCCGCGGGGACCATAGGTAAGGCGACAACGCGCACCGGCACCAGCGTACCGCGGACATCAACCTGGAGTTCGGTATCGACGGCGGCACACTCTGGGGTCACAAAACCCATAGCCACCGGCGCACCCACAGTGGGGCCGAACCCGCCTGAACTGATCACCCCAACAGGGTTACCCGCGGCATCGATAATGCTTTGGCCCTCACGCACCGGGCGCTTACCCGCCACTTGCAATCCTACACGACGACGAGAAACCCCTGAGGCCAGTTCACTCGCCACCCGCTCTGCACCGGGGTAACCTCCAGCACGCGCGCCTTCCGGTCGACGAGCGCGGGCTATGGCCCAGCCGAGGCCGGCTTCAATGGGCGAAATATCGGTGCTGAGTTCATGGCCGTAAAGGCACAAGCCCGCTTCCAAGCGCAAGGAATCTCGAGCACCCAAGCCAATCGGGGCTACCTCAGCTTCGGCCAATAAACACTGCGCCAAGGCGATGGCATGGGTGTTGTCACAAGACAACTCAAAACCGTCTTCACCGGTGTAACCCGAACAGGTGACATAACAATCGATATTGGCAACGGATACAGGCCTACCCGTCATGAAGACCATCTCCTTAGTCTCGGGTGCCAAGCGCGCCATAACAGTGCGGGCAGCGGGGCCCTGAAGTGCCAGCAAAGCCTTATCGTCTAGGTAGATAACCTCACTGGTTCTGCAGGCGTCGGTAATACGCGCGATGTCTTGGTGTTTACAGGCGGCATTCACCACCAATAGAAACTGGGTCTCTGCCAAACGGGTGACAATCAAATCGTCGTCAACGCCGCCACTGGCGTTCATTAACAACGAATAGGTTGAAGCGCCTACGGCAAGCCCCGCCAAATCCGCTGGCATCAGGGCTTCGAGCTCCGCAACGACTTCGCTACCGGTCACGCTTACTTGACCCATATGTGACACATCGAAGAGACCAGCATGCGCACGGGTGTGCAAGTGCTCTTTGATAATGCCCTCGGGATACTGAACCGGCATGGCATAGCCAGCAAAAGGCACCATGCGGGCGCCAAGTGCGTGATGTAAATCGGTCAACGCCGTGGTTAAGTCGGTCATAAGCTCTCCTTGGGGCTGCTATTCTCAAGGTTGACTGGCCCTTGGGCAAGGGTATGGGTACAGTGTGGCCTCACGGGGGGAGTTTGGTATGTCAGGTCAACACATTGTCAGTCTCATTGGCTTTCCGGGTAGCGGCAAAAGCACAGTCGGGGTGCTGCTCGCCAAACGGCTGGGCTGCGACTTTGTCGACACCGATATTCTGATTCAATCCCGAGAGCACGCCACCTTGGCAGAAATTATTGCCGCTCATGATCATCTCTATTTACGCGAGGTCGAAGAGCAGGTGCTATTAGAGATGCCACTAGAGCACAGCGTGGTCTCTACCGGCGGCTCTGTTGTGTACAGCGACGCCATCATGGAGCGCCTGGCCGCCCACACCACTGTGGTGTATTTACGCGCGCAATTAGACACCGTGGAACACCGTATCTCCCTCGCACCCGATCGCGGCATAGCGTCTTCCAAAGACCAAACCTTGGCTGATATTTATCGCGAGCGCATTCCGCTGTATGAGCGCTGGGCCAATATCACTCTTGATGTCGACGTCGATGCTCCCGAAACCATTGCCGGACACATTGAGGCGGCGCTGGGCACCGTCTAACCCCTGGTGGACACGTCCAGATACCTCAACGGTAATCTCATCCTAGGCTAAAGCCCGCAAGGTTTCGAGCTAGCGACGATTGGCACGGAGTTTGCAAAAAGCATACTGGCGACGCTTCAGTGCCTTTTGGCGAAGGCGCAAAAGCGCGGCAAGGATGCTGCAACCGAGACAAGGAAGTCTGGCACTGAAGCTCGCCATATTTTCAATAGTTATTTCGATGCGCGTGTTGAGTACAAATCCATACAAAATAAATGTTGCGAAGCGCGCGCCATTGAGGATAACTGGGCACTGAACCGCATGGGTCGGTTCAAGGTGTTTGTTCAAAATCATCGGGAGGTGATTTATGGGTGAGCGTAACCAGCAACAAAGTGAGGACTCCGGCGCCGCTGACGATCTGTTTGATCCGATGATGGCGGATTTTGGTGACGAGGAGTTCGAGGAATTAGAAGTTAGCGTGCGTTCCAAAAGCGCCCAAAGTTTGGCTGAAAAACGCCGACGGGCGGAGAAGCGTCTTGAAGCTTTAAGGCTGCGCGAGGAACTCGGCGACTTCGATTTCGACTTCGGCGACGACTTCTAAGCGCGTCGCCTAACAGCGTCTCTAAGTGGCGGGAATGCCGTCACGGGGTTCCCTGCCCTCTAAAATCTTGCTCGACCTGCCAATCGAAGACATTCATCTCGATAAACACGAAGGCAAACAGCCAGAGTGCGGCATCCCAGAAATCCAGAAACTCTCCTTCAACACCCCAATAGATCGCCGCTAGCGCCAAGGTGCTGTAGATGGCGATCTTGCTCCAGCCTAAGACACCCTTCCAATGCTCAGGGATACCGCCGCGGAGCTGCTGACGCACCTCGATTTCCAGCACCACCACCACCAGTATCCACGCACCGGCGTTGATCACGTCAACTAGCGCCAATTCGGCGGCACTGGCGAAAGCCGACGGCGCGGCTAACACCTGCTCCAAACCCGTGACCTGCAGCGTATCCGACTGCAGCAACCCACAGTTATCTGCACTTAAGGGCACGAAGTCATCAAAACCCAGCAGTACCGACCAATCGCCGCCCAGTAAATCGCAGGCGGAAGCAGGAGCCGGCAACGCGCCAAGAAACACTTGCCACTCTGCCACATACCCAAACCATGCCGAGACAATAGCGGCGCCGCACAAGAGACGAATGCCGTGGATACTGCGCTTCGTCCAACCCACCAGATATTTGTCGGGAATGATGGCGGTTTCCACCTCAAACAGCAGTAACAGCACCACCCAGGCAGCGGTATCTAGCGTGGCGGAAAATAACTGCACCGCCTGCGCCAGATTATAACCTTCGCCCAAGCTGTGGCGGGCTGATTCGAGTTCTTGGCCAAAGAATAAAAAGATGTTGAGCGTCAAAAAGCCGAAGGTTAGGTACTTAACTGTTTTAAACAGTCGCTGCCCCCATATACCTCCGGGAACAACGCTGCTTACTGACGACTCCACTACCACCCCTTAAACTTGCAGCAACAGGTGCTCGCGCTCCCAGGAGCTGATCACCCGGTTGAACTCTTCAAACTCGTCCAGTTTGACCGCCGCATAGGCGCGCATAAAGAGCTCGCCAACCAGCTCTTGCAGTGCCGGCGTATCGTTTAATTGGCGAACGCCCTCTTCCAGCGTCCGCGCCACCACCACGTCATCGTCGTTGGCGGTACCCTGATGGGGCTCGGTAGGCTGTAAACCCATACGCATACCCAACAGACCACTGACCAGCGTTGCGGTAATGGCCAAGTACGGATTGGCGTCAGCGCCCGGAAAACGATTTTCAATGCGCAGGTTGTCGGCGTCACTGCTGGGTACACGAAACGCGGTGGTTCGGTTATCAAAGCCCCAGCTTAGGTTAATAGGCGCCGAGATATCCGGTGCCAAGCGCCGATAGGAATTGACGTTGGGCGCATAAAAACTGATGAGCTCGGGTGTAAAACGCTGAAGACCGCCTAGGTAATGCATCATGCGCGCACTGGGTTCGCCATTGTCGTCACTGAAAATATTGCGGCCGGTTTTGAGGTCTAACACCGACTGGTGAATATGCAACGCACTGCCGGGCTCTTTCTGCATGGGCTTGGCCATAAACGTGGCGTACATGCCGTGCTTTTGGGCGGTCTCACGCACTGTACGCTTAAAGACAAACACCTGGTCAGCCATGAGCAGCGGATCGCCATGACGGAAATTGATTTCCATCTGCGCGGCGCCGTTTTCGTGAATGAGGGTGTCTACCTTCAATCCCTGCGCATCGGCGTAGTCGTACATGTCCTCGACAAAATCTTCGAACTCAGCGACGGCATCAATACTGAACGACAATCGCGCTACTTCGCGACGCCCCGAGCGTCCTTTCGGGGGCATTAACTCGTAATCGGGGTCAGTATTTTTATTGACCAAGAAAAACTCGACTTCCGGTGCCACAACCGGCTGAAGTCCCTCTTTCTCGTACACGCTCAATACATAGCGCAGCACGTTACGCGTAGATAGCGGATGGGGGGTGCCGTCGGGCTTAAAACAATCGCCAATAATTTGCGCGGTGGGCTCGCGTGCCCACGGTACCTTGCGCAAGGTACTGGCATCGGGCCGCAAAATCATATCGGTATCGGTGGGCTCAACAAAATCCCAGTGCTCATCGGTGTACTCGCCGGTGACCGTTTGCACCATGATGCTCTCGGGCAACTTATGGTCGGTCTCGGCCAGGAACTGGTGTGCTGGAATGAACTTGCCCCGGGCGTTACCGGTCATGTCGGGGACAATGTATTCCACTTCGGAGATGTTGTTATCGGTGAGCCACTTGGAAATGGCCTTGAGGTCCGCCGGCGGAATGGCGGCTGCCGCATTCACCCACTCGGGACTGTGAATGACGGTATTCGATTCAGGGTCGACCCGCTTACTGGGACACATAAAAACCTGTTTGTTGC
>CAYPPU010000024.1:31073-36467 GCA_964412695.1 uncultured Alteromonadaceae bacterium | reverse complement strand
AGTCTGTAACGCCCTTTGCCACCTTCGGCGAGAGCTTTGGCCAGCCTGTGCGGCCGCGAACCTACTACGGTTCAGTAAGCTACAACTTCTGATCCATCTCAAAAAAAAGCCCCGTAATACCGGGGCTTTTTTTGCCAATGCCACTTGGCTAGCTGGGCGCCATTCGCCCTCGTGTGTACTCAGATTTGCGGAATGGACAAGCCACCGTCTACCGTCACTACCGAGCCCGTCATGTAGGCGCTGGCATCAGAGGCCAATAAAAGCATGGCACCCGCCAGCTCATCAGGCACACCGGTGCGCCGCAACGGCGCCCGCTTGATCATTGTCTGCCCCACTTCCGAATCCAAATAATCATCGGCCATATCGGTTCTAAAATACCCGGGGGCAATTGCGTTGGCACGAACGCCATAGCGTGCCCACTCCAGTGCCATATTGCGAGTTAATTGGATGAGTGCGGCCTTCGCTGAAGCGTAAGGCGCGGTACCTTTCTGAGTGGTGAAACCCAAGATGGATGCCACGTTAATAACGTTACCACCCTGACCATCTGACGCCATAGATTTCACGACAGCCTGACTGAGTGTGAAGATCGCCTTGAGATTAGTACTGTAAATTCGGTCCCAATCTTCCTCGGTTTCCTCAAGCAGCATACGCTCGCCGACAACACCCGCGTTGTTGATCAGCACATCAATGCGCCCGCCCGATTGCGCTTGAGCGAGTGCCGAATCCATACTGGATCTATCTGAAACATCCATTGCCACGCCACTGGCACGCCCACCATTGGCCTCCAGCTTGGCTACGGCCTCTTCAATGCGGTTCATACGTCGCGCGGCTAGGACTACCTCAGCACCGTGCTCGGCTAAAACCTTTGCCGTTGAGAAACCCAGGCCGGTAGCACCGCCCGTAATCAGGACGCGTTTGCCCTGCATGGAAAATAAATCCGACACCTATAACACCTCTTTTGGCAAAACGGCAGTCTAGGGGTTGATAATCCCGCCGTCCACGCCAAGCCCATGTTTTAGAAAAGCTCCCATTTGCGTTGAAGTCTTTACAAGTGGGGGCCCGATAAGCAGGGCTAACGCTCAGCCAATAACATCAGACCGCTGCGACTCGGGTTCAAACCCCATACCGCAGTCTTTGAGCCCGCCCAACCTCTGCCTGCACCCCGTCAAGTTCTGATACCCATCTGGCTTTCACGAATAGCGCCCAAGACCTAGAACACCTACACGGTATTTCGTCAGCAGCAGTCCAACAGGGCTTCCCATCCGCAGATTTTTAATATCAAATCCGTCGGTTGGTATCTGCGGGTAGTAGGTGCACCATCAGCAATACTCGATCCCCAATGCGGGTAAACTTATTCGCTATCAAACCAAAATTTGGAGCTTTGCATGATCCGTTTCCTTGCAGTCATTGTTAGTGTCATTTTCAGTGGGGTCCTTCACGCCAGCGAGGAGAGCAATACGGAGGCCCAAGCCATCCCCGAGGCCATTCATGTGGTTACCGATGGCACGGTGACTATTGCAGGTAAACGCATAAATTATCAGGCCACCGCAGGTCAGCTCCTGATGCATAACGCCGAGGACAAGCCGATAGCCCTATATGGTTACACCGCCTATACAAAAACCGGTGGCGGCAGCAATCGACCGGTTGTCTTTGCCTACAACGGTGGCCCTGGCTCGGCATCAATGTGGCTTCACATGGGCATCTTAGGCCCCCAGCGCACCGTGGTGGATGATCCAAATTTCACCACCGAGGGACCATTCCGCTACATCAACAACGAGTTTTCGATTCTGGACGTCGCCGATTTAGTCATGATTGATCCTGTCGGTACCGGCTACTCACGCAGTGTCGGTGAAGGTAAGGACGAGGACTTTTGGGGTGTAGATAACGACGGCAAGACCGTCAGCGATTTTATTGCCCGCTGGACCACCGAAAATAACCGCTGGCTGTCGCCCAAATACATCTTGGGTGAGAGCTATGGTGGCATGCGTAGCGGCAGCGTGGCACTTAACCTATTAAACCGGCACAACTTAGCCCTCAACGGCGTGATCTTGGTGTCACCCTTTATGAGTTACAGCGCCGGATCTGCCGACGCGGGCTACGACCAAGCCTTTATCAACTATTTCAGCGCTTATGCCGCCACTGCGTGGTACCACGGTGTTAGCGAGTACCGCCCTGATGACCTGCAGACTTTGCTGAGAACGGCGGAGGACTTTGCTAATACCCAATATGCCAGTGCGTTGATGGCCGGCGATCAACTATCGACCGAGCAACGCTCTGCCATCACTCAAGAAATGCAGCGTCTAACCGGAATCAGTGCCGATTATTGGGAGCGCGCCAATTTGCGCATAACCGAATCCCAATTCGATCAGGAATTACTGCGACAGCACGGCAAAAGTGTCGGCCGTATTGATGCGCGCTTTGTCGGTAACAGTATCAACCGTGTGGGCGAACATAGCGACTACGACCCCTTTTTCCCCGCTGTGGGTCCGGCCTTCGTGGCGACTTTCCTAGACTACTACCGGCGTATTTTGGGTGTTGAGACCGAGATGCGTTACGTCACTTCAGCAGGGCTGTGGTCCAAGTGGGACTACGGACACCGCCCACCGGGCTCTGGCTACAAAGTGGCTGCGGCGGATACGGGCGTCGATCTACGTCACGCCATGATTCAGAACCCACACATGCGGGTATTGGTACAACAAGGCTACTACGATCTGGCCACGCCCTATGGCGCCACGCAGTACTTCATTGATCACATGGCGCTGCCTGCCGAGCTTAGCGGCAATATCACGCTCAAACACTATGAGGCCGGGCACATGATGTATATACACGAAGCATCGATGGCGCCGTTTAAAAATGACCTCGCCACCTTTATCACTGCCCCATAAACAGGGGCAGGGCTTTTGGGATGTGGACTGTGATTTGAATTAGAGACAATTCAGCCCAACCATAAAAAACGCCGGCATGAGCCGGCGTTTTTTATGTCCGTAGTGCTAGGTAGGCTTACTTTGCGTGCAAGCGCACTGGCAAGTCGATGTAACCTTTAACAAAGTTATTACAGATCCGCGTGGGCGCGCCCATCACCTCGATTCGATCAAAGCGCTTGAGGATTTCCTCCCACACTATGCGGAGCTGCATCTCTGCTAAGCGATTGCCCATGCAGCGATGTATGCCCGCACCAAAGGACAGATGATTCCTAACATTGGGTCTATCGATGATGAAACGATCGGGTTCGGAAATAACGCTATCATCGCGATTGCCTGATACGTACCACATAACAATGCGACTGCCCTTAGGAATATGCTGCCCGCGGAACTCGACGTCTCGGGTCGTCGTTCGGCGCATATGGGGTAAAGGCGTCTGATAGCGAATAATTTCGGACACCATTGACGGTATCAGCTCGGGATTGGCTTTAACCTTGGCAAACTGGTCGGGATTGTCATGCAAAAACTGCACGCCGCCGGTCATGGAGTTGCGGGTGGTGTCATTGCCACCCACGATTAACAGCATCAGATTGCCCATGTAGGACAATGGGTCATCCACCATGTTGGCGGTTTTGGGATCCTTCTGCAGCATACGAATCAAATCAAAGGATTCCTTGCCGTCGTCCTTATGTTGGTGCCATAACCGCGTGAAGTATTCCAGCATACCCATCATGATGACGCGACGTTCTTCAATGTTGAGCCCGCGACCCGCGGTAATACGTTCGTCGGAAGTAATGGCGTCGGACCACTCAGTGAGCTTGTGACGATCCTCATAGGGGAAGTCAAACAAGGTGGCCAGCATCTTGGTGGTCAAATCAATCGACACCCGATCCACCCAATTGAAGGTCTCACCAACGGGCAGACTGTCCAACGTATCCTGAGTTCGCTGGCGAATAAGCGCTTCAAATTCCTGCAGGTTTCTCGGTGCTACAGCACCCTGCACTGCCCGACGCTGCTCATCATGCAAAGGCGGATCGGTGGCAATGAACATCTGCACCACCATGTCAGGCTCGGGATCTAAAATGGCAATGGAAGGTTCCGAAGAAAAAGTCTGCCAATCCTTCTCAATCTCGACAATATCTTCAAAGCGTGTGATAGACCAAAAATCTAAGCCACCGGGACCGTCTTTTTGGTAATGGACCGGCGACTCGCGACGCAGACGTTCAAACAGTGGCTGCCAGGTATCGTGCTCGAAACGCCGAGGATCGCTGACATCCAGCGCTTCTAATGGCGTGCTTAGCGGATCGGGAAGACCGTCAATATGGGTCACAGCTTGATTCATGACTTTGTCCTTTATGTTGTTATCGGAACAATGACAAAACGTTTAACACTTACATTTGAAATTCCGGCAGGCGCACGGTGATATCGGGCGTATGCTCGGCAATCACCAGCTGGCAACTAAGGCGCGAGTCAGCCTCACGGTCGGGGCGCATACCGAGCATGGCCTCCTCTTGGGCGTCCACCGCGGGAAATACGTCAGTCTGAGCGACAAAACAGTGGCAGGTCCCGCAGACGGCAGACCCGCCGCAATCGGCATCGATGCCAGGCACATTGTGCTTCAACGCCGTCTCCATGACTGTCGCGCCCGCCTCCGCATCCACTTGATGCTCCGTGCCATTGAATTCGACGAAGGTGATGACCGTCATACCGCGTTCTCCTTAAGAGGTGTCTGAGTCCAGTGCATAGTCCGAAGAGTATAGGAAGGCAGCCCGCTGGCGAGCAACTGTTGTTCATGATCTTCATAAAAGGCGCGATAGCGGTACCAAGGCACTCTCGGTACCACATGATGCACTCCGTGATAATTCTGAAAACCCCATAACCAGGTACCCAAGGTACGCAAGGCCTTAGGCCAGACAAATACCGAAGTGTCCACAAACGCACCACGCTCGGTGTGAGGCACGTGCACGATGTAGGCGAATAAATAGACCAGCAAAACCATTCCCAGCACAGGCCCCACGAGTAGCGTCATGATCATCGACGCAGCCAGTTGCCAGCCTGCCAGAGACGTAGCCTCGGCCACGGGCCCGAGCAGCACAAATAACAACAACACACGAGATAAGACAATCGCTGACGCCTCTACCACGAAATTAAGCCGCACCTTGATGGTCGCCGTTGCCCAACACTGGGCCATAAAGAAGCGATATTGATTAGTTAGCATGGCTGAGGAGGACACCACCGCCTGCCATACCGATTGAGTCATATCCGCACAAATAAGGTCTGGGTCACGCTCGGCGTCATTGGTGTGGGCATGGTGAGTGAAATGCTCAAACCGATGTGCAGTGTAAGGAATGGCCAATGTTAGGCCAGCAACATAACCCACCGCATCATTAACCCAGCGAAAACGTCGCCCCGCGCCGCAGACAGAACCGTGTGCCGCCTCATGCATGGGGGTGTACGCCGCATAGGTCAGAAA
>CAYPPU010000024.1:29297-30973 GCA_964412695.1 uncultured Alteromonadaceae bacterium | reverse complement strand
CCACAAGAGTAGGTGCATGGTGCGTTGGCTAAGGGTTCCTAATGCGACATTAGGGTGTCATAATTCGCCAAAAATTAACTTTGAGGCGCAAGGCCTGCCATGATTAGCTCTCAATACGCCCGCCTACTCACCCGAGAGCTCGATAACCTGGGCATTGCTGGCCGCGACTATTTGAAAAACACCGGACTTGGGCCTAACTCGGTGTGGCTGGAAACCGAGCTAGGCCTCGATGCATTTTTGCAATTACTGCGCAATGCACGACAATTGATGGGGGAGGACGCCCTCACCCAAGCACTCGCTAAACACCACCGTATTGCCAGTCTCGGCATGATGGGTACAGCGATGATGGCAGCACCTCGAGTACGCGACGGCCTGCAAGCCATGGCCAGCTTTTCGGTGGTTCATGCGGGCTACATTCGCTTCAAAGTCCAGGCTGGGGCACGGCAGACCCGAATCGTTTTACAGTTTGATGAGCCTTTAGACGATTGTCTCGACCTACACGTTGAAGCGCTGTTTGCACTGTTGATGGACTATTTTGCCGACATGCTGGGTCACAAGCCCCAGGGTATGGCTTTTGAAATCGCCTACTCGGCAGGCGAAAAGCATGCCCGTTATATGCAGTTTTTTGGCGAGCAATTGCGTTTCGAACAAGCCAGCAATGCCATCCTATTTCCCAGTGACTGGCTGAATCTCCGCTCCCCCTATGGCAACCCCGAAATTTGGGCACTGGCCCGGCGCTATTTAAGTGACCAGTTAGCCCAGTCACCTGATCACGCGTCCAATCCTTTCACCGGGCACCTCCGGGCAACACTTTTGGCCACCCAGCCGCCCTTCCCCGACATTGCCGACGTGGCCCAAGATCTCCACTTATCGGTGCGGACGCTGAATCGGCGTTTGCAAGAGGAAAACAGTAGCTTTCGCCAATTAAAAAATGAAGCCACCCATGAATGGGCTCAAAGACAACTCACCGAAGGCACCACAGTGGAGGCTATCGCTCTAGAGTTGGGTTATGACAACCCGGCGAATTTTCGCCGAGCCTTTCGCGAGTACACCGGCCACTCACCCAGCGAATGGCTGCGTTCAAGGTAAGCCCCCGCCGAATTTTCGCGGCCTTACTCCGGTCGGGCCTTAATTCGAAATAACCGTCGGGTCCACACCGACTGTAAAAGCGGATCAATCCAGCGATAGAGTCGCCCCGAGATCGCAACGGGCTTGCCACGCTCCACCGCCTCCAGTCCGTCGCGCACCACGACATCTGCGTCATACCACAACCATTTGGGCATGGCCGCTTTCATGGCATCCAGACCGGCAGTGGCATGGAAATCGGTATGGGTAAAGCCGGGGCAGAGTGCGCAAACATTCACCCCAGCGTGCGCATAGGTAAGATTTAGCTCTTCGGAGAGCGCCACGACATAACTCTTGCTGGGGCCATAATTACACGGCCCCGATCGAGCGATTCGCCCAGCAACCGAGGCCACATTGACCACTCGACCATAACCTTGCTCGAGCATGGACGGTATGAAGTGATGGCACATGGCCGCCACGCTGACCATCATAAGTTGAAAAAAGTCAGCCTGCTCCGACCAATCACGGTCTGCAATAAGATCTGGACCGGCGATACCCGCATTATTAATCAACACGTCTACAGAACAATTGTGCTGCTGACAGGTATCAAA
>CAYPPU010000024.1:0-29197 GCA_964412695.1 uncultured Alteromonadaceae bacterium | reverse complement strand
GGGGCTAGGAGAGCGACCTACTGGCGCGGACTGAGGTGAGGTCAATCACGTTTTTGGCCCACTGTCATAGCCCATTATCAGAACCTCGCAGCCGCTAGTTACGTATCTGAATCTCGTAGCCGGCCCGAGGGAAATGTACATGGGTGATACCTAGGCTTTCAGACTCTCGGCGTAGCACAATGCGGTCACCGCTAATCCCGACTACCTTGCCTGACACAGGAAGACGCCCATAGTCAGCTGGCAGCACATCGACTTCTAAACCCAGTAAATGATCTCGCAACCAATCGCCAGGAATATCAGCAGGCTCATGGTGTTTGGCTTGCTGTAAAGCAAACCCATCGTCGGCTTCGGTGCGCCGACCGTGGCCCAGATGCGAGACCCGATCAAACCAGTCACCCACCTTGGGGTGTTCCTTAAAGTGCTGGTTACCGCCAGACAATCGATGCAACCAAATAGCGTGATAGAGGGCGGCATCGGCATAGGAAGGCGCGTCGCCGGCGCACCAAGACTGCTCTGCCAAATTCTGCTCTAAATCACTGAGAAACACGCGGTAAATCTCGGCGGCACTGGAACCCGATGCGGGTTTGACTTTAGCGCCCTGCATGAGCGACTGCCGATCTTTCACAAAACGAAATGCGCCAGCCGGTCCCAACAGTTTGGTTAGCGACCACAGCAATTTTAATGGCTTTACAGAGCCAATCGCCGAGAAGAATACCGACGCCTCAATCCGATTCACCAATTCGCGCTGCGGTGAAGGAACCCCCGCGGGCGACAAATCGGTACGCCGACAGACACTGGCGATTTCACTGGCGATCAGGGCACTGTCACAGTAAATATCGGCCCCTCGCTGCATGACCGGGATGCGCCGATAACCGCCAGCTAATTCCGCAAGTGCCGGCCGCGGCAACATTGTCGGCACCAACGCCGAATGCCAATCCGCACCCGCCATACCTAAAAGCAGTCTGACCTTCTCCGCATACGGCGAGGCCTCGTAATGGTGTAGCACCCAAACGGGTTCCGACATAACTGACTTCCTTTCACTAGTGAACAACAACCGTCGGGCAAAAAAAACCCCGGCAGCGCCGGGGTCAAAAGTACCATCTGGGGGTAGATGGTGGTATCAACCAATGAGCCGAGGATGGCATCGAATTGGTTATCGTTGTTACGCCCCAAATTTTGTAGCGGATCACCCAAGGTGAACAAAGAGCTCTATATAGTTAATGAAAAGCGCGCTTTTTCCGTACAAAATTTGGACATCACGCCTGTGTACGCCACCCACCGAGTGCAAGACTGTATCAAGGTAGTCATCTAGGGACCTCATCGCAGTAAGAAAACTAAACCATACTGACAGGCAGCATTTGTCCTCGCTCAGTAGAAACCCCAACCCACCAGACACCGACGCAAAAAAAAGCGGCCCGGAGGCCGCTTCGAAAGTTGTTGGGACCTTATCGCAAAGAGCCCTCAATGATCCAACCTTCCCACCAGCCGGAGGCCGCGTCAGGATCCACAGCACCGATGTAATCAGTTTGGTCAAACTCAAAGCCATCGTCTGCGCCATTGGCCGATTCTATGGGACTGGACAGGGTCGCTGCATCAGCGCCCTCGACAGCATAGGTAGCACTTACCGTGGCGCTTAAATCGTCGCCCACTTCACCCAATTCGGCGTCAGCCGCTCGCTTATCGTAGAAATTACCCTCGCCGCAGTTACCACGGGTATCCTGCAGGGTCACATCTGACTCAACGATAGTGCCTGCACCGTCGATATCGGCATCATCGATACGGATACAGCCGGTATCCCAGCCTGTCAGATAGGTGTTATGTACTTGTGCGGTCAGTGCACCGCGCAAGCGCATCCCGGGCTGCTGTCCCTTAGAGTGGTCCGCATTGTTGTTTACCGCACCGCCCTCGACATACAAGTTGGCCAACACACCAAAGGTCTGAGGTACGTACTCTTCATCTGATGAGTTCGCTTCAACACCGCGCGGATCGTTAGAGCCTGAGGGCGCCTCGTTGTTAGATTTCTGGATGATGGCGTACTGCACATTGATAACAGCGCCTTCATCAAAGTCAATGTCATCATCGTCGTTGCCGGTCAGCACAAGGTGGGTGGCACTCACGTTACCACCAAACCACTCAACACCGTCGTCCAAGTTAGCGTGGACCTGGATGTAGTCAAGGCTGGTGCCGTAGCCCACACCTTGCAGTGTTAAACCATTCACTTCGTTGTTGGGGCCAGCCACAAGACCACCACCAGCAATGCGGACGTATTTGAGCGAACCACTGTTATCAGCGGGATTGTTACCGCCGAAGATGGAGTTGACATCTGCGCCACCCTCGCCCTGGACGTTACACCAAGCTTCACCGTCTACCCAGCACTGCCCAGTGTTACCCGCGCCGTATTGAGGCGCGAAACCCGCGAGAATCACGCCGCCCCACTGGCCGTAGGTATCCAGATCATCACCCAGTGGCTTGAAGGTGATAGGCCGTGCCGCGGTACCGACCGCGTGCAGCTTGGAGCCCCGTGTCACCAATAAAGTGCCTGCGCTGTCGGCAGAAACGGTTGTGCCGGGGCGAATGGTCAACGTAACACCCTCTGCAATGATGTCGTCCATCTGCGACTGAGAGGTAATCTCCTGGTTACCGCGACCCACTCGAACCGGACCGCTGAGCACCCAGTTGACGCTCGCACCAAGGACATAATCCTGATCAATGGTGCCCGAGATAGTGGCAGTGTTAGAGGCTTCGTCATAGTCCACAAAGTCTGCCGCAACAAATGCGTCATTGTTTGCAGATACCGTGCCTTCAAGTGCAAAGTCTTCCCACCAGCCGCTCGCTGCAGCGGGATCTACCGCGCCAATGTAGTCGGTCTGATCAAAAACGAAGCCCGACCCGGTATTGACTGCTTCAATGGTAGTGTCACCCACATCGGCAAAGGCCTCATTGATGGCCATGGTTGAAGACAATGTGAATACATCAGCAAAGACGTTGCTGGCCGAGTCGGCGTCACGCTTGTCGTAGATACCATCGCGGCAATCATTGGCCGAGTTAACCAGGGTGACATTGGAATCTACCTGGGATCCATCAGAGAGTTTTGCATCATCGATTCGAATACAACCGGTATCGAAGTTATTCACTGCTGTGTTGTAAATCGAGGCAGTCAACGCACCGCGTAATCGCATACCGGGCTGTGTACCTTTGGAGTGATCCGCGTTGTTGTTGACGGCGCCGCCCAAAACCAAAATATTCGCTAGGGCAGCGTTAGTCTGAGGCGCGTACTCATCATCGGAACTGTTAGCTTCGATACCGCGAGGATCATTCGAACCTTGAGGAGCAGGATTGTTCGATTTCTGGATAATGGCGTACTGAATATTGCCCTGATAACCCTCGTCAAAATCGATGTCATCGTCATCGTTACCGGTCAATACGGCGTGGGTCAAATCAACGGTGCCACCAAACCACTCGATACCATCATCAAGGTTATCGTGCACCTGGACATGCGATATCTGTGTGCCGTATCCGACACCCTGAAGCGTCAGGCCATTGATCTCGTTGTTGGGGCCGGCAATCTTGCCGCCTTCAGCGATGCGCACGTACTTGAATACGCCACTGTTATCATCGGCCATGTTGCCACCGAAGATAGAGTTGACATCAGCGCCACCCTCACCGGTGACGTTGCACCACTCCTCGCCGTCGGCGAAACAAGCTCCGGTATTACCGGCTCCATACTGCGGTGCAAAGCCCGCAATAATCACGCCGCCCCACTCACCAAGACCCGAATAATTTGAATCAAGGCTGCTGAACGTAATAGGCGCTGCCGCCGTACCTTCTGCCATGATTTTCGAGCCGCGGGTGACATACAAGGTACCGTCATCGAAAGCCTTGATATTGGTGCCAGGTTCAATGGTCAGCGTTACGCCAGCGTCACGAATTTCCTGCATCTGTGCCGCTGAGGTAATTTCAACATTGCCCGCACCGACCAGAACGGGGCCATCAAGACGCCATTCTACGGAGCTCACAAGCGTGTAGTCCTGGTCAACCGAGCCGCTTAACGTACCTTCGCAACTGTCGTTAATGCTAACAAAGGAGGCCGTAATATCCGCATCCGAACAATCCGCCGGAGGCGTAGGTTCTGGATCGGTGGTCGTCCCACCATTATCCGCAGGCGGATTATTGATGGTGTCGCCGTTGTTATTAGTGACTTCTTGGTTGATGGTTACCTGATCCCCGCTGTCGTCACTACAGCCTGCAAGGACACCCATTGCCAGAAGCAGGGCTACGCTCAGTTTACTCGGGTTCATATGGACTCCGTTGTGTGGTTTCAAACTCGGTTTATTCACGCAGATATGACTAAAAAGCCTTACCTGAATTCATACTTCAGCTTTAACATCAAGCTAATTCCGTTTTCCCAAGACTCGATACTGCGAGCGTTTTGAGAAAATTCGACTTTGTCGTTCAACAAATTCTTCACCTGGAATGACAGGCCAAGCGCCTCGGTAAATTGCTTCTCGTAACTTAGATCCAATAGCACCCTACCCACTTCAATCTCGGGGCCGGTAGCCGCACCACGGGCGATACGGAAAATGCGATCGTCAAAATAATTTACAAGTAAGGTGAACTTCTGCTCGGTGGGATAGTGGTCTACGCCCAACTGGATATTGGCAAGGTACTCTGACTGCCCCTGCAGCTGCCGGCCGTTAGAGCCTTCACCCTCAAGTCGACGCGAGTAGTCTCCCAGTTCTACCGAAGAATCAATGTACGAAACGTTACCTGACAGGAACGCAAGCCAGTCACCGTTATCAATAAGATCGACACTACCCTCGAGCTCTACGCCGGTGAGCTCGGCAGACTTCTGATTCCTAAAGGTAATGCCCTGAGCAGCTGAGCCGGATGCATCGGGCAGGGCCTGCTCGATGGGATTCAAAATATCTTTGTAAAAAACCGAGAGAGTGACGCTACTAGTATCACTGAAATAGTATTCGATTCGGGCGTCGATGTTGTCTATCTCTGTTGCGATCAAATTCGGATTGCCGAAAACCGGATCGTCAGTGATCGGATTATAAGACGTTGCGTCGGTTCGCTCGATTAGGCCGGGATACGAAACGGTTTTGCTGTAGGCCAAACGGAGCTGCCACTCATCGGTCGGGCGCCACGTGATATTGGCCGCCGGGTAGAAATCATCAACCTTGAGCTGACTCGCATCGGTCACTGAATTAGGGTACGCGATCTCTTGGGTGAACTCTTCATAGCGGGCACCCAGCAAGAAACTCAGGCTATCGCCCCATTCGGTATTGAGGCTCAGATAATAGCTGATTGTTTCCTCAGCCGAATCATACGAATCTGTAGGTGATGTACTCGGACGAATACGAAAAGCATCGATTGCCATGTTGGCGTAGGAGAAGACTTCCGTTTCCAGGTCGCGACTCAAGTCTACCGGAACATCGTCCACCCATTTCCCGCGACCGATCGAGAAGCGATACTGGGTAACGTCACGGTTTTTATCACTGTACAGCGCTCCAACTTTGAGATCACTGTAGAGCGCTCCAGACCACTCGATAGGGAAGGTCCAGTCCACGTAAGTATCAGCACTTTGTTCAGTAAGCTCAAACCAACGGCGCTCAAATGAGCTGAAAGAGAGGTTACCGTTGTAGTATTCGTAGGTGCGGCGATCGGGCTGATCCACATCGGTCTGAGAATAGGCCACACCGAAATCAAGTAACCCACCCAAGATCTCAGATTTCTGATTCAACGACAGCGAAGCAAACTGACGCTCTTCAAAATCAAGGATGGTGCGATCGCGATCAATATCTTCGTTGCTGTCAAAGTAAACATCGTGGCGCGTGGTAATACCGGTACTTCGTAACACCGTACCGCGCAGCAGCACCTCGTTTTCCTCGCCCCATTCGTACCCTATAACGCCATAACCACTGGTCTGAATGGTTTCCTGAGCGCGCTCGTAGGCACCCTGTGCACCGATTGGATCAGTGAGTACGGCGTTATTACGGTTAGTATTTTCGTAGCTGTAGTTACCCGCAAGGTAATAGCCCCACTCGCCATCACCCGTAGGCAGACGATCACCAATATTTAGGGACAGGCTGCCCGAGGGCACTGCCTTTTTGAGCCGCGTGTTGTAGTCGTCCTCAAAAGCCACACCCACGCCAGCAGCGATGATTTGATCGACACATAGATTTTTGGGGATGCCGGGATCACAGACGGTTAATCGAGTGCCCCCTTCGGTCACATCCACTACCCAATCCAATAAATCACGGCGACCGTCGTCATAACCAAATGCATCGCCATTCGAACCCTGGTGATGAATAACGTCTTCACCGGTCACGTCCGAGATATAGCCAACCCCGGTCGAAATACCGATGGCAAACTCGTCGGGCAAACCCTTGGTCTTAATCTTGATGCTTCCGCCCGTGGTCGAAGCCAGCTGGTCGGGCGTGAACGCCTTGGTGATCTCGATGCCGCCCAGAATATTGGTCGGAAAAAGATCAAGTTGAATGTCTCGCCGTGACGGGTCAGTCGAGGGCATCAACAAACCGTTTAGGTTGGTCGAAATATAGCGCCCGTCTAGACCACGAACCGTGGCGTATTTACTGTCCTGTATTGAAACGCCCGATACCCGAACTAGGGCAGCGGCGACGTCGCTGTCTCCAAAACGCTCCAGCATCTCAACATCGATAGCATTAATGATCGACGTGGCATAGCGCTGAAGATCAGCAGCATTTTCCTGGGCCTTAAAAACCCCCATGACCACAACTTCTTCCATGGCCAAACTCGGACCTTCCATCTCCACGAGTGCCTGCTGCTCTTGCGCTACCAACGCCACTGAGCTGGCAACACCCAACCCCGCCAAAGCGCGAAACTTGGGCGTTTGCACCGGCTTGTAGCCTTCGGCGGAGATAGACAGTGAATACGTACCGCGTGGCACCTCTAACTGGTAGACACCATCAATGCCTGTGATATCCACTTTACCGCCCGCGGCTACGCGTGCTGCACTAACAGGCTCACCGCTCTGATCGCGCACTACACCGGTCAGCACAGCGGGTTCGCCTTGCTCACCCAAGGCAAACGTGTTGAGGCTTACCAAGGGGCCACCCTCGCCTGAGGTGAAAGTCACCGAGAGCTCTACCGTGTCCCCATCGGCGACACTGATAGCTACCGGAAAGGCCTGACGACCACCTTTTTCCAGAATCAAGAGAGTGTGGTCACCGGCCTCGATTAGCGCATCGAGACCGCCGGTTGCGCCAGTGGCGCCTAGTGAAATGTCGTCGAGCTTAATCTCTGCGCCCTTCAGCGGGGCCTCGTCGAAGAAGAGCTGAACATAAAGCTCTTCTGCACTGGCGGGTGTTGCAAGCAACACACAAATCAAAAGACCACTGAATCGCTTAAAAATCATATAACGCTGCGCCTGACGAATGGGAAATGAGCAGATATCCAATAGGAGCGCAGTCTGACGCAGAGAAATGACAGGTTTGTGGAAGGTTTGTTAACTTTTTATGACACGTCATTAGCAAGACCGGGCGAACTGTCCCGGTCAGTCCTCGCAGAGGCGATTTGAGGGGCTGACCGCAGATGTAACGCCACGCCCGAGCTAGTGGCCTGCTGTCGAGACGGCATCAAAATTGATCAGTCGATCAATCCTTACAGACTTGCGCGCGCAGTGGGCAGTGCACGAAGAGCCTAGCCAACACGTTCAATATTTTAGGTGTCCCTTTGCCATTGACAGCTCAGGAGCTCTCCGCGGCCACATTTCCGGGCCGTTTCGTGTACCGCCCTATTACGCGTTGGGTGTAGCTAAGATAACGCTCAACAGTGCCAGCCAAGCCTCTAATGTTGGTGCTGTTGTCAATGGGTAGTCTCTAACCCCTCCGACACAGCGGAAGGCATCACCGCACATATAAGCGTCTTCGTAACGAATGTGGCGAACAAGCATCGCTGCCAGTGCCTCTGCAGAAGACGCAGATGACAGCAACCCTTCAGCGAGTTCCGTCGTGGATAAATGGGTATCAATGAGCGCAGGTTGGGAAGCATATTGCCAAGGCCAAGCTCCGACTAATGCCAAGGCCCGTTTTTCATGGGCTTGATAGGTAAAACTGCTATTAACTGTGCAGGACTCGGCAAGGGCAGAATTCGATAGTCGGCGCCCATCAAGAACACATCGCTCAAAGGGCGACAGCGGGTACCGATAGGCGCTCTGGTCTAAATACTCTGCCAATAATGTTGCCGTAGAGTGGTACTCAGGCGAAAACTCATTACCCAGTAATGCCAATAATGCCGTTGATGCCCAGCGACGCTTACGGTTGTCTTCGCAGCTCGCGCTGGTGCAGTTCGGCGTAGACTTTGATTCAAAAGCAGTTTGAATATAGCGATTCAGGCGGATTAGATCTTCTTGAAGCTGAAAATAGCTGACCAAATCCAAGCGCCGCAATGTGCCGCTGGCTAGTGCCACTTGAGACAAAGCCAACATATCCGTAGTTACGTCTAACGTCCCAGTTAAGGTTTGATAGTTTGCGATGTAGCCGTCTACGCCCTCTCGATTTTCATTCAGCCACATAGCCATCGAACTGAGATGCTCGGCTCGCACTTGCTCAATAACTTCCACCAGAGGTCCAGTGCCAAACAAATCAGTGGCCGAGTCCAACGCTGTGCCGACAACAGTTTGCACGACACCGTTGGCATCGCGCGCCAATTGCAAAGCTGGCGCGCTGAACAACTGCGCCCTCTCAGGATCGAGACGCTGCCTTTGCGTCTCCAGCTTACGCAGTAATTGATTGAAATCTCGACCTTCCTCCAGCGGCAAACTAGGTGGGAGCAGCTCAAGCAGCTGATCATCTAACAACACACCAAAAGCCTCGATACCGAGTTGCTCGGCACGAGGTTTATGACGGTCAGTCAAATTCACTACGCTCAGGCGAGGGCGCAGGCGTCGCTTATCTTTCAGATTTCGCATTGCGTTACTTGTGGCTACAACCGCCGCCTCTTCCAGAGTGGTAGTCGCGATGGCATAACCGCGCCCTAGCCGAACACCCCCGCGCCACAATGCAATCTGAATCGCCCAGTGATTTGCTTCTACAGCCAGCTCCCCACTAAGGGACGGCGGCGCAGCAGGGTAAGCATTAATGACGCTTTCGACCGAGCGCATGATGGCATCGCGCTGAGAGGTATTAAGTTGCGCTATCCCCGCCGCATCCGCGTCAACAGTGCCACCCTCACAGGCTGCCAAGAATAGCGAGAGGATTACGATTGGAAGGTGCTTCATATAATTTAATGTCCCTCTTTTGCAGCGAGGACTGCAGCGTGAAAGGTCGAGCTGGCGAAACCTACTCTCACCCAAGCCCCCCGTAAAGAGTGAAACGGCTGTCGCCACAAAACTGTCATATTTTCTGCACACCTCTGTAACAGATCGCCAGTAACTTGAACAGATCGTCACTAACTTGACGTGGTCGTTGGCAATGGTACGCCAAGCCAACAGACACTCTCGACACATTCAAGGGGAAATGATCACAGCCATGATCGATCTAGAGCAGGTAATTGCACAGCGCTATCCCGATTTCACGCACAGACACCAGCGGATAGCCAAGATCATTATCAAGTTCTTTGCGTTTCTTTTTTATGAGTCTCGCTTCAAGCAATTTGCAGCCACCTACCCTCACTTAAAGGGTTATGACTTCGTCGACCAAACCCTTCGGTACTTCGACTTCAGCCTGAGAACCCGTGAATTCGAGCGGACTCGCATCCCAACGGAAGGCCGCGTAGTGATTGTTGCCAACCACCCCATTGGCTCACTCGACGGTCTAGCACTGGTTAATCTGGTGCGCCAGGTTCGCGCCGACGTAAAGGTAGTCGCGAATGAATTACTTCTGGCGATCGAGCCACTGCACTCGGTTCTGCTACCCGTCGACAATATGGGCGGTAATACCGCACGCCAAAATCTGCGTAATATTCGAGAGCACCTTCACCGGGAAGGTGCGCTAATTATTTTTCCAGCAGGTGAAGTCTCTAGGCTAGGCCCTCAAGGCATACGTGATGAGAAGTGGCTTTCCGGGTTTGTCAAAATTGCTTCTTCCACCCAGTCACCCATCCTGCCCATTCACGTGAAAGGGCGAAACTCGGTGTTCTTCTACAGCCTGTCATTTCTCGCGAAGCCGCTTTCCACCATTTGGTTGGTTCGTGAGATGTTCAAGCAAAGTCACAATACGGTAGACGTACGTATTGGTCGCGCTGTTCCTCATGAAATTTATAGCGCCACCGACTTCACCGCCAAGAAGGTTGCCAGCCTGTTCCGCAAGCACGTGTATCGACTCGGTAAAAACGGCAAGCCGATTTTCCGCACTGTAGAGACTATCGCCCCTGCAGAGTCAGCTGAGTTGATGCGCCAGGAGCTGAAGCAATGCGAGCAGTTGGGTCAGACCCACGATGGAAAACACATCTATCTCACCCGGCTTGATGACTCACCGTGTGTCATACGGGAAATTGGCAGATTGCGTGAATTAACGTTTCGTATGATCGGTGAGGGCTCGGGCAATCCACGCGATCTGGATCGCTATGATCGAGACTATCAACACTTGGTACTTTGGGATCCAGAAGATCGGGAAATCGTGGGCGCCTACCGACTGGGTGACGTGCAGAAAATCATCGAAACCCGTGGCCTGGACGGTCTCTATACCCATTCATTGTTTCGTTTCGACCATCGCATGGCACCCTATTTTGCGCAGGGGTTGGAATTGGGCCGGAGCTTTGTACAACCGAAATACCAAACTCGACAGAGCTTGGACTATCTTTGGTACGGCATCGGCGCTTATCTAAAAAAGCATCCCAACACCCGCTATTTGTTTGGGCCCGCCTCAATTAGCCGTCACTATGGTTCAAAAGCGATTGCGCAGATCGCGCTCTACTATCAAACCTACTACAACAGTCTTGATGTAGGAGTAGACCCCCGCAATCCCTTTACATTTGATCCGGATGTAGAGCGTGAAATGCGTGAAAACGTTCTGGGTATCGATCTCGAAACCGACTTCAAAGCACTGCGAGATAACCTCGCCGAAGCGGGGCTGCCGGTACCGGTACTCTATAAGCATTACGCTCAGGTAGCTGAACCTGAAGGTGTGGTCTTTACTGCCTTCAATGTGGATCCAGATTTCGGTGATTGTGTTGACGGCTTCGTATTGGTTGATCTCGATCGACTAAAACCACGAAAAAGACAGCGCTACCTAGGGGAGTCGATAGCCACATGAAAGCGGAGCGCCCCGACGAAAAAGTCTATTGCCGTAGTTTGTGGATTTCAGATGTACATCTGGGCAGTGCCCACTCCAAGGCGGACGAATTACTGGCCTTATTGGACAGAGTTCAGTGCGAAAAACTGTATCTGGTCGGGGATATCATTGATCTTCTTGCCATGCAGAAGCGCGTCAACTGGCCCCCCAGCCACAATCAAGTTATTCGCAAAATCATGAAACTCTCGCGGCGAAAAACCAAAGTGATTTATGTGCCTGGAAACCATGACTGGGCTTTTCGAACACTCTGCAACAGTGAACTGGGTGCCATCGATATTCGACGAAAAGTCGTTCACACCACAGCTAATGGTAAACAGATGCTAGTTACCCACGGCGATGAACTCGACTATGCGGTGCGATTTACGCGCCTCAACCGTCTACTAGGCGATCTCGCCTACGATATTTTAATGTGGCTAAATCGCTGGAACGACAGAGTTCGTGACCGGCTAAAACGTTCTCGCTGGTCTCTGGCAACCTGGGTTAAAGGTAATGTTGGCAAGGCAGAGCAGGCGATTAATGCCTACCAAGAGGCAGGCATTCGCCTCGCCCTCGACCGGGGCTTGGACGGCATTATATGCGGGCATTTGCACTACCCCGCCATCCGTGAATACTGCGGTGTTATGTATTGCAACGACGGCGATTGGGTCGAAAACTGCACGGCGCTGGTTGAAGATTTTAGTGGTACTTTTCGTCTAATCCGCTGCACGCCGTCCCCCGGTGATACCAGAGAAGTATTTATCGCAGATGTCACCGAAGCCTGCACAGTTTGAGTTTTAGCCGGGCACTCGCTGTTCCAAGTAACGCGCCACCAACCACAAACGATCCTGACCGAAGGCGTGGAACAGCTCCTCGCCTTGCTCATCCATTAGCCGAATTGTCGGCACACCCCAGCTGGGCAAGGCATACATAGCCAAACGGTTGTTTTCGATCTCCTCAGGCATCGCCGTGTTGGCACTGGCCTGCTGCCACAAGGATTTGTCCAGATTGCAGTCCTCCAGCAGACGACAAAAGCCGCGTCGGGTCGACAAATTGCGTCCTTGCTGAAAGGCAGCACGCAAGAAGGCACCATAAAAATCGTCGAATTGCCCCGAGGCACGCAACGCGGGCAGCAAGCGATAAGCGCGCTTGACCGGCTCGCCAATAGGGTCATAAAAGGGCCCGAAGCGTTGGCCGTGCCACTCTGCCTCTCGGGCCGTGTCGCCAAAGATATAGAAGCCTTTCACACGGCTCACCGGCGCTCCCCGCATGACCATAGGCAATACCGGTTTTAGCGCCAACCGAATGCCTGATTTCTCACACAAAGCACGCGCTCGCGGCCAGGCGATTGCGGTGTAGGGGCTGCGCAACGAACCGTAGAATTCCAAGGTAAGACTTCGGCCTGCCCCCTCGGCAACCTGCTCCGAGGGTCTGGCAAAGCAAAACGGCTCATCGGGTTGCGTGTCAAATCCCAGCTCACGAAGTCGTGCCTCCAAGTGGCACAAGCGATCGACCCCCCAGTACCAAACCCCGCCCATGTAAAACATGCCGCTGCCGTAATGCCCCAAACTTCTCTGTAATGCGGCCCCCGCCTCGGGCTCAGAGACTGGGCTCAAAGGCAGGTCGCCGCCCGCATCGGCCTGCAGGCCATAATAGGGGGCAACCCGGCGCGCATCGTTAGCGGCCATAAGAGGCAAAAGCTCCGGTTCGGGGTTGTTGGCTCCCGAGGGGCCGGGCACCAGATGTAATTGGGGTTTTAATTTGTAGCGATCCGCTATTCTTGGCAGCGCCTGTAAGGCCAGCTCGCTGTGGGGTTCCCCCGGCTGATGGAAAAAATGCAGTTCAGGGGCAGCCTCAGCGCGTAATTGCTTATCTTGGGACGCTAAGAGTGCCCGTCGGCGATTGGGATCTGCCTGCCGCCAGAGTAATCGAGACATCATCCAGCGCCGAAATGGCCCCGGATCGCGGCTTGATTGGGCAATACGTGAGGGGTCAGCATGGGTTCGCTGGGAGCTTTCAGAGGGCTCAGCGCTCATAATTTTTCTACCTTATTCCCGCATCGTATTTTGGGAACAAGTTTAGAACAAATCGGTTTTCGACACAGATCCCAGACTGTGTTTCGATGGAGTTGTGGAGAACACGCTACCTGCGGGTGCCTCCGATGAGCTTGGTCACCAGATCCGGTCCGCCATCGTTGGATGCGCCACGCCTGCTTCCCTGGCTGACTACTTTGTCAGCGAACTCTTACAAACCTTTTCTTGCCGATCCAAGCGGACGAGCGTCAAACCGTGGCGCTTGGCGTCCTTGGTGGCTTTCATTGGGAGATATTAATGCGAAGAGCTAAACGTGACATGAAACAACGAGCCTTTGACCGGGGCTATCAGATGGGTTTATCGGGTCGATCTAGTGAGCTTTGCCCCCACACTGTCGACCCGCAAAGGGCCTACTGGCTGCAAGGCTGGCGCGAGGGCCGCCACGATCAGTGGGATGGTGTTAACGGCGTCACGGGATGCCACAAACTGTCCGGGTTCTGACCGCTCTAGGTCAGCCTAGACCCGAATGAGGACGTGAATATCGCCGGAAATCGAACCTTTTAGGGGTTGTATCTGTCATAGTTAGCACCATATCCCAAACCAACGAATTGGCGAGTGTTAACCGTGACCACAACCCCTCTACAACAGCTCGAGCAATGGCTGGACAGCCAGATAATCGGGCAACGCGATCTCATTCATAAACTTTTAATTGCGCTGCTGGCGGATGGCCACCTCTTGGTCGAGGGCGCCCCTGGCCTGGCAAAAACCCGCGCCATCAAACAGATGGCAGAAGGGATAGAGGGCAGCTTTCACCGAATTCAATTCACGCCTGATCTGCTACCGGGCGATGTCACAGGCACCGACATTTTTAGGCCGCAGCAAGGGGTCTTCGAGTTCCAACAGGGACCGATCTTCAATAACCTCATCTTGGCCGATGAGATCAACCGGGCACCTGCCAAAGTCCAATCGGCTTTGCTTGAGGCCATGGCAGAGCGTCAGGTCAGTATTGGCACTCGCACGTATCCGCTTCCCGGCCTATTTTTGGTGATGGCCACTCAAAATCCTATTGAGCAGGAAGGCACCTACCCGTTACCCGAGGCGCAACTCGACCGCTTTCTAATGCAGGTCAACGTCTCCTACCCCAACGCCGCTGCGGAAATGGATATTTTGCGGTTGGCCCGTCAAGAAGCCGGCGGTAACAGCGAGGGTGCGCCGACAGCTATCAGTCAGGACGCCATATTTGCCGCGCGAAAAGCGGTACTCAATATCCATATGTCAGAGGCGGTGGAGCAGTACATAGTGCAGTTGGTCATCGCCACACGGGAGATCGCCGCCTATGATAGCGAACTGGCCAGCTGGCTGGAATTTGGTGCCAGTCCCCGGGCCACTATCGCGCTAGACCGTTGCGCTCGCGCCAACGCCTACCTGCATGGCCGCGATTATGTCAGCCCCGATGATGTTCAAGCAGTCGCTGTCGACTGTCTGAAACACCGCCTCATCGTAGCCTTTGAGGCCGAAGCATCCGGGATCACCACAACCCAGGTAGTGGATAAACTGCTCGCGGTGGTGCCTGTAGGCTAATAACGTGTCCAGACTCCAAGCCCACCCCATTCGCGGCGCCCAGATTGACCCCGCGGCGCTGATTGCGGCTCGATTTGACGCGCGCTACCTCAACGTCAGCCGAAGCAATCGCGCGCTGGCGCACCTTGCAGGTGCGAAACGCTCCCAGCGTCGTGGCCGTGGAGTCGAATTTGAAGAAGTGCGCCAGTACGCTGCGGGTGACGATGTCCGCGCCATTGACTGGCGAGTAACCGCTCGATCGGGCGAGGCGCACACCAAGCTGTTCCACGAGGAGCGAGAGCGACCGGTACTTGTCGCCGCAGACCTCCGGCAGTCTATGCAGTTCGGCTCCCGCAACTGTTTCAAATCGGTGCTCGCAGCACATACCGCGAGCTTGTTGCTGTGGTCCGCCCTAGAGCGTGGTGAGCGCGTCGGTGGCATGGTTTTCACGGGCACCCAAGCCCAAGACGTGCGGCCAGCACGCTCACGACGAGCGGTCCTGGCCATGATTGGTGAACTCGCCAAAGCCCACGCCGAGTCTGGGAAAGAACTGGGTCTAGACGAGCAGCTGCGTCAGATTCAGCGCATTGCCCGTCCCGGCAGCAGCTTGTTTTTGATCAGCGATTTTCAGGAGGGCTTGTTGCCCGGCACCCTTGAAGCGCTACGCAGCCTAGTTCGCCACGTTCAGATAACGGCCATCGCGGTCAATGATCCCCTCGAACGCGAGCTGCCTAAAGCGGGTCGTTACGTCGTGGCAGATCAATCCGGTCGCAGTGCATTGGAAACTGGCAGTGCCCAACTGCGGGAGCGCTACCAACGGGAATTTCAGGCGCATCAAGCCGAGCTCAAGCAACAATACCGAGGTCTGCGAATTCCTATTATCAATCTCTCCACTGAGGACAGCCCACTGCCTGTCCTTCAGCGCTACTTCCCCGTGAGGTAGGGCGTGGATTTAGAAACAGCTCTTCAGCAACTCGCACCTCTTCGAGAACCCGACGCGATTGGTCTGTGGCCGCTCGCACCGGGCTGGTGGCTATTACTGGCGTTGACGCTGACGGCGCTGTTAACTGCCGGGCTGAGCGCGTGGCGACGCTGGCACAGAAATCGATATCGCAGGCTGGCACTGACGGCACTGGACGCCATTGTGATCACCGATAGCACGGCTCTAGCGCAGCTTAACGCCTTGCTTAAAGCCACCGCGTTGCGTGCTTGGCCGGTCAGCGACGTGGCGCAGCTGCATGGGGAAGCATGGATTCATTTTCTTCACACCACAGCCTCAGCAGATAGCAACAACGTATTCGAGCCATTGAATTCGGTATACGAACAAGACGTCATACCCTTGAGCCCGGAAACCCTGGCCGCCGCGCGAGCATGGGTTAAGAACCATCGGGGGCAGCATGCTTGATATCGCCCTACCCTGGCTCCTTGTATTGATACCCGTACCACTATTGATGCTGTTGCTACCCCGAGTGGCTGCGGGCGAGGAAGCCGCTCTACGGGCACCCTTTGGTCAGCGCTGGCGTGATCTGGCGTCTGATAGTGGTAGCGGGACGCGCGCGGGCCTGCTCCAAACGGTTTTACTGTGGCTCATATGGCTGTCATTGATTATCGCCGCCGCACGCCCCCTTTGGGTGGGTGATCCGATCGAATTACCTAATTCAGGCCGCGACCTAATGTTAGCTATCGACTTGTCCGGCAGCATGCAGATTGAAGACATGCAAGTGGGAAATCGTCTGGTATCACGGATTGAAGCCGTTAAAGCTATCGCCGCCGACTTTACTGAGCGCCGTGCGGGTGACCGCGTGGGTTTGATTTTGTTCGGTACTCGGGCTTATGTGCAAGCTCCCCTGACCTTTGATACCGGCACCGTGACCCAATTTATTCGTGAGTCACAACTGGGTTTTGCTGGCGAAGATACCGCCATTGGTGACGCCCTAGGCCTGGCTATCAAGCGCTTGCGCGAGCGGCCGGCAGAGTCTCGTGTGTTGATTCTGCTGACCGACGGTCAAGACACAGCAAGCACTGTAGATCCCATGGAGGCGGCGGCGCTAGCCGCAGAGATGCAGGTTCGCGTGTACACGATTGGCATCAGCCGCCGTTTAGGTACCACTGGTCGTGGTGCGGGTGAGGTGGATGAAGGCTTATTAAACGCCGTTGCCCTAGCCACTGGGGGACGGTATTTCCGCGCGCGCACACCTGCCGAGCTGCAGGGCATCTATCAACTTCTGGATGAACTGGAACCGGTGGAGCAGGCGGTGTCGACCTTTCGACCCGAACAATCTCTCGCGTACCTGCCGCTGTTGATCGCCTTTGGGCTAGCGTTGGTACTGGTGGTTTTACGAGCGTCGTCGGCACTGGGCTTTTTCCTTGGGGGCCAGCGCGCATGATGGCGGAAGCCCCACATCTGTTGCGCCCTGAAGCCCTCTGGCTGCTCCTGTGGTTAGTGCCGGCGGGCTGGTTATTGTGGCGTCTGTCACGCAGTGCCGGAAGCTGGAAAGAGGTTATCGATCCCGCACTGCTGCCCTACTTACTTGACGGCGAGATGAAGACACACCGCCGGCGCGGCCAAGGCATTGTTTTATTAGGACTCGCTCTGGCCGTTCTGGGCATTGCTGGTCCTAGCCTTCAAAAGATCGATGTGCCGGTATTTCAAAAGGCCGATGCGCTGGTTATTGTGTTGGACCTGAGCGCCTCGATGTCGGCCACCGATACGCAACCCAGCAGGAGCCGCCGAGCGCGACAGAAAATTCTCGATTTGCTCGCGACCCGTGACGAGGGGCTGACCGGCTTGGTGGTCTATGCCGGTGACGCGCACGTTGTCTCGCCGTTGACCGATGACCGTAACACCATTGAAAACCTGCTACCGGCGTTGGACCCTGCAATCATGCCCCTTCCGGGCTCGGACGCTGAAACAGCGCTGTCACTAGCGGCATCGTTGCTTCAGAGTGCTGGCGTGGCGAACGGCCAAATACTACTCATGACCGATGGTATTCCCAAACTGGATATTGCTGACACCCAAGAACGACTTCAGAAGGCTAACGCATCTCTGGATATCTTGGGCTTTGGTACCCCCACTGGTGCCCCGATCCCTCGTCCCGAGGGCGGCTTCATGCGTGACGAAGACGGCAATATCGTCATACCGGTACTTGATATCGAACAACTGGAAAGCATTGCCAGCGATCTGGATGCTCGCTATCAAAGTGTCAGCGTGGACAACAGCGACGTCGATCGCATTGGGCAAGGTATCGAGGTCGAAGTGGACGATCGCATAGCGCTGGATCGTCGCACTGATAACTGGCTGGACCAAGGCAATTGGTTGGCACTCGTTCTTGCGCTGGGCCTACTACCACTGTTTCGCCGTGGAGCTCTCGCCGCATTGTTGCTGCTACCCCTTATGCATACCGAGCCCGCTCAAGCGGATCTATTGAATGAGCTTTTCAAAACCTCTGATCAGCGCGGCGCGGCAGCATTAGAAGCAGGTGATGCAAAAACTGCCGCCGGTCTTTTTGACAACAGTGATTGGGCAGGCACGGCGCATTATCAAGCCAAAGATTGGCGCCAAGCCGCCGAAGCTTTTGACAAGAATGATACGGCTGACAGCTGGTACAACAAAGCCAATGCCTTGGCTCACACCGGCGATCTTGAAAAAGCCATTGAAGCCTATGATCAGTCTTTAGCATTGCAACCCGATCGACAGGACGCGCTCGATAACCGGGAGTTACTAAAAAAATTACTCGAACAACAAGAGCAGCAACAAAACGAGCAACAGCAACAGAGTGACAACGACAACGCTGAGGACAGTGATTCCTCAGAGAACGATCAGCAATCGGAAAGCTCAGAATCCAAGACTGATCCAGAGCAAAATGACTCGAACCAGGACAATGAGTCGTCGCAGAATTCATCATCCAATAACAGTGATGAAGATGCTCAAAACGCTAATAGCGATCAGTCCTCCAATGACAGTCAGGATCCAAATGAGCAGAACACTAATGACGAGGCCTCGTCCCAGCAGAACGGGCAGCCTGAAGGTGAGCCGGAAATGGACGAAGAGACTCAAGCACAAATGGCCAAGTTTGATCAGGCGCTAGAAAAACAGCAGGCACTAGAGCAATGGCTCCGACGTGTACCCGATGACCCCGGCGGGTTGCTTCAACGCAAATTCCGCTACGAAAGCCTGCAACGCCTGCGCCGAGGAGAAGAACCCGATGAAGATATTCGCTGGTAACCGCGGCGGCGCGCTGCTCTGTAGCCTGTGTATGCTGGTGCTATCGGCCGGCGTTGAAGCGCGCCTTACCGCCACGGTAGATCGCACTGAAATAGCACTGGGTGAGACCCTACGATTGGTCCTGTCTGGTGATGAAGGCGAACACCCGGAGGAGGTGGATCTGGCTGAACTGCAGCGCGATTTTGAAATTTTGCAAAGCTCCAGCGCGACCAACGCCCGTTTCATTAATGGCCAACAAACCGTCACGCGCACATTGGAGTTGGATCTCGCACCACTGCGAGAAGGCATCATGACAATACCGGGATTTACCAGTGGTGGCCGGAGCTCGACTCCCATCGCCATTAAAGTCGCACCCGCTCCCAAAGTGGCAGTTGGTGATGAGCTGGTCTACTTCGACGCTAAGGTCGATCGCTCCGAGGTCTACGTACAGGCGCAGGTTCTACTCACCATCACGCTGCAGCAAGCCATCAACCTAGACAACCGTGCGGTATCCGAACTCGATATTGACAATGCCTATGTCGAGACTCTTGAACAAAAAAGCTTTCAACGCCGGGTCGGGGGTCGACTCTGGCAGGTGACGGAATTGCGCTATGCCGTATTCCCTCAGCAATCGGGCGAGCTTGCCATCCCCGCCATCACCTTTAGCGCCCGCGAGCTCCTACCCGGACGATCATTATTGGGTGCGCGTCTGGGGCGTCGAGTGGCCCTAGAAACCACCCCGATCACGCTAACAGTGAAACCCGTACCCGATACCTTCCCGGGTGAGACCTGGCTGCCAGCACGCAATCTAAGCCTCAAGGGCAGTTGGAGTACACCGCCTGACACGCTAGGTGTTGGGGATTCGGCAACACGGCGCATTGAAATTACCGCTGAAGGTCTACAAGGCAGTCAGTTGCCGCCCATTACGAGCTTGGGGCAGCGCCTCAATTTAGACGGCCTAAAATTTTACCCCGATCAAGAAACCATTGAACAGCGCGAAATCAACGGTGGCATAGAAGGCTACCGCCTGCAAAGCGAGGCCCTGGTCGCCACTCAGGGCGGATCCTGGGAGTTACCCGAGAAGGTAATCCCCTGGTGGAATACAGAAACTGACCAGCTAGAGTACGCGCGGCTTCCCAAGACAGCTGTCGCCGTCGCTGGCGGGACCAATGTGGTTTCAGCCGCCGCCACCCCTTCAAGCCAGACCACGGAACAGCCGGGCGGCAGCGAAGTCCTACTGGCTTGGCAGATTGCGACCGGATTCGGCTGGCTAGTAGCGATCATCTTAGGCGGATTACTGTGGCGCAACCGACAATCACACAAAAGCGCTCAAGTCGTCACTGATAACGGCAGCGCCAGTCGAAGTTTAGTCTCTCTCAAAGTGGCCTGCAGTCGAAACGATCCCCTCGCAGCGCGAGACGCACTTATCGGTTGGGGTCAGGCAAGGCTCAAGCTAACCACACCTTTGACACTGACACGCCTAGCGGCCTCAGTAAATGCAAACCTCGCCAGCGAAATTCGGCGTCTAGACGCCGCGTTATTTTCGACCACATCGGATCGCTGGCAAGGCGATGCCCTATTCAGCGCCGTACGCAGTCAGGACAAGGATCCGGCCGTCGCCCATGCTGACGAGCTAGCACTCTATCCAACGCGCTAGCGGAACCCGCAACCACGCGTCATCTAGACGCCGTTACCCCTTAAGGGAGCGATCAATGACCTCAAAGACATCCTGCGATAGCTCAGGTAGAGCTGCAATGCGCTCAAGTTCGGCGCGCATCAAGTCGACACCGGCGGCATAGCGCCGGTAGCGCGTCAATGGCGCACACAGGCGCGACGCAATTTGAGGATTGGCACTTTGCAACCGAATGATGGCATCGGCGAGCAAGCGATAGCCCGCGCCGTCCTCGCGGTGAAATGCCACGGGATTGCCGGATGCAAAGGCGCCGATGAGCGCCCTGACCTTGTTGGGGTTACGCCAATCAAAGATGGGACTCTCACTTAAGGCCTGTACCGAATCGACGGCGTCTGAAGCCGGACGCGTGGCCTGCAGGGTAAACCACTGATTCACCACCAAAGCTTCATGGCGCCAATCGTTGTAAAACTGGTCTAGGGCAGCTTCTCTCTGAGACACAGGCGCGCATTTAACCAGCAAGCGTAAGCCCGCCAAGCGGTCGGTCAAATTATCGGCTGTCGCAAATAATTGCTCTGCCTGCTCAAGCGCCGGGTCAGCCGCGTGACACAAATAATCTAATGCCAAATGCTTCAAGGCGCGCGCGCCTATTTGCTCGCCGAACGCCTGATAGGGTTGCGCTACCTCAGCGTCATAAAGCCCACGCCACTGCTCAGAGAAGCGCTCAGCCAACAAAGCCTTCAATGCTTCGCGGGCCGAATGCAAACCGTGAACGTCGACTTTGCCGGTATTGGCGGCGCGGTCGGCCAACAACTCTTCAGTGGGCAGCGTTAGCAGGTGGGCGCGGGTCGCCGCATCCATATCCAAGGCCAGCGCCCCTGAGACCGCATCTAGGAAACCGGTAGGCGGCTGAGCTCCCAACTGCAGCCCCTCTATCACCTCACTGGCGTAGCGTTGAAAAGCGTCCCAGCGCACAAAGTCATCGTCGTCACCGGCAATCAGCTGCTGCAAGTCGTCACCCGACAACGTGGTATCCAGGCGCACCGGCGCAGAAAACTCCCGCAACAGCGAGGGCACAGGCGCTGACGGTACCTGCGTAAATTCAAACGTCTGCTCTTCCTCGGTGACCTCAAGCAAACGCGTGCTGCTGTCGTCACTGAGAATCAGCGGCTTACCCTCTACTAACAAACCTACTGCCAACGGAATATGCAGGGGCAGCTTATCGCTCTGTCCCGGGGTGTCAGCATTATGTTGCTTGACCCTCAACTGATAACACTGGGTTGCGGCATCGTAATCACCTGATACGGTTAACGTCGGCGTACCCGCTTGCTCGTACCAGCGCCTAAACTGCGCCAGGTCGCGGCCGGACGTGCGCTCCATGGCCAGCACAAAATCCTCACAGGTAGCGGCCTGTCCATCATGGCGCGCAAAATAGTCCTTGGCACCGGCAATAAAAGCATCGTGGCCAAGTAACGTATGCAGCATGCGTACCACCTCAGCGCCCTTTTCATAGACGGTCAAGGTATAAAAATTCGAGATCTCAATAAAACTATCGGGACGTACCGGGTGCGCCATGGGGCCTGCATCTTCAGCGAACTGATGGGTGCGAAGAAACGCCACGTCTTCCACACGCTTCACACCCCTCGCGTTCATATCGGCCGAAAATTCAGCGTCGCGGAAAACGGTAAAACCCTCTTTCAAGCTCAACTGAAACCAATCACGGCAGGTGACACGATTGCCTGAGTAGTTGTGGAAGTACTCATGGGCCACGATGGCCTCAATACGCTGATAACCGGCGTCCGTCGTGATATCCGGATCTGCTAGGACACAAGAGGTATTGAAGATATTTAAGCTCTTGTTCTCCATCGCCCCCATGTTGAAATCATCTACGGCGACAATATTGAACAGATCAAGGTCATACTCGAGTCCATATACCTCCTCATCCCAACGCATAGCGCGCTTTAGTGAGGCCAACGCATGGCCACAGTAATTTACGTCCTTGGCCTCAACATATACATGAAGGTCAACCTCGCGCCCCGAGACCGTAACAAAGCAGTCAGACACACGTTCCAAATCGCCCGCAACGAGTGCGAACAAATAACTAGGCTTGGGCCAAGGATCATGCCAAACAGCTCGATGTCGCCCATCTCCTAATACCTGGGACTCAATCGGATTGCCGTTGCTCAAAAGCACGGGGCACTGTGCTTGATCGGCCTCAATGGAGACCGTAAATACCGCCAATACGTCAGGCCGATCCGGATAAAAGGTAATTTTACGAAAGCCCTCGGCCTCACACTGGGTGCAATACATCGTTCGCGAACGATATAGCCCCTCTAAGGAGGTATTCTCCTCCGGCTGAATTCGCACCTCCGCTTCGAACACAGCTGTATCGGCAACGCCATCAATCTGCAAACAGCTACCGTCGTATTGATAGTCCGAGGCTTCCAACAATTTGTCATCGAGCTTTAGCGCGACAATATCTAGCTTTTCACCGTCTAGACATAAGGGCGCATCGGCAGCGCCTGTGCGACGCAAAAACAGCTTAGAGGCCACTACGGTGTACCCAGGGTGAATACTAAAATCGAGTGAAACCTTATCGACTGTAAAGACTGGTACTTGGTAGTCCTTGCGGTAAATTGTCTGTGGAGCACCGTCGCGCATCTTCAAAAAATCCTAAGTTCTAAGTTGTAACCGCCGTATTTACGGATATTGATAACACCAGTATCCAGCATTAAATATTGGCCTTTGATACCCATCAAGGTGCCCTCAATATCTGGGGTCTTATCTAAGTTGTGGGCCTTCACTTTAGTAGGCCAATTGAGGACCGGGTAATCGATCTCAACATTCTCACTGTCATCGAGCCATTGAATGGCCGAAAGACCAAACTGGGACTGCAGCGCCTCTATACCCGCTCGGCAGTGTTGCCAAAGCTCAGCCTGCTTGGCAACCAAATCGACTGGCTCGCCATTGCCTTTTAGCATGGTCTGCCAAGCGGTCTTATCCGCGACATGTTCACCAATTAAGATTTCCAATAATCCTGACTGATAACGACTAGCTACTCGCGCAATGGGCCGAGCCTGCGTCGCGCCCTGATCCATCCAACGCGTGGGCACCTGCGTGCCCCGTGTAATACCCACTTTAATGCTCGAGGTGTTCGCCAGATAGACCACGTGGTCAATATTGCAGTTCGCCTCACCCCAATCGGGCTCTCGACAGGTACCCTCATGAAAATGGCATTTTTCGGGTTTCACAATACAGCTATCGCACTGGGCCAACCGCTGCAAACAAGGATAGCAATAGCCCTGATTGAAACTTTTTTTGGTGACGCGATTGCAATGCACACAATTGATGCTGCCCAGAAATCGTATCTGGATAGTCTTGCCCAAGGCATCGTTGAGCCCAACTTGCTGGTCACCTGCCAACCAGTGGTAACTGACCGGTTGGTCCAACGCAGTCAACATCTTGCGAACATTGCCGATAACTTCAGCCATGGTTAGGAATCCAAAATGGTAACGGGTTGGGGATCATCACAACTGTCCCCCGCTTTATGCCCTTTATCAATAAAACCCACGCGCTCCTCGGGAGGTAGGTGCATTTCGCCCCAGGCAATGACCGCTTGCATACTGTGCTCACGCTGCTCGGCAGTTAGTGTTCGTCCATCGGGCCAGCGCCCTGTCGACAACGCCGTCAGTAAACGGTCATAGACGGAGCGGTCCATGGCTCGAATGGTGTCTAAGTAGGGATCATCTGCCATGGGTATTGTCTCCTGAACTACCGCCGGGCTGTTCGAGTCAGTAATGCCATGAGGGCGCCCGCAATCATGCCCAGCACCAAGCCGCCAACGTGGGCACCATTGGCCACAGCCCCTACACCCAAAAACTCCAGTGCGCCACTGACGCCAATGAGCAACCACACCAGCAAAAAGCCAAACAGCGCAGGCGGTAGGGGCGCCAGCCAATCGGGTCGGAGTCGGTTGGCTGACCAGAGGAATCCCAGCAAGGCATACACCACCCCTGACATGCCGCCAAAGATAGATGGCCCCACCCAGAGATATTGCACGCCGTTACTGGCTATCGCCGACACCAAAAATAGACCGGTTAGATTCAGTGAGCCCAAGGGAATTTCAATGCGTTTGCCGAATTCCCACAACCACAAGCAGTTAAACACCAGGTGCATCCAGCTAAAATGTAGAAAGACCGGAGTGACAAAACGCCACCAATCATTGCCCAGCTCACCGTAGCGTGCTCCTCGGGGTGTTACGTTAACAGGCACGAAATTAAACCACTCTAGCAGCGAGATTTGCTTTAACGGATAAAACAAGACGAAACTGATAGTGCAAAGCACTACCAATAGAAAACTTATCGGCGCTTGTCGGATCTCATTTGGCAAGGCTGTCTGACCAACGCAGCTTGTCTCGACAACTGGCATAGAAACTGTAGCCAGGGGGGTGCAGTAAGGTTAAACGCTCAGTTTTCTTGCGAATAATCACCGAGTCTCCTGGCTGAGCTGTAATGGACACCTGGCCATCACAAGTCACTGGCGGATTACTTTTGTTACGCGCCACCACATCAATGCGTATCTCCGCGTCGCCATGAACGACAATAGGACGACTCGTCAACGAATGGGGAAACATCGGCACCAACACAATGGCATCCAACGATGGATTCATAATGGGACCACCACCCGACATGCTGTAAGCGGTAGATCCCGTGGGTGTCGCCACAATCAAGCCGTCGGCATTAAGACGATAGACAAACTCACCGTCGACGTTGAGTTCGAATTCGATCATTTGCGCCGAGGTGCCAGAATTCACCACCACATCATTAAGAGCGTCTCCCTCGCCCACCGCCACAGCACCACGCATAACCGTAACATCGAGCAAAAAACGTGAGTCGCGTGTGTAATGACCATCTAATACCGACGTGACCTGTTCACTCAACTCGTCCGGGCTGATATCAGTCAAAAATCCCAACCGCCCACGGTTGATACCGATAACAGGGGTGTCGTGTTTAACCAGCGTGCGCGCGGCACTCAACAGCGAGCCATCGCCGCCAATCACGACCGCCAAATCAACCATCTCGCCGATGGCATCGCGGTGTTTCATGTCACGCTTTTCAAAGTGGGACAAACTCGCTAAGCGGTCTTCTAACACCACGTCGATGCCACGCTTATCAAATAAATTCAGCAGGTTAGCGACAACCTGGGAGACGCCGGGATGCTCCCGGCGCCCCAATAGTCCAACACGTTTAAAGGCGATACTCATGATCTCAATCCTACCTGCTTAGCGCGGGTCGTGCAGTCCGACGTTGTTGCCCTCGAGCACGCGCTCCGCGCGATAGCTTGAACGCACAAAGGTACCCGAGACCACTTCCATAAAACCGCGCTCCAACCCCCAATTCCGATACGTTTCAAATTCCTCGGGAGTCACGTAACGCGCAATCGGGTGGTGATGCCGAGTCGGTTGTAAATATTGACCTAGCGTTAAAACATCAACATTGTGTTTGCGACAGTCGTCCATACAGGCTTTGAGTTCATCCTCAGTCTCCCCTAGCCCCAGCATTAGGGAGGTCTTGGTAATTACGTCGGAACGATGGGCCTTACCATGGGCAAGCACATCCAAGGTTTGCTGGTACCCCGCTCGCGGATCGCGCACTGGATGTGTCAGTCGCTCAACGGTCTCTACATTCTGCGCGAATACCTCGATCCCGGAGTCAACAAGAACTTCTACCGCTGCCAAGTCGCCAAGAAAGTCTGGAGTCAATGCCTCCACAGCGGTTTCTGGATTTTCTGCCTTAACCGCTTTGACAACAGCGGCGTAGTGGCCTGCACCACCATCAGGCAAATCATCGCGATTCACAGATGTGAGTACCACGTAGCGCAGCCCCATAAGCTTCACTGCCCGCGCGGTATTAGCGGGCTCTTCAAGATCGAGCCAGCCTTTGGGGTTGCCAGTATTGACTGAACAGAACCGGCAGGCGCGGGTGCAGACGTCACCCATGAGCATAATGGTGGCGGTGCCGGCGCTCCAACACTCGCTCATATTGGGGCACTTGGCCTCTTCACAGACCGTTGCCAGCCGGTGCTCATGCACGATTTCCTGAACGTTTTCGAACTTAGGGCTACTTTTGATGCGCACACGTAACCAATCGGGCTTGGCGAGCAGTTCACCCGATTGTGACGTGCGTTTTATGCCATCTTTAATGGCATGCACGCCGCGGTCGTTGACGAACTTATCGCCACTGCCGACTTGTACGGTGGGAATGAGTTTCTCGCTCATGATTAATCCTGGGGATAGGCGCGCCGATTATAGCCGTTTACGCCGCCTCACGCTGAATTCAATCTCCAGCCTTGATAACGGCGCGCGCAAGTCATCACCGGCTTTTCACCAGCGTCACGGCCGATTTAACACCACAGGAACGCCGTTTAAGGCGGCATTGCCACTTAAATCGTCCAAATACTGACAATCGGTAATGTCATTACAGCTAATCCCAGCATGGGCAACGGCGACGTCGGCACGCACACCCGGTCGTCCATGACCATACCCATGGGGCAAACTTACGACGCCCGGCATAACGGTCTCGGTTATTTCGAGCTGCGCTGAGACTGACCCTGTTCGAGTCGAGAGCGTCACCCACTCCCCCTCAGACCAGCCCTCGCGCTGGGCATCTACCGTATTGACCATCACGGTACAGCGCGGACGCCCTTTCACCAATCGATAACTGTTATGTAGCCAGCTATTGCAATCACGAACATGGCGCCGGCCAATCAAACGGTAACCCGGCTCCCCTAGCTCTTGGTCAGCGAATAACCGCTCGATATCGGCTAAAACATAGGGGACCGCCAAGCCAATACGTTGATCACGCGTCATCAGCCGCGCTGGCAACTGCGGCTTCAACGGCCCCAAATCGATGCCCGAGGGACTGGCACACACCTTCTCCAAGGTAAGACCGACTTCCGTATCGTCACCGTAAGGGCCAGCGCGCAGTCCAAAGTCGATGATTTTATCCGGCGGAATAGATGGCAGAGGATCCACGCCTAAGCGAGCTGCAACGCGCTTACCCAAGGCATCAAAAATCTCCCAATCATGCATGCTGCCCTCGGGTTTATCGAACACCGGCAAGTTAAAGCGCACCGTATTGCGTATCGCATTATTGTGAAACGCGAGATCATAGTGGTCATGCTCTAGAGGTGACGTCGGTGGCAGAATAATATCGGCGTGTCGTGTGGTCTCGTTTATCCACGGGTCCAGCGAGAACATGAACTCTAGCTGCTCAAAGGCTTGCTCTAAGTTGTGGCCCTCGGGAGTCGATAGCACCGGGTTACCGGCACCGGTGAACAACACTTTGATTTGATCAGGGCCCGCCGTAGTGATCTCTTCGGCCAACACCGACACTGGCAGTTCACGGTCAAATTCAGGCAAGCCACGGACCCGACTATGGTGTCGAGCAAAACCGCCGGGGCTGGATCCCGTCACCTGATCCACAGCGGGCAAAGTGAATAGACTGCCGCCCTCTCGGTCGAGGTTACCCGTCAATATATTGATTATTTGAATGGCCCATTGGCACAGGGTGCCGTAGCGCTGCACCGAAACGCCCATGCGCCCATAGCAAATAGCCCCCTCAGCAGCGGCCATAGCGTGACTGAGCTCCTCAATTACTGCCGCTGCAATCCCCGTTAAGCCCTCGGCCCACTGTGGTGTGGCGTTGGCAACCGCCGATTGCACGGCTTCAACACCGTCTAACCACTCGCCAAGATGACCGGTCTTAACCAAATCATCGCGGAACAACACGTGAATCATGGCTAGCAGTAACGCCGCATCCGTGCCCGGTTTGATAGCAACATAATCGCTCGCCAGCTCGGCGGTTTCGGTACGCCGCGGATCAACCACCACCAAGCGTCCGCCGCGACCGGTTAAGTCCTTAATACGTTTGCGCACATCGGGCACGGTCCAAATACTGCCGTTGGACGCAATAGGGTTAGCCCCCAGCATCAAGAAAAACTGACAGCGGTCAATGTCGGGGATTGGAAATAACAAGCGATGACCAAACAACCAGAGTGACACCAAGTGATGCGGCAACTGGTCAACCGAGGTAGCGGAAAAGCGGTTATTGGTCCGAATGTGTTTAAACAAACTGCCGGCGTGGGTGAGCATGCCGTAGTTATGCACACTGGGGTTACCCAAATAGACGCCAAGGGCATGATTGCCGTGTTCATTAATGATGCGCACTAGGTTGTCAGCGACCGTATCCAGCGCTTCTTCCCAGCTAATGGGCTCGTGGTGAAACTCGCCGGCTTTGCCGCGGATCCGGCGCATGGGTTGGCGCAAACGATCGGGGTCTTCGTGTATGTCTTTCAGCGCAACCGCCTTGGGACAGACATGCCCTCGACTGAGCGGGTCATTATCGTCACCGCGAATATCGATGACGTCCTCACCCTGCGTCTTGATCACCAAACCACACATGGCTTCGCACAATGTGCATACGCGATGATGGACTTGCTCCGCTGAATCGGTCAT